>JBIKZY010000115.1:0-7223 GCA_044354475.1 Phycisphaerales bacterium
ACTGATGTTGGTTGACGAAGTGCTCACCCCCGATTCCAGCCGCTATTGGCCGGTCGCTGGATACGCGCCGGGCCGCGATCAACCCAGTTTCGATAAGCAATACCTACGCAATTGGCTGCTCGAACGAGTCACGCGCGGCGAATGGCACAAGGAACCGCCCGGACCCGTGCTGCCTGCTGAAGTACTCCGCGAGACGCGTTCGAAGTATGAAGAAGCGGCTCGACTGCTCGCGTGACAGAACCGGTGCAGCAACGCTCAGCGCAGCGCAGCGTCGACCACATTGCGCAGCAACATGGCAACCGTCATGGGCCCAACACCACCGGGAACTGGCGATATCCACCCAGCAACGCCACGTACCGCCGCAAAGTCCACATCGCCAACCGTGATCTTCTTGCCATCCGGACCATCAATTCGATTGATGCCAACATCGATCACCACTGCGCCCGGCTTGATCCAATCCGCTTTCAATAGTTGTGGAACGCCACACGCAGCGATGACTACATCACAGGTGCGACACAACGCGGGTAAGTCCGGAGTGAACTTATTGGTGGAGTGCACCGTCGCCTCGGTGCGCATCAACAGCACGGCAATTGGCTTGCCAACAATGTTGCTCGCGCCAACTACCACGCATCGCTTACCACGCAACTGAATACCGGTGGACTCAATCATCTCCAGCGTTGCCAATGCCGTGCATGGCACAAGACTTCGCCTGCCATAGACAACATTACCGATGTTGGCAGGATTGACACCTTCCACGTCCTTGTCAGGGCTGATGAGCGATTGAATCCGCTCCGTGTCAACGGCTTCCGGAAGTGGTAGATGCACCATCAACGCGCGTACCGCATCGTCGACGTTGAGTAGGAGCACGCGACCCGCAATGTCATCAGCAGACGCGCCCGCGGGAAGTCGATGCAGGACATACTCAATGCCAACCTCGGCGCAGGTGGTCGCTTGGTTCATCGCATAGATGCCAGCTGCGCGATCGTCACCCACCAACAGTGCGTCAAGACGAACCGGGCGCCCCGCCGCTGCGATCCGCGAGCGCAGGCTGTTGCGGACGGTCTCAGAAAGTGCCTTCCCATCGATGATCCGGGCGGCGGCGGTGTTGGCGGGGGCGTTCGACATGGCGGTGCAGAGTGCGGTGGAGGGGAGATTCTCGGGCGTGCTCAGTGAGCGGCGGCAGGATACGCCTGCTGCCCCAAAGGCGCGGTGCATGAGGGGCAGGAGTGGTATCTTCGCCCCACTCGATTGCGTCCGATGGCGCAACCATGCCACTCATGCAGGTCAACATCATGCAAAGCACACTTTCGTCGTTCTCCTGGCGCTCCGCGCAGGCCGCAGCGTTCGCTCTCATCTGCACCGCTGCTGTCACGGCGCAAGACACCCCGAAGGCGGACGCCGCGCCGGAGCCGATGACCATCGGCAGCGCTGCCCCCAAGCCAATGATCGAGAAGTTTGTTCGTGGCACCGAGCCAAAGTGGTTCGAACCAGGCAAGGTGTACGTGGTGGAATTCTGGGCCACTTGGTGTGGACCGTGCCGCATGAGCATGCCGCACCTCAGCGATGTTTCTGAGAAGTACAAGGACTCGGTTGTCATCGTTGGCATCAGCGACGAGAAGGTTGAGACCGTCACCAAGTTCCTCGACACCGACGAGTGGAAGCAGAAGGCGCGCTACAACCTCGCCACTGATCCGGATCGCTCGACGTACAAGCAGTACATGGAAGCCGCCGCCCAGAACGGGATTCCAACTGCCTTTGTCATCAAGGACGACAAGGTGCAGTGGATCGGCCACCCGATGAGCATGGATGAGCCACTAGCAAAGATCGTTGCCGGCACGTGGAACGCTGCCGACTACAAGGTCGAGTTTGAGAAGGACATTGCCATGACGCGCCAGCAAATGGCGCGGCGCAGCACCATGGCGAAAGCCCGCAAGACTGGCGATTGGGATGGCGTCATCAAGATGATGGATGAAGACATTGCCGCAGCTCCGTCGCGCGCGAAGCCTTCGATGCAGGCCAACAAGTTCCAGGTGCTACTCACCGATGCCAAGAAGCCAGCCGATGCCTACAAGCTCGGACGCGAAGTTGCCGCAGCCAACAACGACAATGCCATGGTGCTGAATCAAATGGCGTGGTTCGTGCTTGATAATGAGAAAGTCACTGACCGCGATCTTTCATTCGCCATGGATGTAGCTACGCAGGCCGTTGCTGCAAGCAAGGGTGAAGACGGTTCGATCATGGACACCATGGCCCGCGCGTGCTGGGAGTCTGGCAACAAGGCCAAGGCGATTGAGTGGCAGAAAAAGGCCATTGAGAATGCAGATGGCGAAATGGCTGACGAACTGAAGGAAACGCTCAAGAAGTATGAGGCCGGCACTGCGCCGACCAAGAAGACTTCGTTCCGTCAGGATGCCGCACCGAGCGCCACTCCACCGGTAGCTCCTCCAGCAGCTGCACCGGATGCCACCACGGCTCCTCGCGCTCCGCGTCCTGCTCGTCCAGCTGCCAAGCTGAGCCCTGCTGCCGAGAAGGTGTTCCCAGCAATGACTCCCGAGGGATTTGCGAGCACCGATGAAATCATCGCCTTCCTCCCCAACGCCAGCAAGGACCCAGGAGCCATGCTCCGACTCGTCCGCGCCATGCGTTCAGCCAACGAGGGTGGCAACATTTCGATCCGCGTTGCTGCAGCTCTCATTGAAGACATGCAGCCTGTCGTCACCGCCACCACAACGAAGTTCGGCAAAGCTGGATCGATGCCGATTCCAGTGCCAGTCAATGGCGCGAAGTTCGAAGTGAAGATGGAAGGCGACTCCGCTGCAATGATCTTGGCGAGTGATGCTGAGGGCAAGCCAACCGGTCAGCCGACCGCCGTGGTGAAGGCCGATGGCAAGTGGTGGTTTGACTTCGACAAGTCGTCCGGCATGAAGGGTGACGAAGGCGCGCAAATGGCCATGATGGCCAACATGATGGGCGAGACGATGCGTACATCGATCAAGACAGCCGCCGCTTCGACCGCGAAGGAGGTCATGGACGGCAAGTTCAAGACCATCGAAGAAGCTAACTCCGCGTTCGCTCAGGCGATGCAGGGTGAAATGATGAAGTCGATGGGCATGGAAGGTGGACCGGGTGGACCGGGTGGACCGGGTGGACCGGGTGGACCGGGTGGACCAGGCGGTCCGGGCGGCGCGATGGGCCCAGGCGGCGCACGCGGACCAGGTGGTCCGGGCGCACCGCGCGGACCGGGCGCTCCAATGCCTCCGGCTGGTGCACCTGTTCCTCCAGCGCCTCCAGCACCTCCAGCCGGCGCACCAACCGGTAAGTAACGGCTCGAACGACACCTCGAAAGGACTGACCCAATGCTGCATGTTCTTCTCGCCGCGATCATCTCGCAGGCGCCGGCTGCTACTCAAGCTGCACCGGCAGCACCAGCGGCTCCAACCACGCTCGCGCTCTCCATCGGCTCGAAAGCGCCGATCCCAGAGATCTCCGATTTCGTGCGCGGCGAGAAGCCCACGTTCTTTGAACCCGGCAAGGTGTACGTGATTGAATTTTGGGCCACCTGGTGCCCACCCTGCCGGCAAAGCATGCCGCACCTCACCAAACTTGCGGAAGACATGAAGAGTAAGGGCGTGGTGATCGTTGGCGTCAGTGACGAAAAAGTAGAGACGGTTCGAACGTTCTTGGAGAAGGACGAATGGAAGCAGAAGGCTCGCTACACGCTGGCCACTGATCCAGATCGTTCCACGCACAAGGCATACATGGAGGCTTCCGGGCAAGGCGGAATCCCTACGGCGTTCATTGTGAAGGAAGGTGTGGTGCAGTGGATCGGTCATCCAATGGAAATGGATGCGCCGCTTGCCAAGATCGTTGATGGAACATGGGACCCGAAGACTGCCAAGCAAACCTTCGAAGACTCTGTTGCCGAAGAGATGAAGGCCATGGGTCGGCAGAATGACATGACCAAGGCGATCGATAGCAAGGACTGGGACAAGGCCGTTGCACTCATTGATGCGGAGATCGCTGCCAGCACGGGCGAAGAAGCAATGCAGTCCAAGGTGCAGAAGGCGCAAATTCTGCTTGTCGCTGGGCGTAGCGAGGCGGCGTATGCCTTGTGCGCGGAACTGATCAAGGAAGACCCCGCACTTCGCAACTTTGTTGCCACCAGCGTGCTGCATCTTCCGGATGTTGCTGATCGGCGCGTTGATCTTGCCATCACTTGGCTCACTGATGTGACTTCCGCAGCCGGCCCCGCAAATCCACAAGTGCTGGCGGAACTGGCGTATGCCTGGAGTTTAAAAGGCGACTTCACCAAGGCGGCAGACTTCATGCGCCGCGCGATCGATACAGCCAAGAGTCTGGGGCCCACTGCCGCTGACTACGTTGCCGACCTGACGGAGCAGCTGAAGGCCTACGAGAGCAAGGCTGCCGGCAATGGCAACAGCAACGCGGCGGGAAACAACAGCAACGCAGCGGATAGCAAGAGCAACAAGTAATCAGCTACGCAAGCCGGCGGTCTCGCGCGGCGCGCCGTTCACTGGCGCAGATCCTTCATAGCGAGCAGTTGATCCACCATTGATCGCATACCGCGCCGGATCTGCCATCGGCAGAAGGAGTGGCGGCGGCGCGCCCATCACCATATCGGAAAGCACCTTGCCAGTGATGGGACCAAGCGTCATTCCCATCATGGCATGACCGGCGCCAACGAAGAGCCCGGGCGTACCAGGAACTGCACCGATCACCGGCATTCCGTCCGAGGTGCACGGGCGGTACCCCGCCCATTCGGCCACTTGTGTGCCCTGCTCAATACCTTTGATATAGCGCTTCGCACCCGCTGGCAACATCTCAAGCCGGTTGCGCATCCATGGCCGACCGAGCGGCTGAATCTCAAGCGTGCCCGCCAACCGTAGTTGCTCATGCATCGGCGTGACGGCAACGAATGTTTCGTGCAGGACGCATCCGGTGAAGGGCAACTGCGGAATGCCCTCATATTGCAGGTGATATCCGCGCGCGCCCTGCATGGGAATATCAAGCCCCATATCACGGGTGAGCGCGTCGCTCCACACACCAGCAGTGATGACGACCGCTGAACCTTCTATCGTTTCGCCGCGCGACGTGTGAACACCCGCAGCCTTTCCAAATCGATCGCGCTCCAAACCCGCCACCGTGCACGAGGTACGAATCTCCACACCGAGCCGCGCGCATGCTGCACCAAGCCCCATCATGAAATCCCCAGGGCTGCAATGCGCGCTGTCGCGGTACCAGACCGCGCCGGCAACTTCATCAGTGAAGCACGGGCTGCGGCGGCGCAATTCATCGCCAGAAATCACCGTGTGTGAATAGCCATGCGGAACCAGCGTCTTCGCCTCTGCCTCGGCGGACGCCATGTTCTCTTTCTTCAGTACTACATCAAGCCAACCGTCGCGGCGGTAATCGCATTCGATTCCTTCCACGGCAATGATCTCTTCGAAGAGTTCAAGCGTTGGGAAACCCATCGCGCACAATTCCTTCATGCAGCGATCGAGCCATGACTGGTTGCAGTGGCGATGAAAGGTCCAGAGCCATGACAGCAAGTCCGCGTCGGGGCGCGGTCGAATGAAGAGCGGCGCGTTGCGGTCGAACATCCACTTGAAACCGCGCCAACTGACGCCGGGGCGAGTGAGCGGGTAATGACCGATGGAAAGCAAGCCGGCGTTGCCGTAACTGGCACCGTCGCCAATCTCGTCGCGATCAAGAACAATGACCTCGCGACCAGCGCGGGCCAGGAAATACGCAGTGGTGAGGCCGACAATGCCGGCGCCGACAATGACCGTCCGTGGTCTAGACATGCGCGGATAGTAGGCACGGAGCGGGCGCGTGTGCGAGCGCACGGAGGCAGGTACGCGGCTATCTTTCCGTGACTATGGGAATGAACCTCGGAATCATCGGCGCTGGTGCGATCGGCAATGTGCATGCGGACACGGCAACACGAGCCGGAATTCCCATCGCCGGCGTGTGGGACGTGAACCCCGCCAAGGGAGCCGCGTTCAGCAAGAAGCACGGTAGCACCCGAGCCTGCGCGTCCGTCAAAGAGCTGCTTGCCATGAAGGAAGTGGACGCCGTGGTGGTGGCGGTCCCCAACATCGACCATGCGCAGGTGGCATGCGAGGCGCTCGAAGCCGGCAAGACGGTATTCCTGGAAAAACCGATGGCTCTCAATGTTGCGGAGTGCGACAAGATCATCGCCGTCCTGGAACGAACCAAGGGTCGCCTGCAGATGGGTTTCGTCTCGCGCAGTACGCCGGCGAGCAGGAACGTGAAGCACTTCATTGATGCGGGTACGTTTGGCAACATCTATCACATGAAGTGCAGCCTGTACCGGCGCCGCGGCGTGCCCGGCCTCGGCGGCTGGTTCACCACCAAGGCCATGTCGGGCGGCGGTCCGCTCATCGATCTTGGCGTGCACGTGATTGACCTGTCGCTGTTCTTGGCGGGGAACGCCACGCCGCAGCGCGTGAGCGGCGTCACCTATGCAAACTTCGGACGGCGCATGAAGGACTACGTCTACACCAACATGTGGGCGGGGCCGCCGAAATTTGAGGGCGTCTGCGATGTTGAGGATCACGCCACTGCGCTGGTGCGCTGCGCGGGCGGGCTCACCATTGAAGTCAATGTCACCTGGGCCATGAACGTGGACGACAAGCAGATGGCGAACGGCATCACTGTCTTTGGCGATAAGGGCGGCTGCTTCTTCCCGATCTTTGGAAAGCAATTCACCATCGCCACCGAAGCGGGCGGCAAGGTGGCGGATTTGACGCCGGAATTCGCATCAGGCAACGTGGAGCACGATGCGTGGGACGAGCAATACCGGATGTTCAAGGCACTCGCGGAGCACGGCACGCCCGCGCATGCGGACGCTGCCGCGGGTCGGCGGGTGCAGTCGGTGCTGGACGGCATTTACCGCTCGAGTGCGGAGGGGCGCGAAGTAGAAATCTAAAGTGAGCAATGCGCCGAAGTTGCCTTCGGCGCATTGCGGGGTGGAGCGGGGGATCGCGGGGTTAGGCTGCGAACGCGAAATCAATGTGAGGGTGGAGAGAGGAAGAGGAAAGAGGAAAGAGAGGAATGTAAAGCAATCAGGGGTTCCTCGCGACGCGGCAACCGATGTTGGGGTCCGCGCCGCCGGGCGAGGTACCGATGCGGAACGAGGAGCGCACGTAGTTCGTGTCGTAGCCCCAGGCGCCGCCGCG
>JBIKZY010000116.1:0-7158 GCA_044354475.1 Phycisphaerales bacterium
CCAGCCGTTACCGACTGGCTCCAGCACGCGACCCGCCCCGATACCCGTGGACACGGGCGTCGACGGAAACCGTCGACCGAGACTGCTTGCGCTTGCACGCAGTGGGGTTTGCCATGCCCTGGCCGTCACCGGTCAGGCGGTGCGCTCTTACCGCACCGTTTCACCCTTACCACGCACGCCCGAAGGCGCCGTTCGGCGGTTTACTTTCTGTTGCACTGTCCCGCATGCGCGCCCACGCGCACGGGTGGCCGTTAGCCACCACTGTGTCCAATCGTGTCCGGACTTTCCTCCCCAAGCCGTGAGGCTTGCGGCGGCTGTATGTCCACGGCGCGATGGTAGCAGCGCTTGATGCACACCAACAGAATCATTCTGTCGCTCGCAGCAAACGATGTTGCAAAAACAACCTCGCGATCCGAGCAGTGCGCGGATCGCGAGGAGTAAATCCTGTCAAATCAACTGGAAATGCGCGGTTTGGCAGTTGGGGTCCGTCGTAAGGCCCAAGTACCGCTCACGCATTCAGCGTGCGATGATCACGCAGCCTGAATAGCTGTGATCTCAACGCGCAAGTAATCCTGACGATGTCCAGCCTGGCGTCGATAGCCCTTACGGCGCTTGTACTTGCCGGTGCGGAGCTTGTCGCCCTGCACGTCGCCGACGATCGAGGCAACAACGGTTGCGCCCTTGAGGTACGGCATGCCGAGCTTGGCAGCGGTTCCGTCGCCAGAGCCAACCGCGAGCACCTTGTCGAAGGTCAGTGATGTGGCGTCATCTGCCACCTCGCGCGTATCGAGGTCGACGATGTCGCCGACGTTCACCTTGATTTGGGTTCCACTGTCCTCGAAGATCGCGTACACGGTTCTGCTCCTTAATGTGCCCCTCAAGCGGGGTTGCCCCTCAAACACGACGGCGATCGCCGGCGCGGGGGAATCGGGGAGTGTAGCGGAAACCCGGGTTCAAATCCACCCCCCCAGAAGGGGGAAAGATCTTGTTACTCGGACCTCCGCAATGCCGGCGACAGGAATCGAACCTGCAAGGGTTTAGAGCCCGGCGGATTTTGAGTCCGCTGCGTCTGCCAGTTCCGCCACACCGGCGTGTGTGACTTGGGTCATTCGTCCCCAACTGCTGTGACAGTGTAGTTGGGACTCTCTTTAGTGATTTGGATGTCGTGCGGGTGATTTTCAACGACCGTTGCGCCCGAAACACGGACGAATTGGGTCTTGGCTCGGAACTCATCAAGTGAACTGCAACCACAATAGCCCATCGCGGCGCGCAGTCCACCCACCATTTGATACACGAAATCGGCAAGCTGCCCACGGTACGGCACCCTGCCCTCAACACCTTCCGGAACATATTTGCGGCTGTCGCGGATGGATGCTTGTCCATAACGATCGGATGAGCCAAGCGTCATAGCCCCAGCACTGCCCATGCCGCGATAGGTCTTGAAGTGTCGTCCACGATGAATCACCAGTTCGCCCGGGCTCTCTTCCAGGCCCGCGAACAGGCTGCCCAGCATGACGGAGCCCGCGCCCGAGGCGATGGCCTTGGCAATGTCGCCAGAGAGGCGAACGCCGCCGTCAGCGATCACCGGAACTTGCCCGCGTGCGCCTTCCACGGCATTCATGATGGCGGTGATTTGCGGCACCCCAACACCAGTCACCACGCGAGTGGTGCAGATGGAACCAGGACCGATTCCTGCTTTCACAGCGTCGGCGCCTGCATCGATCAGTGCGCGAGCACCATCAGCGGTGCCAACGTTGCCAGCGATCACTTCAATCTGGAATCGCTTCTTTATTTCACTCACGGTACGCATGACGTTCAGGCTGTGACCGTGAGCGGTGTCAACCACAATCACGTCAACTTCAGCTGCAACCAAGCGCTCCACGCGATCAAGTTGCATGATTCCCACCGCAGCGCCAACCCGCAGGCGCCCGCGCCCGTCGCGACATGCCTGTGAATGCTTGGTGAAATTATCAATATCACGCATGGTGATCAAGCCGGCGAGGCGTCCGTCGGTATCGATGAGCAACAGCTTCTCAACGCGACCGCGATTGAGAATCGCCTCAGCAAGTGTTGGCGTTGTGTCAGCTGGCGCCGTCACCAATTTGTCCTTGGTCATCACGTCTTGGACGCGCGTCTCGGCTGGATGATCTACAAAGCGAATATCGCGTCGGGTTAGGATGCCAACCACGCGCGTGCGTCGCGTGCCATCTTCAGTCACCGGAAATCCGCTGACGCCGTATTCGCCCATCAGTTGCTGAGCGCGCTGCACGGTGTCCGTGGGCGAAAGCGTGACCGGATCGGTGATGATTCCGTTCTCGGTTCGCTTGACTTTCTGAACCTCGAGCGCCTGTCGCTCCGGCGAAATATTTTTGTGGATGATGCCGATGCCGCCCTCTTGAGCCAATGCAATGGCGAGCGCAGACTCGGTCACCGTGTCCATGGGCGCAGAGACCAGCGGGATGTTCAAGCTGATCCGCTTGGTGAGCTGTGTCCGGGTATCAGCAGACTCCGGCGTGATCTCGCTGTACCGCGGAATCAGTAGGACATCGTCAAAGGTGATTCCGTCTTGGACAATCTTGTGCTCCATCTGCGGGATGTTACAGAGCCCGCCCGCGCCGTTCACGGGCGAGGCACACTTTCGGCAGTTCGTGCTACCCTGCGGGTCTCCCCCGACGGTCGTCCGCGGGTGGTCGACCAGGCGAACGGCTATGCCCGCAAACCTGCCGAGGATGGCCAGTGTGGCCATGTCCCGTCGCCCGCCTTTTTGCGGTCCAGATGGAACCGTACGGGGTCCCCCTTGCGGAGGTGACCTGAGTGTCAGGCAACGACGGAAAGCAGTACCTCACCAGCCCCATCCAACTCGATCGCCGCGGCATGCAAGCCGGCGACGGGATGAAGGCCTGGACCCTTTGGCTCTCCGCGATCATCAAGTTCGGCGGGAGCGACCTTATTGTGAAGTCGGACCTGAAGCCGCGCATCCGCCATCGCGGTGTCTTGAAGGACATCGAGACCGACGTCATCACCCAGGAACTGATGTTCCAAGTGGCCAAGGATGTTCTCGATGCCGGGCAGCAGGAAGTCTTCTGCAACAAGGGCTCGATGGACTTTGCCTACGACTACGACGACAAGAACCGCTTCCGCGTGAACATGTTCATGGCCCGCGGCAAGGTTTCGATCGCCGCGCGTCTCATCACCAGCAACATCAAGAAGTTTGAAGACCTGTACCTTCCGCCCAGCCTTGGCGAGGTAGCGCTTCTTTCGCAGGGTCTGGTGCTCTTTGCAGGCGTGACCGGTAGTGGTAAGTCCACTTCGATCGCAGCCATGCTTCAGTACGTCAACGAACGCCGCAAGGTGCACATCGTGACCATTGAAGATCCCATCGAGTACATCTTCAAGGACGACAAGGCCACCATCAATCAGCGAGAAATCGGCATCGATTGCGTCAATTTCAATGATGCACTGCGCGCGTTGGTTCGTGAAAACCCGGACATCGCGCTGGTGGGTGAAATGCGTGACTACGAAACGTTTGAAGCCGCCGTGCGCGCTGCCGAAACCGGTCACTTGGTGTTTGGAACCATCCACGCATCCAGCGCCTGGCAGACGTTTGGTCGTATCTATGACTTGTTCCCAGTGAACGAACGCGAGCAGATTCGCAAGCTGTTGGCCTACAACTTGCGTGCCATCGTCTATCAAAAGCTCCTGCCGACATTGCACGCACACATTGCGCGTATTCCAGCGCTGGAAATTCTGATCAACACCCCTGCTGTTCAGAAGTACATCCTGGAAGCACGCGAGGGCGAACTCTTGGACATCATCAAGGGGCGCGACGCGGGCATGCAGGACTTCACCACCGCATTGGTTGAATTGGTGGAGAAGGAATTCATCCATCAGAGCGTCGCGCTGCAGTCGACGCCGAAGCCCGAGGAGCTGCGCATGCGCCTCAAGGGAATTTCGCAGGGCGCATCGTTCGCCAAGGGAGCCTGATCGTGAACTTACCGACTGCCTTCTTCATTCCGGGCTGCTCTATCCTCGCAGAGGCAACCTCGCCGGCGATTCTGATGAGTATCGCCAAGCCGATCGTGACATTTGCCACGTTTGTGCCGTATGCAGTTCTTGTCTCAACCAAGTTGGAGAAGGACGCTGCGTACTTCAATCTGAAGCCGCAGAAGTGGGCTTCCATCTTCCTGGCCTTTGGTACGGCCGGAGTGCTGTGTGCGCTGTTGATTCCTACCTGGTTTGCTGGCTTCCCGCTGATGATTGCCTTCTTTGCAGCGCCGTGTACGTGGTACATGAAGTTCCGCAATGAGGCACTCAAGGGAACCAAGGCCAAGCCGCTCACCTTCCTTGATATTGACTTCGGCAAGATGGCCGCGGATCGCAAGGCGAAGAACGCACAGGCTGGCGCCACGTTGCGATTCCAAAGGAAGGATCGCAGCGAACAAGCGGCACCTGATCGCAAGGATCCCGCGTTTGAGGTGTACACCGGCCTTGAGGCGGTACTGCTCTCCGCGTTGGAGGCGCGTGCGACCCGCGTTGAGATTGCGCTCTCCAAGCAAGGCGCCCAGGTTCAACAAGTGGTTGATTCCATGCGTTTCAAGCGCGAGCCGATCGCTGGTGAACTGGCCACGCGCGTGGTGGATCTCCTGAAGGGGTTTGCAGAACTTGACCCAGCCGAGCGCCGCAAATTCCAGCGTGGCACGGTGCCAATTGTCCGCGATGGAACGCGGATTGTCCTCACCGTTACCAGCGTTGGATCCATGCAAGGCGAATCGATTCGCGTGGACTTTGAGCGGGAGAAACAACTCAGTATTCCGCTTGCGAAGGTTGGAATGGGTGAGCAGCAACTGAAGCTCTTGGTGGACACCATCACGGCTGACCCACGCGGAACAGTGTTGGTTGGCGCGCGTCCTGGTCAAGGTCTCACCACCCTGACCTATGCGCTCTTGGGTCGACATGACTCACTCACCTCCAATATCAAGACGCTGGAGCGGCGCTTTGAGCGCGTCGTGGAGGGTGTTGAGCACACTGACTTTGATGCAGCCAAGAGTGACTTCGGTACGCAGTTGCAATCGATCGTGCGTCGTGGACCCGACGTGGTGTTTGCTGCTGACGTGGCAGACGCTGGATCTTCCAAGGTGCTGTGTGCAGCTGGTGCTCGTGCCACGCTCTTCTATGTTGGAATGCCATCAGACAGCGTGCCGGACATTCTGGCTGCTTGGCTGAAGTCGGTGGGTGACCCCAAATCGGCGGCTGATGCGCTGCGCATGGTGGTGACGCAGCGGTTGGTTCGTAAATTGTGCCTGACGTGTCGTGCTGCGTACACGCCAAATCCAGCGGAACAGAAGATGCTGGGTATTGCCGCTGGTAAGCCCGTGCAGATTTATAAGCAGAGTGGCAAGGTGCTGATCAAGGATCAACCGGTTGATTGCCCAACCTGTAAGGGAGTTGGATTTCTTGGGTGCTGCGCGGTTGTTGAAGCACTCCCCTTGGATAATGAGTCGCGCGCCGTACTTGCTACGGGTGATGTGAAAGGCGCGTACATGCAGGCTCGACGCACCTTCAAGTGCCCATCGCTGCAGGATGCTGCACTCATCAAGGTGCGTAACGGCGAGACCAGCTTTGATGAAGTGAAACGCATCTTTGCACCGCCGCCGGCACCAGCTGGAACTCCTACCGCGGGTGCCGTGAAGCCAGCGGCTGCCCCTACCCCCGGCGCAGTCGCCACTACGCCAGTCAAGCCGACCGGCCCGAAGAAGCAGTAAGGACCACCCCGTGATCATCTCCGTCATCGCTATTGCAGTCATCCTTCTCATCACCTACTGGTGGTCCAACAACGGCGCGTTCAGCGCGTTGGTCCACTTTCTCTGCGTCGTCACCTCCGGCGCGATCGCCTTCGGCGTGTGGGAACCATTGTCGTACCGCATGCTCAGCAGTTCAGCTGGCGAGTACTCCAAGGGCCTGGTACTGGTTGGCGTATTCGTTGCCCTACTAGCAATTCTGCGCATCTTCACGGATCGATTCATTCCGATGAATCTCTCTATCCCGCGCTTGGCCGATGTGACAATTGGCGCCGGATTTGGTCTTGCGTCCGGAGTGCTGTCGGTTGGTCTGTTGGCGATCGGCATGGGGTTCTTCCAGTCCACAGTGACGATCGGTGACTTCACGGGATGGAGCCGTCGCAGCGATGTTGCGAATGCGCCTGCCATTGGCAGCGACAACGCTCCTCTGCTGACGATTTCCAACATCGCCGGTGGATTCTTCTCATACCTCTCGTGGGGTCCGTACACCCCATGGCTCGGCGGCGGCACCATCGATACACACATGCCGCAGTTGGTGCGTACCTCGGGTTCGCTGTACCGCGATTCGTACGCGGATGGCCTGGCGCGCGTTTCGGTTCCACCGGAAGCGGTCAGTCAGATCAAGCTCTTTGATGTTCCCGCCATGCCGCTCAGTGCAGGCGTGGGTGCCAAGCCGGTGGCATCGTGGGCGGTTCAGTTCACCATCGCTCAGGACGGCTTTGACGGCGCTGGGCAGCAGTTCCTGATGACAGGCGCTCAGGCGCGATTGATCGGCGACGGTAAGGGTGGCAAGGGAACGGTTTCGTACCCCGTGGCATGGCGTCAGAATGCCAAGGAGGGCGGCGAGCGGATGTACTTCTTCAACTCCCCGTCCAACGTGCTGACCTCGGTTTCTGCGCAAGGCGAAGGCACTTTCTATCTGTTCTTCCCCAAGGCTGACCTTGGAACGCAAGCGCCCAAGTACTTTGAACTGAAGGGCGTGCGCTTCTTGGCGCCGCGGCCAATTGCAGCGCCGGACTTTGCAGGTGGAGGGGCCATTGAGAGCGGCAGCAGCAAGGCTGTTGATGACGGCGCGGCCACCAACATCGATTCACTGATTGAGTTCCCCGATCCAAAATACGCAATCGGTGGAGTGACCATCAACTCCAATGACAAGGGCGCCCTGCTCTTGGATGGCAGCAACTACATCGTTGGTGGCGAACAGAAGTTCCCGCGTAACAGCAGTGCCATGGTCTCTGCGGACTTGCGCGTTCGTGGCTTCCAAGTCACCGTGGGACAGCGACTGCTTCGCTTGGACGCGTCCGCGAAAGCTGATGGCGTTCGCATCTTCCCTGACCTGAATGAGTGGGTGCGCACGGCA
>JBIKZY010000117.1:0-7124 GCA_044354475.1 Phycisphaerales bacterium
ATATAAAGATTGGTGCCGCCCACCACAATGGCGTGCCTCCCACGTGCATGAATCGCTTCAATGGCAACCTGCGCGCCGTCCACCCAGTCAGCCACGGTGAACGCGCCGCCGTGCGGATCAGCAACATCGATCATGTGGTGCGGAACCCCGCGGCGCTCTTCCATGGTTGGCTTGGCTGTACCGATGTCCATGCCGCGGTACACCTGCATGCTGTCGGCACTGACGCACTCGCCGCCGCCCGGCATGGTGAGCGCCAACTCAACGGCCAGCGCGGTTTTGCCGCCGGCAGTGGGGCCAAGCACCAGCACCGTGAGCGGCTGGCCCGGGGAATCGTTCGGGGTGATGGGGCGGTCGACGGGCATTTCGTATAGTGGAAGTATGACCGATCACGCCGCCTCGCTCCCACGCGCTTCTACACGACGTTCGATTGATTCCTATGACCCGAAAGGGAAGCGCGTCTTTGTGCGCGCGGATTTCAACGTTCCCACGGATGACGCCGGACATATCACCGATGACCGACGCATTCGCGGCGCGCTGCCCACTATTCAGTCACTGATTTCCCGGGGCGCAGCGGTAGTGGTTGCCAGTCACTTTGGTCGACCAGTCGGAACCGGCTACGAAGCCGCGGAGAGTTTGCAGCCCGTCTTTGTGCGCCTCAAAGAACTGTTGGCCGGTCAGGCCGAAGTTCTCTTTGCCGGACAGACTCCAACCGACAGCGCCACGCAGGCAGCGGTTGCGCAGCTCAAGCCGGGACAGGTATTGCTCCTTGAAAATCTGCGCTTTGAGAAGGGTGAGAAGAAGGGCGACCCCGCCTTTGCTGCAACGCTGGCTGGCTACGCAGACGCATATGTGAACGATGCGTTCGGCGCATCGCATCGTGCCGATGCATCCATGGTGGCACTGCCGCTCGCCATGAAGTCGCGTGGGGCGCCAGCGCTGGCAGGGCGCTTACTTGAGAAAGAACTGCAATTCTTGGGCGAGGAGCTTCGAGACCCACCGCATCCCTTTGTTGCCATCGTCGGCGGGGCCAAGGTCAGCGATAAATTGTTGGCTATCTCCAATTTGTTAGGCAAGGTGGACATGGTGATTGTGGGCGGAGCCATGGCCTACACGTTCCTGCGCGCGGAGGGCGTGAGCACCGGATCAAGCCTCGTGCAGCCAGAGATGATCGAAAAAGCTCGCGACATTCTGCGCGCTGCGCAGGAGCGCGGTTGCACCATCTTGCTGCCGATCGACCATGTCTGCGGTCGCGCGCTTGCTGCAGGAACAGAAACCTGCGAGGTGATCGGTGGAATTCCGGACGGATGGATGGGTCTCGACATTGGACCGCGTTCACGCGACCTCTTTGCCGAAGCATGCCTGACCGCCAAGCAGGTGGTGTGGAACGGACCGATGGGCGCGTTTGAGACGGCCCCATTCGATGTGGGCACCATGACGATCGCGCGTGCGGTTGCTGCAGCCACTCGTAACGGCGCCATCACCATCGCGGGAGGCGGCGATACCGCGTCGGCGCTGGACATTGCGCATCTTGCCGACGCACTCACCCATGTTTCAACCGGTGGTGGTGCCAGCCTGGAAATGCTGGAAGGCAAGCGCTTTGAGTCGGTCGATGTGCTTGATCCTGCGTGAGGACATTGCTGCTACTACCCCTGTACCTGTCCGTCTATAGTGTGCACAACAACGGAGCTCACACCATGCGCAACGCACTCTTTACCGCCGCCGCTAGTCTTGCTCTCGCACTTTCGTTCGCATCCGGCGCACACGCCCAGGATGAGAAGAAGCTCGAGGTGGGAGGAACTCCTCCGGAAGGCTTCGCTGATCACTTGGAATTTGTCCAGGGCGACAAGGTGGAAACCTTTAGTAAAGACAAGGTCTACGTGGTGGAATTCTGGGCAACATGGTGCGGACCGTGCAAGCGCTCCATTCCGCATCTCACGGAACTGCAGACGGACCTCGGTTCGCGTGGTTTAGAAATCATTGGCGTGAGCGATGAGCCGGTTGACCTTGTGAAGAAATTCGTCAAGGAGAAGGGCTCCGCAATGGGCTACACCGTTGCCACGCAGAAGAAGGATGACACCTTCATCAAAGAGAAGTGGATGAAGGCTGCTGGCCAGAAGGGCATTCCGTGCGCGTTCGTCATCAATCGCTCCGGAAAGATCGTTCACATCGGCAACCCGCTCGACGAGAACTTTGACCGCATCATCAAGCAGACCTTAGCCAACCGCTACGACCCGGAATTGATGTCGCGCGTTGAGCCAACCATCAACGCTGCGCGCAACGCCGCCAAGCGCCGCAACTTCAAGGAGGCGAGCAGCCTGTACGCCAAGGCGATCGCTGAAAATCCGTCCACGATGCTGGAGTACAGCTTTGAATCCTGGCGCATGCTCAACGAGCAAGCGGATGACACTGCCGGCGCCAAGGCGCTTCTTACCAGCACCATCGCTGGCATTAAGACCGACAAGTACGCACTCATTGAAGCGGCCAACTACCTAGCGACCGATGCCAATATCAAGAAGCGTGACCTGGACGCCGCGCAAGTAGTGGCTGACACATTGAAGGCACTGCCCGGTACCAAGGACGACCCCGAAGTCTTGGCTGCTATGGCTGCTGTTTCAGCGGGGCGCGGCAATTTCGCAGCAGCGGCGGAGATGCAATACGACGCGTGGATGGCAGCCGCACCGGCAGCCAAGCCCGCAGTCAAGCGCGCTCTTGATTCCTACGAGGCCAAGGCGAAGGATCCGAAGGCAACCGCGAAGTGAGCGTGCCCTCCGTGGACGGATCGAAACCAGCGAATCCTTACCTGACTGATCGACGGCTCTTGATTGAGCCGTCGATTCTTTCCGCGGACTTCACGCGGCTTGGTGATGACTGTCGTGCTGCGATCGCCGCTGGAGGTGATGCGCTGCATGTTGACATCATGGATGGGCACTTCGTCCCAAATATTTCCTTGGGGCCAGTGATCTGCGCTGCCACGCATCGCGCCGTGCCCCACGTATTTCTTGATGTCCATCTGATGGTGACGGATCCGGCACGCTGGGTGGATGCGTTTGCAGACGCCGGAGCAGGGCACATCCAGTTCCATGTTGAAGTGGTGCCGCGACCCGCGTCGCTGGTGGAGCAGATTCGTGCCCGCGGCATGACTGCCGGCATCGTCCTCAATCCGGACACCCCCGCGTCCGCCTGCTTTGATGCGCTGCCCATGGTGGATACGGCCATGCTGATGAGCGTGCATCCTGGTCGGTCGGGGCAATCATTCATTGCCTCGGTGCTTTCGAAGGGGCCAGAGTTGCTCGCCCGGATGCGCCCAGAGCAGCGCCTCATGATTGATGGTGGTGTTTCACCCGCCACGGCGCCTGCGTGTCGCGTGGCTGGTTGCAGCGTTCTGATCAGTGCTACCGCCATCTTTGGAACCACCGATTACGCGGGCGCCATCGCCGCACTCCGAGGATGACCTGATGTCCGGCACCACGCTCTGGCTCTTTCGTCCTGCAGAAACGGCGTGGGATGCTGAGCAGCGCCTGCGTGGCAGCACGGACTTACCTGCCATTGAAGAATCGCTTGCCGAACTTCGACAACGCGTGGCTCGCCTTGGGGATGGCCCGGAGTATCTCTATCACCCGGCCGATGAAGCGGCTATTGAGAGTGCACGCATCGTTGCCAGTCGATTCGCCTGCCAAGTCCGCGCTCATCGCGATCTGGCGGACCCGGACTTTGGCTTGCTGGAGGGTTTGAGTCTCTCCGAGTTTGAGCGACGCTTTGAAAGTCGATACGCGGAGTGGATTGCCTCACCCTTGACAGTGATTCCCCCGGAAGGCGAGCCGCTCGCCGACGCTCGAGCGCGCATTCTTGACGCATTAGCTGAAATTTTTGATCGCCACCCGGGCAAGCGGATTGGAATTGTGCTTCACGTCACCGCGCTTGGAATTGTGCGCGACGCACTTGCGCGCGGAGATGGTTCGCGCCTGTGGGAGCGCGTTGAAGGCCGAACGTGGTGCACCCAGTACGCGCTCCCTTCCGACGCGGCACTGCTTCTCGGCGACTGATGCGCTCGCTACACTACGTTCTCTTTATAGGAGCTTCGGAGTGCCAGAACCCACGTGGACACAGACCCCAGTTGTCACTAAGAAAGCCGTTCCGGACGGTCTGTGGACGCAATGCCCCGAATGCGAAGAGACCATCTTCTGCAAGAGCCTTGAAGCCAACCTGATGGTCTGCCCGAAGTGCGATCATCACATGCGCGTTTCCGCGCGCCAACGTATTGACCAGCTCCTTGATCCGGGCACCTTTGAAGCGCTCGACGCCGACATGGCGCCGCTGGATCCGCTTGGCTTCGTAGATCAAAAGGCGTACATCGACCGCATCAAAGACATGCAGCTCAAGACCGGCGAAAACGATGGCGTGCAGACCGGCACTGGCTTCATCAAGGGTCGCAAGGTGGTGGTTGGAGTCATGGATTTCACATTCATGGCCGGCTCGATGGGAAGCGTGGTCGGCGAACGCCTGACCCGCGCCATTGAGCACGCCACGGATCACAGCCTTCCGCTGGTCATTGTGTGTTGCTCGGGTGGAGCGCGCATGCAGGAGTCCGGATTCTCGCTGATGCAGATGGCCAAGACCAGCGCTGTGCTGGCTCGGTTTGATGACGCGGGCGGTTTGTATATCGCAGTGCTTGCTGACCCAACCACTGGTGGAGTGACCGCCAGTTACGCCATGTTGGGCGATGTGATCTTTGCTGAGCCGAAGGCGTTGATTGGATTTGCAGGTCCGCGCGTCATTCAGCAGACTATTCGTCAAGAGCTTCCTCCTGGTTTCCAGACCGCTGAATTCCTCCAGAAATCCGGCTTTCTTGACCGCATTGTGCATCGCTCTGCGTTGCGCACTGAAATCAGCCGCATCATTGACTACTCAGGAAAGTAGTCGTTGAGCCCTCCCGTGATGACGGACGCTTCGGCGGTTCTTCCCGTGACACCACTGCGTGCGGCGGTGTGTGCAGCGTTGTCTTCGGTCATCTTTGGATGCATGTTTCTACCGATCGGCGAAGTGGCGATCGCGGTGCCATTGGCCGCGGTGCCGTTGATTTGGATCGTGCGCCGAACGCCCCGCGCGGACATTGCGCGCGCGGGGTTTCCGTGGCGCGTCGCGCTGGCGGTGGCAGGCGTGCTGTGGGTGAAATGGTTCGTGCTGCACTTCTGGCTATTGCAAGTCACCGTGGCAGGCACACCTGGGCTCGCCGCATTTTGCACGATGCATGAGCTGTTCGCCATGTTCATCTTGGTGTGTTGCGCGCGCGTCTTACCGAGACGAACGCCGTGGTCAGTGCTGCTTCCACTGGCGTTCGGCGCCGAGGAAGCGTTTCGTGCAGCCGTGTTCTTTGATGGCTACCCGTGGTTTCGCTGGGGGCATCCACTGATTGAGTTCCCCATGCTCACCCAGGGCGCAGACTTGATCGGCGAAATCTTCTGCTCGCTCTTGGTGCTTGCCTGTGCGGGTGCCATGGTGGATGCGCGTGACCGGGCACGTGAGCGCGCCAAGTCCCGCATACCTGATGATGCGGGCACGCAACTTGATCGCATTCGCCGAGTCGGCCTCTTGAGTGTGACGCCAGGCGCCGTGTTCTTTCTGCTGTTCTTGGGGTTTGCATTGTTGTACGGCTCCTGGCGACTTTCGCAGGCGCCAACAGAGCAAGGCCCGGGCGTACTTCTCATTCAGACCAACCTTCCCACAAGTAACAAAGTTGGATGGGCGGCCCGCGATCAAGTGCGTGACATTCCAGCTTTTGCTGAGCTGACATTGCGCGGCGCCCGCGACTGCATTGAGCGCGCGCAACCCATCGCGCTGGTGGCGTGGCCGGAGACCATGCTTGCTGGATACGGTCTGGAGCCGGAAACGATTGCCTTGCAAGAAGCGAACGGTTGGTTTCCTGGTGATCGATTCCAAAAGATCGCCTCCGCGCTCAGCGAACGAATCGGCGCGCCGCTTCTGGTTGGTAGCCCGGTATTCATCGGGCTGCGAGAAGAGGACGATCGATTCGCTTGGGACAAGCAGTTCAACAGTGCGTACTTGGTGAATCAGAATCCGCCACCCTATCCGCGCTACGACAAGATCTTTCTGGCACCGTTTGGCGAGACCATGCCGTACATCTCCAATTGGGATTGGCTGGAGCGTTCGCTGCTTGCCGTTGGTGCGGCGGGGATGACCTTTGACCTTGACCGGGGCGGGGCGCCGGTGCGCTTTGAGATTCCGTGGCACGGGCGTACGGTGCGGATTGCGCCAGCCATCTGCTTTGAAGATGCCATGAGTTGGGTGACGCGCGACTTGGTGTATCCAGCCGCGGGCGGGCGCTCACGGGCGGCTGACCTCTTGGTGAACATCAGTAATGACGGCTGGTTTGGCTGGTATGACCTTGGTCGCACCCAACACCTGCAATTGGCTCGGTTTCGCTGCATTGAGACGCGCACACCCATGGTTCGGTCCGCCAATACGGGTCTGTGTGCGGCCATTGATTCGTCCGGTCGCATCGTTTCATCTCCGCCACCGCCGCGCACCAGCACCTGGTTGTACGCCTCGCCACCACTTGATGAACGAACCGCGCCCTTTGCGGGCGTTGGCGAAGTAGCATCAATCGCACTCATGCTGACATGCACCGTCATCGTTGCTCTCCGCTTTGCTCGCAGGCATTCCGTGATCGCTGCTTCGGCGAGCATTGCCACGGTGTTGCCAGTCATGATGGTGATGTCCATCATGGTTGGTGGCTGCGACAGCACTACGCCGACCACTGCTGATCAACCGTGGTCGAGTCGATCACAGAGCATTGAACAAACTGGCACTGCCAAACTTTCCGACGAGGGCCGCTCCGCTGAACAGGCGCTTCCGGTGGAGTCAAGCGGTAATGCACGCCTTGCTGCGGTCACGCTCCTCCGCCAGGCCACCACATCGCAAGTGCCTATCTATCGCGCGAATGGTTGCGAAGCGCTCGTCTCATCACCGACTGATCTGCGCGCCGTTGTTGTGCCGCTTCTATCCGACCCAAACCGCGGCGTGCGATTCGTTGCAGCCATGGGCGTGGGGCGCGCGAATCTCACCGACCTTGCCGATCAGTTGCAGCCACTGCTTGTTGACGAGAG
>JBIKZY010000118.1:0-7088 GCA_044354475.1 Phycisphaerales bacterium
GGGCGCATGTTCCCTGTGGATGCTGCAGTGCCTTTCTGCAAAGAAACATGGCTTGCGGGGGCTCATGCATTTATTGACTCGCAGTTGATCGGGGTTATGTTCGGCTCGGAGGAGGGAAACTCCATGAGTTCGATCCAGGTAGAGGAAAAGGTTGTTGATTCTGTGCTCCATCGGGGCGGGTCAACACTGCGTTCAATCGCAGATGGGTTCAAAGAAATTTATCCGCAGTTGCGATCAATGGCATCGGTGTTGATGCGCCAAGAGCGCGCCAGCCACACGTTGCAGCCGACCGCCATTGTGAGCGAGGCCTTTCTGCGCCTTGCGCATCGCAATCCAGGCGAGTTTGCCAACGCGAACAACCTGCTAGCAGTGACTGCGCATGCCATGCGCTGCGTGCTGGTTGATCACGCACGATCACGCGGTGCCGCCAAGCGCGGCGCGGCGAAGCGTGGCGGCGATGCCGCACTTGCGTTCTTGGCCGACGACAGCCGCATGGATCCCGCGGATGTGTTCGCTATTGACGAAGCACTCACCGAACTCGAGGAAATGGACTCGCGCGCTGCGCAGGTCTTGGAATGCAAGGTGTTCGCCGGCATGACTGTTGCGGAGATCTCGGAAGCGCTGGGTATCTCCCGGCCAACCGTGAATCGCGACTGGCGATTCGGGCGGGCTTTCTTGGCGCAGAAGCTTGGCATTGAACTCAATGGACTAGACGAAGAAGGCGAGTCGGTCCGTCCATGACAGACCGCAGCGCAAGTACCCAAGTGCAGACTGGCCAGCGAGCGCCAGCGGTTGACCCAGCAAAGTCAAACCGCCTTCGCCGCGCCCGAGCCATCTTCACGTGTGCTTGCGACATGCCCGCTGATGAGCGACAGATGTTCGTCGAAGATTCCTGCGGCGGCGATCTCGCGCTGGTGGAATTGGTTCGATCACTCTTGCTAGCTGATGAAGGCGGTGTGTCCGCGTGGGATTGCGCGGGCGTGGAAGTGGCGTCGATCTCGCCGGTACTTTCGCTTCCGTTGGGCTATGAGCCAATTCGCGAACTCGGTCGCGGTGGCGCCGGTGTGGTGCAACTTTGTCGCGAAACGGAATCCGGCGAACTTGTCGCCGTGAAGTTGGTTCATTTGGCGAGTTCTGGTCGCAGCGCCGCAGCACGATTCCGGCGTGAATGGCGGTTGCTGGCTCGGCTTCGGCATCCCGCATTGGTAGCGCTCCGTTCCGCGGGCACGCTTGATGGCGGATGCGCTTACTTGATAATGGATTTCATTGATGGCCAAGACATCCGCAAGCATTGCCGCGAGCAACATGTTCCTGCTCATCGTCGCATGGAGATGCTGGTGTCGATCGCCGACGCGCTGGCAGTTGCGCACGGGCATGGCATCATTCATCGCGATCTCAAGCCGGGCAATATCCTGGTCGAACGTAACGGTGGTGCTCGGCTGATCGATTTCGGTGCAGCGCGCGTCCTCGACGGTGATCTGAACACGCGCCACGAGCACACGCTGACCGGGCAGATCATCGGAACACTCAGCTATCTGAGCCCCGAACAAGCTTCTGGTAACTCGCGACACGCGGACCATCGGTCCGACCTATATCAACTTGGAGTAGTCGCTTACGAACTGCTTGCGGGCACCTTGCCCTACGACATGGATGGGCACACGTCCGCGGAGATGCTGCGCTCCATCATTGCGGAGCCGGCCCGGGCGCTCGATAGCACTGGTGCTGTAGAGGCTGGACATCCAGCAGTGGCATTCTTTGAGCGCGCCTTGGCCAAGTCACCCGAGCAGCGCTTTGGTTCTGCTGCCGAGATGGCGGAAGCCATGCGCACCTTGGTTGAGGCGCTCAGGATTTCTGATTCACAATCCGCACGCTGAGACGACCACCGCGTTCAAGTCGGCAGGTGATCTTGGTTCGACCGTCGGAGAGTTCAACTCTCGCGCGGCGTTCCGTGCCATCTGAAATGGCGTCAAAGATTGGTAAGTCCCAGGCGTCATCTGCGCACAGGTAACTGTTGTCGGGAAGTTGGTACAGGATCTCGGCGACGGCGTTCGCGGATCCGCTGCAGATCACCATCTCAACATCGAGTGCTTGATCGTCGGTCGAAGCGATGCAGCGATTCGCGTCGACGAACATCCGGGCTTCGTGACGAGTGAATGCGCTTCCAGATCCGACCGCTGGCTGCAGCCACTCATGCTCTGCACGTCCATGGCGGGCAACGGCGTTTTCAACGGTGGCATGGGCAGTGCGAGCGGGTCGCACGATGGTTCGCGCGGCAGGCTCGTCATGCGTGAAAGTGGAATTGCTTGGGGAGAAGTCACGGTCCATATGAAGTACCTCACAACTGGGGTTCAATGAGCCTTTAACCAATCTCTCCACACTCATATGCGTAAATGACCGAAATCATGGATCACGTATCTTTGCCGTTTTTCATTTTTGTGGAAGTATCTCCGGAGCGGCCTGGTGCGATTCCCGTCGAAATGCCCGATTTGGCGCTGATTCTGGGCGTTCGCTGACCCGGAGCGGGGTCTCAAACTGTCCGCTCCAGTAGCGAATATTTGCCTCGTTTCGGCTTCCGGTACCCATCGCTCGGAGCGCCATCAGCCGGTCGCCGCGGACGGACATGGTCCATCCGGGGATGGAATGACCGCCATTCGGATCGGCTGGCAAGGCCGCAAGTTGGCTCGCGAGATCACGCAGCCGTCGCAGTGCCGCCACATCTTCCAGGTCAACTTCCCAGCCAGTTCGGGCCAGGCTCGAACCCGGCCACCACAGGTGCGAGCGGCGTCGCGCAATGCCGTTCTCCCGAAGTTCCAGCACCACGCCGATCAACATGTCCGCGTAGTCCGCGCTCGCGAAGGCGCGCGTGTTGAAACGAATGCCAGCGGGGCGATCGTCATCGGTCCAAATGGATACTGGAAAGTCAAAGGCCTCGCGTGCGGTCTGGGTGATCTCCGGATCATCACTCGGTTGAATTTGCGCCAGATCAAACGGGCGAACCACCGCATCAATCACAATTGGTGGTTGCGCCATCCATGGATTCCACTCCGTGGCTCCGTCTTTGCGGCGGCGAGTTTCATAGTCAAGCGTTGCGTGCATGTGACCATCGGTCATTGGGATCGGTAGTTGCAGTGCGCCGAATCCAGGCTGGCGGCGCAGTGCGGACATGCCGTCGCCCACGAGCCAGTTGGATTGATCGTCATGCAACCGGACGCGCCATTCCGTATCGGCGCCCCACACGATGCCGCGCACGCCAGCAACCGGTGGTGTGCCAGTTGGCCACTCCGTGGGTAGAACGACTTCAATCCATGGGGCAAAGAGTGCCAGGCGGCTTGCCCGCGCAGATGTAAACGTTGCGCGTGCCTCGCGCCGCACTTCAGCGGAGGCTACGAGTTCATCGGCAATGGCGGCAAGTTCGGCAGGTAGAGAAAATGTTGCACGTGCCAGCGTGAGGGTGCGCCAATCATCTGGGTTTCCAAGCGCTTCCTCACCTGGATCAAGTACATCAATCAGGTTCAAGATTTGCTGACCGTCAAGTTGCCCATTCACGATCCGGTTGTTCAGTTCATTCTGCGCCCATGTGGGCAACTGTCCACTGGGCAATAGGCGGGGTAGTTGCACCAGCACCGCGTTGGGAACAAATCCAACCCACGAAGCATTGAGTATTTCCAGTCGCGCCCAACCGGTGACCACCAGAATTCCAACCAGCGCCGTGATGGCCACGCCCCAGCGTCGACGCGTTTGTAGCAGTTCGCGTTCGTGGTGTGCCACATGGCCACACTCGCCGCAGGTCATTCCGGGGGTACCAGACAGGTCGTGCCAGCAGCGGGGGCAGCGGCGCGCGCGTGCTTTGTCGCCAAAGAGCGCCCACCACACCGCGCCGACGCCGAGCGCGCTGAATAGCAGCACTAGCGCGACACTTGATACGAGGAGTATGACGACGCCGCTCACACTGTCACTGTAGCCGCTCGGTTCACCTGCTCAGGCCATGCGAATCCACTTGAGGAGTTCGCGCGGCGAGGGCGGCTTGCCTTGCATCAGTACGCCCACGCGGAAGATCTTTGCACCACCCCAGATGAAGGCTCCAACCCAGGCGAAGCCCCACACCAGACTGAGCACCACTTGCCAGGTATCGATCTGCTCATTGCTAGCAGTGACGCGGAGCACCATGACGAATGGAATCGCTGGCGGGATGAAACTGGAAATGGTGGCGATCCAGCCGTTCGGTTGTTCACTGATGGGTAGCCACAGCATGATCGGCAACATCAAGATCAGCATGGCGGGCGTTACCAAACTTTGCGCTTCGCGGAGATCATTCACGGCGCTGCCGACGCTTGCCATCATGGTGGACACAAACGCATAGGCCATCACAAAGTAGACAAGCATGAGGATGAGTATTCCGGGTGACACCAGGTCGCCCATGGCTGCGGCACTGAGTCCGGCAATTCCCAATGCTCCGTACATGCCCAGTATCACCGCGGAAACCATGGCATATCCAACGATCTTGCCACATAGCAGTTCCATGGGACTGACCGCGCTGAGGAGCACTTCCATCACCTTGCTGGCTTTCTCCTCAATGGTGGTGGTGAGCAGGTACTGCCCGCTCGTAAATGTGGCTATCCAGAGGAGCATCATGAATCCCATGGGTAGCAGCGTCTTGGCGATAGCGTTTTCGTCCGCTTCGGATCCTTCATTGGACATTCGTCGTACTGATGTTTCCGGAAGCGTTAGCAGCGCTTTCAGTGATGTGTAGTCCGTACCAACGCGCTGTACGCGCGCTTTGACAATGGCCTTGGCGATGGATTTTTCCAGCATGCCAGTGAGGCGTGGCGCGCTTCGCGTTGGCACAATCAGCGTGTAGGTGAGGTCGTTGCCCTCGGCGTCCTTGGGATTGGCGTTAAGCAATTCGGTCGACACGATGGCGAGGCCAAGGAGCGATCCGTCTTGCACCTTGGAGCGCAGCTCATCCACGCGAGTGGCGTCTTGCACAGATTCCACCTTGACATCGATCGATGGAAGGCTGGCAGTGGCTTGTTGCGCCACATCCATGCCGGGCCAACCTTTGAGTGCTGAGTTTCGCTTGAGCGCCTCTTGCATATCTTTGGCCACTTGCTCAGGGGTGAGTTCTTCGGCAGCAAACGCAGCAACCGTGCCACTTTCATCGATCACCACCAAGGTGCCTGCCACCGGAGTCATTTGCATTCCGATCAGCATTCCAATGGCAGCAATGGCAGCGCACATCACCACCGGCATCACCAGCGCACCAAAAATAAATCCCTTGGTGATGACGGTGTGCCGGAACTCACGACACGCGATCGTCCAGATTCTGCGCATGGGACTGGCGTGCATTCGATCAGCCATTGCCGGATTCCTCACTCGAGGGCATTGCCTCGCCAACAAGTTCAACGAAGACATCATCAAGTGTTGTCTTGCGCAATTCCACGGTGCGTACTGGCATCAAGGCAATTGCGGCGCGCATTACATCTTGCGGATCAACGTCGCGGGCGATGGTCAATTCGGCAGCGTGGCGCTCAGGATTCCATTGTGCCCGCTCCACGCCTGGCAGTGCGCCAAGGCGGGATGCGTCCGCTGGGTTATGCGAGGATGGTTCCACTTGCACGGTGCGCGGATCGAAGCGTGCGTGAATCTCTGTCATCGATGCATCCAGGATCTTCTCGCCGCGGTTGATCAAGACGATGCGATCACAGAGCTGCTCCGCCTGATGCATGACATGGGTGGAGAAGATGATGGTGCGGCCGGCATCATGCAAGTCGCGGATCAGGCGATTGATGAGGCGTGCGTTGACTGGATCCAATCCGCTGAACGGCTCATCAAGAATGATCAGTTCGGGATCATGAATGACGCTGGCAATGAATTGCACCTTTTGCTGTTGTCCCTTGGACAATTCTTGGCAGCGCTTCTTGCTGGCGTCGGTCAACTGCACGCGTTCCAGCCAGGCGTTGACGCGCGCGTCTAAGCCAGCAGCTGGCAGACCCTTGAGGGTTGCCATGAACTTGAGAAACTCCATGACGCGCATGCGTCGATAGAGCCCGCGCTCTTCGGGCAGGTAGCCAATGCGATCCTTGGCACTGATGGCGTCCGCACCCAACACCTGCACCGAGCCTTCATCGGGATGAATGATCGACATGATCATCCGGATCGTGGTGCTCTTACCCGCGCCGTTTGGACCAATGAATCCGGTGAGGGATCCATCAGGGACATCAAGGTCGATGCCGCGAACGGCTTCGGTCTTGCCAAAGCGTTTCCAAACGGCGCGGAGATTGACAGCAGAGGTGGTCATTGAGTGCCGCGTGGTGTGGTTACTTGGTGGCGGGGGCGGCGGGGACGATGGGAGCCGCGGGCGTTGCTGGTGTCGGAGCAGCGTTCTTCATGGCAGCGATTTCCGGTGGGAGTTCAAATGCTTTGGCAGAGACGCCTTCCCACGTGACGGAATCGATGGTCATCACCTGCATCTGGCCCATGACTTTGGTGGTGGTGCGGACTGGCAGTTTGACGTCAGCAAAGTCCTTGTATTCACCAGTCAGCAACGTCACCGGAATACTGCCCATCGGTGTGGCTGCCATCATGGTCATGCCAGCCATCAGACCGGTTTCTTTGTCGTAGAAATTGTTGCTGGGGGTGGCATCCGGAGTCGACGCGGCAATCTTCACCTGCCAGCACGGGCGCGTTTCGAATTCAACCAGGCCAAGCACTTCGGCGTTGCCTGCGTTGCGCATCAGGTCTAAGTCGCGGCGGAAGTTGCCATCGCGCTTGAGGTCTGCAATCTGCTTGGCATCCATCAGCGATGGTCCGCGCATCGGATCGATCGTCCAGCCAACGGTGCCGTTGAAGCCGCTGCGCGACTGGCCCATTCCGGGAATGTCCATGACGATGGCAATGCTGTCTGGAGCCATCGCTTGCATATCCATGGCGCCCTTGAGGCCGGCGGCGGGAATTTCAATGGCGCCCTTTGAACTCATCATGGTCTTGGCCTCCCACGCCTTCTCGCCACCGGTGGCGGTGATGTGGCGGGTCAGTAGTTCTTGCGCGGATGGCTTGGCGCCTTCAAAGGCGACGGGCGCGAACTTCGG
>JBIKZY010000119.1:0-7023 GCA_044354475.1 Phycisphaerales bacterium
AGGCACTGTGGATCCTGCCGATTGCCGGGATCATCATTTCAATTGCATTCACGCTGACCCCTGCCTACTTCGGGGTGGTGCACGGCAACAACACGTGGACGGTGGTGCGCAAGCCCAGCTTCACCTGGGCACATTCATATTCATCGATCGATGAATTACAGAAAGCCGCAGCAGACGATCCGGCGGCGGCGGAGATTCTTGCGCGATCTGGTCTTGTTGGCGCAACGCAGTAAGTCGGCGGTCAATCACTTGGCCGCCGTTGCACTCGGGAGGTGGCGCTTAAAAAACTCCAACCGCTTGGCGGATCCATACGCCGTCTCCGCCGCGCCGTGCCCTGCACCCGGGACCACCACTAACTCATGATCCTTGCCAGCGCGCACCAGCGCTGCTGAAACTTGCATTGTGCTGGCCGGGTCAACATTCTCATCAAGTTCACCCACTATCAACATCAATTTGCCTTGCAACTTTGCTGCATCCACCACATTGGAGCTCCGTTGGTAGCTCTCATCGACCGGCCAACCCATCCACAGTTCATTCCACCAGATCTTGTCCATGCGATTGTCATGACATCCGCAGTCGGCCACGGCCACTGAATACACCTCAGGAAAGTCCAGCAGTGCCCGCATCGCACTCTGACCACCAGCGCTACCTCCATAAATTCCAACGCGTGAAAGATCCATCCACGGTCGGGTGGCCGCGGCAGCACGAAGCCACGCGACATGATCAGGCAAACCTGCGTCTTTTAGGTTTTTCCAGCAGACATCATGGAACGCTTTGCCGCGCCAGTTGGTGCCCATGCCATCCACCTGCACCACCACAAAGCCTGCTCGGGTGAGGTTGCGCTCGCTGTTCCATACCGCAAACGCCTTGGGAACGAAATAGTCGTGTGGGCCGGCATAGATATTTTCCAACACGGCACGCGGCGCTGAATCGTTGGCACTTCCACACGGCCGCCAAATGACGCCGTACACCCGCGTGGCACCATCACGACCAACGGCCACGCATCGTTCCGGCCATGTCCACCCTGCCGCCACCAATGCCGAAGCATCCGCACGACCAAGTTCCGTCACCAAACTTCCGTCCGCGCCGCGGCGCAATTCATGGACCGGCGGCAAATCAACACGCGACCACGTATCTACATAGAACGCGCGATCCGGGCTCCATTCCAGCACATGCGTTCCGTCCCCCTGCGTCAGACGCACCACATCACCACCATCCATGGAGACTCGAACGAAGTGTTCGTAATACGGATCTTGCGCCGGATCGATACCCATGACGCGCAACACCATCGTGCGTGTTGCTTCGTCAACTGAATCCACCGCGCGCACCATCCATGAACCGCGCGTCACCTGCCGCTTGACAGCGCCGCGCGCCACATCAATCAAGTACATGTGATTGAAGCCATCACGCTCACTCATCCACAGCAATTCATCATCGCCAATCCAGTGCGTCCAGATCTTGTTTGGGTAATCAATGAACGTAGGCGAAGTCTCTTCCGTCACGGTACGAACGGTGCCAGTTGCCGCATCAATCGCTAATTGGCGAAACACCTGATGACCACGCTGGTTGTAAGTGCAGAAGAAAGTCGCGCCGTCTGCCGACCATCGACATTCCTCAATAGACCATGGATTTCCGAACAGTTCACGGGATACCTGCACCTCATGACCATCACGCGCGAAGAGCCGCGGCCAGCGTTGTTCAATCTGATCGCCGGGTTTCAAGTACTGAATGGTGCGCATCCGTGGCTCAACTTGGTCAGTCGGCGAACTCTCAATCAAGTGCACTGGATGGTCCTGCTCCGCGACGCGCTCAAACACCACGACATGACCGAAGCCCGGAGCCCAAAGCGCGGGACCTGGATATTTGGCTGCATTCGCAGGCAGTTCCGGTGGCGCCGCTGGCTGTTCCGCGGACGATGGCGGTGCCGGCGCTCCGGCGGGTGCCGGCGCTACCACGGGCGCTGGTATCAGTACCTTCTCCACCGCGGCGCCAATATGAACGACGGTCGGCAGCACATCGCCACGCACGTATCCCAACGTACTACCGGAAGCATCACGCACTTCCCACGCATGACCAGCAAACGTGTGTTGCTCACGAACTTCTGCCGGACCCAACGTGCCATATGAACGGCGAACACCCCCAGTATCCACCCAAAGGAGTTCCACCACTCCCGCACTTTCATTGCTGAAGCGAATGCGTGACTCACGCGTACCACGTACTGAACGCAACTCTTCGCTCACCAGCGCCCGTTCCGCAAGTCCACTAGTGGCCGAACCCCGCTCCGTGCGCGCGCCTGTGCGTGGATCCACCTCAACCACGGTTCCGCCCACGCCGCGCGGCAATAGCCACAGCGTGCCATCGGCATTCCAGCGCACATCACCAGCCGGATCGCGAAGCAGCGATTCCCAATCCGGCTGCGGCGGCTGAGGTGCAGCAACCAACGCAACAACTATCAGTAATTCAGCAGTAATCCACAACATCCCCGCACGATACGCCCATTCCCGCTATACCTCTCCGCGTGACTTCCTTCCGCTTGACTGCCGTCACTACCGTCACTGCCGCCCTGTCTGCGCTGTCCGTCGTGATCGCCTCAGAGCTCGAATCTGTAGCGCATGTACAACCACACGGAGGTTCCACATGAGACAACTGAATACATCGTCCGCACCCTTGATGATGGTGTTCGCCGCTTGGTTGGCGGGCATGTTGTTTGCGCCCGGCTGCTCCGGACCAAGTCAGCGGCAGATGGAGCTTGATCGTCAGTACACCGAGGAGACGCGCTTTCGAGTGCAGCTGTCGTCCGAGTTACTCGACGTTGCCGATACCGCGGCGGCTTTGTTTGAAACAGAAATCATCAACGCGCGGCTCGCAGGTCGCCCCGAGCGTGAAATTGCGTATCTTCAAATCACCCGCAACGGCGCCGTTGCAAACTATCGCTCCTTGGCGCTTGGGCAAGATGCCTGGGGGGCGCTTGTGGACCTCTACGTCTTCTCCGATTTGAGCGTTGCCGCATGCGAACATCGTGCACGTTTACACCCGGACCTTGCCACGATTGATTGCGATGCCACTTACGCAGAAGTGCACCGTCGAATATTGGAGATTGCATCCAAACCTGATCACATCACGCCTGAAAATCGAGCGACTCTCGATGCTGCGATCACTGCCTACAAGACCAAGCACCCACATCTCATCAGCGCAGGCATGATCCGCCTTGAAGATCTTGCCGCATATTCTGGTACTGCTTCCGCCGTCTTTGAGGCCTCTGAACCAAACATGATGAGCCCCATCACCAATGCGGCCACGGAGCTTGAGCAAATCAGACTGCTTGGCGCACAAGTGGTGTGGCTCGCAAGCCGGCTGCCAACAGCCGCGGGATGGGAGGCGCAGGCCACCATTGATATGGCCACATCGAGCCCGGCAGTGCTCGACGGACTGAACCGCGTGCAGAAACTCAGCGAGCAACTTGATAACACTGGCGTAGCGGTGACCGCGCTCAGTTCCAACGTGTCATCACTGGCAACTGACATTACAAGCCTTGCCACGAATGTCAAAGAGCTGCGTCAGGAACTCGGCGATCTTGAAGGCGATCGGAGCCTAGTGCGCGAAGCAATCGGTGCGGCAGCGGTCATATCCGCGCTTCTCTTGCTGGTACTTGCCGCGGGATTCTTTACGATTGCACGTGCAGTGCGCACGCGTCAGATTCCAAGTCAAGCACCCGGAGCACGCGACAGCGCGTAACGGATCATCACTGTCGATGGCATCGGCGGATACGAGACAACCGCACGGAATCCTGCAAAGTCGCGGCGATTCCACTCGGAGCGCGCAAACACGCTGTCCACTACTCGTTGTTGGTCCGGCAGCAAGTCGGTGGTAAATGAGTCACGGGCTGGATCCATGCGAATGATGGGCTCATCGATCGGCAGGCGGTAGTTCTCACGCGTTGCTGGATCAAGCGCGGTACCGCCGAACGGTCGTCCATACACCAGCAATTCCGGGGTAAAGCTGCTGAGGAGGTCGCGATGAATCAGGATGTCAATATGCACAAACTCGGTTGGCATGGTCACCAGTGCGCCCATTTCGCCATGTTCACTAGCGCTCTGTGTGGGACTACTGTAGCGAGGTACCGCAGCTCGCTCTATCCCGCCAAACATGAAGGTCACTGAACCGCGCTGGCCAACCGGCCCGTCCATCAGTTCGTGCGAAACACCAGTGTCGGTCTTGATGCTCCGAACCTCCGCGCCCGCTGGGGAACAGAATGAGCGCATCACCAAGTGCGGTTCACCGGGAGTGGCTGGCTTCTCGATCGCTTCAAGATTGCGACCACCAGGAAGTGCGCCACCAACCGTGTCGTAACTGGTGAATCGAAAGAGCGGCCAGCCTTGCACAGGTCGAAGCCGACGAATGTCGTGCAGCCCGCCCACCAGCGCTATATCGAGAAGTTCCGGATGCTCAGCGCTCGGGGCCAGAAATTGCGTCATGGAACGAACCCGCGCCTGCACGCCCCAAATTCCCGAGTTGCCGCGAAAGGCAAGTTTGCGGGAGACCTCAAGCGTTCTGCCACCGCGCGACATTCCATCCATCAGTAGTTCAAGAGTTGGTCGATCACCAACATGCGTGCGCACCATGCTTTCAAATGCTGCGAGCGTCGAACGCACGGCACTGACTGGCGACGCGTGCGGTCCCGAAGCCTCCATCGCCGACAGCAAGATCTCCATTCCTTCGCTGCCAGGAATCAACGGCACCGCTTCAATGGGATCCACCGATTGAATGACCTTGGCTACTTTCCAGGTCAGATTCTTATTCAATTTGAATTGACGTGACACTTCCTGCGGTCGCGCCGGGTCCGCGCCCACGGCGACGTACAGAGCGCGCAAAGCGTTCTGAAGGTCAAGCGCGCAAGTGCGGCACTGCAGGTCAAAGTCTTCGGTAATAGGGGTCACGGACGACTCAGCGTAGTTGCGTGCCACGGGTTGCGGAAGGAAACAAACCGACGCAAAGCGCCTCGTCTTTCCTTAGGGAAAATACAGGCCGTAATGTGTACCTAGGATGGCACAAATGAACACCAACGGACTCCTGTGGCGCGGGTCATGGATCGCCGTCCTCCACATCACGGTGTGGGCGTCAACCACCACGCTCGGGGCCCCCGCGCTGCCCCCAACAACCGCCCCAACAACGCCTGCACAAACGCCACCGCCCACCACCGCGATGGGTGCGCCGATCGACGCCCCTGGTCTACTGAATGTGGTGGCGTACGGACCGGCGGTCTGGTCTGGCAGCGTGCCCACCGGTGATGCGGGATTCGCAACGCTCAAAGCATGGGGAGTGCAGACCGTGATCTCGGTCGACGGTGCAGCACCCGACCTCACACGCGCGAACGCCAACGGTATCCGCTACGTCCACCTTCCCATTGGTTACGACGGCTTTGATGATCCGCGCAAGTTGCAACTGGTGCGCGCCGTGCGCGACCTTCCGAAGCCGATCTACATTCACTGCCACCACGGGAAGCACCGCAGCGCGGGTGCAGCTGCAACCATCGCCGTCTCGCTTGGCTGGCTCACCACCGAGGCCGCACTGGCGCGTATGAAGATTTCTGGCACGGCGCCCAACTACACCGGCTTGTACGCGTGCGCCGCTTCCGCTTCGCTGCTGAATGCAGCAACCATTGATCAAGCGTCCACCAATTTCCCTTCTGTCACACGGCCCAATGGATTGGTGGAGGCCATGCTGGCCATCGATGACACCAACGATCGGCTGGTTGCAATTGAACGCGCCGGCTGGAAGGTGCCGGCCGATCACACCGACCTCGTTCCTGTAGCTGAAGCTGCCGCGCTCGCCGACCACCTGCGCCTGTTAGCCGCGTCGCCGGAGATCGCGGCTCGACCGCCATCGTTCCGAGACCTTCTCGCAAAGAGCCAATCCATCGCCCAACGACTCGAAGACCAACTCAGCACCGTGCCGAGCGGAGATCCCGCGCGACTCTCCGCCGACATGCAGGCGCTCCAAGCCACCTGTAAGGAGTGCCACGCCAGTGCGCGCAATCAGCGCCCCGCGCCGCGCGACGTGAAATCCACCTCGGGAATGGTGACTCCACCCCAGACGAATCGATAAGTCTGATAACCGTAAGCGTGATGACGTCAATCCTGTCTTGAATTGAGAATAATGATCGCCCCGGCGCAGTCTGCGGCTATGTTCCTTGAAGCGTTCGACCGAAAGCGCGTGTTTGTCCCCCACTTGAAGAGCCACACTTGAACATCCACCCACGAACCGTCGGATTCGTCGTTGTCGCCAGTCTCACCGCGTGCGTCTTCGCTGACGTGGACACTGGTCCCAACGGTCACGGTCCCCTGCCCACCCCGGCTGTTGAGAAGCCCCAGCCAGCCACGCTCTCCGAACGATTCGGAACATGGTTTGTGCCGGTGCCAATGATCACCCTCGACGCCATGGACCACGGCGCACTGATGGCCGAAGATCAAGCCACCGTGCAACCAGCACCGTTCCGCTTCGGCGTTGAACGCGGCGTCAACCTCTCCTTGGACGACGGACAATGGATGGACGTTGCCGGCGGACGCCTGTGGCGCGTCGGTATCGACGCGATCGGTTCGCTCAACTCACGTATCCACGTCAGTGGACTCAACTTGCCAGCGGGTCAAGAACTCGCCATCACTTGCCCAGACTTGGAGCAGACGATGACTGGCATTCTTGAAGGCACGGGCGACTTTGGAACAGGCGAGGCCTATGGCCCCTTCTCTCCAACTTCCCGCGGACAAATCGAATGGTTCATTCCCGCTGGTCAATCCGTAAAGGAACTTCCCTTTGACGCGGTCGGCTACTCCTACGGGTACATCCCGGTCTTCAGCGACATTTCAAACGGCGGTACCTGCTCGCTCAATCCAGCGTGCTACGCAGCGTGGCTGAACGAATCGAACGCCGCTACCCTCATGGCGTTCACAAGCGGTGGCGCTAGTTACACATGTTCGGGACAGCTAGTGGCTACCACGGCCGCTGATGAGACCCCCTATCTCGCCA
>JBIKZY010000120.1:0-6885 GCA_044354475.1 Phycisphaerales bacterium
CGCCCTTTGAACTCATCATGGTCTTGGCCTCCCACGCCTTCTCGCCACCGGTGGCGGTGATGTGGCGGGTCAGTAGTTCTTGCGCGGATGGCTTGGCGCCTTCAAAGGCGACGGGCGCGAACTTCGGAAGCGTGGCAGGTGCGGGCGCAGCGGCGGGAACCGCTGGCGGGATGGCCGCCGGAGCAATTGGGGCAGCGGGTGCAGCGGGTGTAGCAGGCGCAGTGGCTGGGGTCTTTGCTGGCTGTGTTGGCGACTGCACGGCTTGCGCGAGGGCGATGGTGGTGCAAGCGAGGGCGACGGGGATGAACGAGAGGATGGTGCGGTTTTTCATGATGGTTCCGAAGCGAAGTAGAAGTGTTGTGTCAAAGTGAAAGTGCGATTGGAAACGTTGGTGTGTCGCGAAAGTTTGGGAGTCGAAGTGTGGTTTCAAAGTAAGTTTCGAAGTAGAAGTGGAAGCAATTGCGCTATGCGTATTCAGTGCCCGTTGCTGCGCTGGCTGGCAATCCAACGCACGGCTTCGGCCATCGCGGGGTCGCCGAGAGCCGCGTAATCAGCGCGTGTGTACGGACGTGCGTTGTCGGGTACCACGCCGGTTGCTTCCAGCGCGGAGCCGTCGGGTAGTCGGTAGTCGGCGATCGCATGCAGAAAGACGTCGCCATTGGGAAGCGTCATGGTGATTGCTGGGAGCGCGGCGCCGGCGGTGCGCGTTCCGAACACTTTCGCGCGCTTGAGGAATTGCATTCCTCCGGCAAAGATCTCGCTGGTACTCGCGGTGGAGTCATCGACCAGAATCGCTACTGGACCGGCGTACGGAGCGACGGAAACGCCGGTGCTACTGACGGTTCGTGGATTGGTCTTGAATTGCAGCGTGACGTCGCGCGTCTTCATTTCGCCAAGCTCGCGAGCCTCTGCAGTGAAGTGACCAGCGATGCCCATGGCCATGGCGCCGATGCCGCCCGGATTGCCGCGCAAATCAATGATGATGCCGTCGGCGGAACGGAGCGTGTCCATGGCGATGTCAAACGGTCGCGCGACGGGAATGAGCCAGATATTGAAGCGAATCAGGCCGATTTCATGGTCTGTGGCACCCCAGCGCTGCCGTTCGGTTTCATCAAGGTGACGCCAGGTGAGTTCAGTTGGAAGTGCAGGAAGCAAACCGAATTTGGTGTGCGGGCGCGAGTCAAGTTCGTAGGTGACATCGGCGGTGAGTGCGGAGCCATCGACGGTCTCCAGCTGCCACGAACGTGTGGAGCCGACCTCGCCAGTGCTGGCCATGTGCGCCATCTGCGCGCGTTCGTAGCGTTCCAGGCCGTCGCCGGGCGGCAGGTGTTCGCTGACTGCGGCGATGGTGTCGATCGTGCCATTGACGATCTTTGCAACGCGCATGCCGGCGGTGATGCCCGCGCGCTCTGCGGGAGAGCCGGGCTCGACAGCCACCACGATGGCGTCCCATGTGCCGGCTGCGCCCGCTTGGGGCATGAATGCAATGTCCGCGCCGGACTGGCCTTCGTGAGCGTCGGGGCTTGGCTGCGTTGCGACCGCAGCGGGACGCGCGGTGGACGCATCGTCGGCGTTTGCCTCTTCGGTATGTAGCGCTTCGATATTGGCAAACTCGCCTGGAATGATGGCGAAGTGACTTTGCTGCAAACGGCTGAGCGCATCCGTGAGTACGGCGCGCAATGCCTCGTTGGACTCCGCGGCCGTGGCCTTGGGTAGCAACTCAGCACGCACCGCGTTCCAGTCAACTCCGCCGAGCGTGGCGTCCCAATGTGAATCGCGAACGGTGGTCCACACGGCGTCAAAGGTCGCGGCGTTCGTTGCGGGGGAGGGCGATGGTGCGGTGGTCGATGTCGTCGTGTTCGATGCAGCGGGACTCAAAATCGCCGCGTCAGTCGTGGCGCCCTTCGTGGTCGCGACGACAGTTGCTGCACGATCATCCGGCGCGCAATGCGCCATGGACAGTGCTGCGATCAGGATGACAAGCGAGGGAACGCAGGGAACGCGGAGAACCATGGATTGATAAGGGTACGAACCCGCGAACAATGACGATTGGACGAGCCCTCTCCCATAACGTCTAATAATACTAAGCCTCAAATCTTTCTCAATGCTATCCATCCGTATATCCGGATGAACGGTTGAATCAGGACGGGTATTGAAGTACGGTTCAACTACATATGGCCAGCACCTTTCAGTCGGCGTTAGATCGTGGCATCGTGGTGTTTGACGGTGCGATGGGAACCAGCATTCATTCGTGCGCTGATTGTGCTGCAGAGGATTACCTCGGCCGCGAGAATTGCACGGACATCTTGGTGCGCAGTCGGCCCGATCTGATTCAGCGCATCCATGAGGGTTTCTTGGCAGCTGGTGCCGACGTTGTGGAAACGGATTCGTTCGGTTCCAACAAGCTGGTCGCCGCTGACTTCGACGAAGAGATGGTCAGTTGGGTGTACGACCTCAATGTGCGTGCAGCGCAGGTGGCGCGCGCAGCCGCCAACAAGTTCAGTACACGTGACCGACCACGCTTTGTTGCAGGGTCGATCGGACCGGGTACGAAACTCATTACCCTTGGGCAAGTTTCTTGGGAGTTGATGCTCGATTCATATCGCGAGCAGGCGCGCGGCCTCATTGATGGTGGCGCGGATTGCTTGATCGTGGAGACCAGTCAAGATCTGTTGCAAGTGAAGTGCGCTATCAGTGCGTGCCTTGATGCCCTCGGCGCCGTGAAGAAGACGCATGAAGATATTCCGATTCTTGCCAGCGTTACCATGGAGACCACTGGCACCATGTTGCTTGGCTCCGACATGGCGGCAGTAGTGAATGCACTGCGACCGTTTCCAATTGCCAGTCTTGGTTTGAATTGCGCTACCGGTCCAACCGAGATGGCCGAGCACATTGCGTATTTGGCCAAGCATTGGAACCGTCCGTTCAGTGTGATCCCGAATGCAGGTCTACCGATTCTGGTGGACGGGCGCACGGAATACCCTTTGCGGCCCGAAGGATTTGGTGCAGCGATGCGTCGATTCATCGAAGAATTTGGCGCAGGAATCGTCGGTGGATGCTGCGGCACCACCAACGAGCACATCAGCGCGCTGCGCGAAGTTGTTGGCACGCGTACGCCGATCACTCGCGTAGCGGTGAGCACGCCGGGGTGCTCAAGTCTGTACGGATTCACCGAGTTCCGGCAAGACAATAGTTTCCTGATTGTTGCAGAGCGCACCAATGCCAATGGAAGCAAGAAGTTCAAGACGCTGTTGGACGCCGATGACTGGGATGGCCTCGTCAGCATGGCGAAAGAAGAGATGCGCGATGGCAGTCACCTCTTGGATGTGTGCGTTGACTTTGTTGGACGCGATGGCGTGAAAGACATGGCCGAGGTGGCGAGCCGCTACGTGCAACATGTGAATGCGCCATTGATGGTTGACAGCACCCAGGCGGATGTGATTGAAGCGGCGCTGAAGCGAGCAGGTGGACGCTGCATTGTCAACAGCATCAACTTGGAAGACGGCGAGAAGCGGATCGATGAAATCTGCCCGCTCCTCAAGCGCTATGGCGCTGCATGCGTAGCGCTCACTATTGACGAAGATCCGCAGGCTGGTATGGCCAAGACCGCGGACCGCAAGGTGGAAATCGCAGCGCGTATTCATGATCTGTTCACGCGCAAGTGGGGGCTCGATGCGCACGACTTGTTCTTTGATCCGCTGACATTCACCATTGCAACCGGCAATGACGAAGATCGTCGTTTGGGTCTGGAGACGCTGGAAGGCATCCGGCGAATCTCCGAACGATTCCCAGAATGCCAAATTCTGCTTGGATTGTCCAACATTTCCTTCGGACTCAAGCCATCTGCGCGAGCGGTATTGAACAGTGCGTTTCTGCATGAAGCGCGTGTGCGTGGGCTGACCTCGGCGATTGTGCACCCAAGCAAGATCCTTCCGGAGAATCGGATTCCCAAGGAACAGTGGGATGCTGCGCAGTGGTTGATCTTTGATCGTCGTGGTGCGGAACGTCCCGAAGGCATGGCGGAAGACTTTGATCCGCTGCTGCACTTCATTGGTCTGTTCCCCGATGGTGCCGAAACAGTAGAGGTTCGAAAGACGCTCGCGGATCTTCCGATTGAAGAGGCGCTGCAGCAGCACATCATTGATGGCGAAGACAAGGGCATTGAGGCGGCGCTTGATCGCGCGCTGGCGGTGTATGGACCGCTGGAAATCATCAACGACCATCTACTCATGGGTATGAAGGTGGTTGGGGAACTCTTTGGTTCCGGCAAGATGCAGTTGCCGTTCGTTCTGAAGAGTGCCACGGTGATGAAGAAGGCGGTTGCCTTGTTGCAGCCGCACATGGAGAAGGCTGGCGCGACCGGTCGTGCCAAAGCACGCATTGTGTTGGCGACGGTTTCCGGTGATGTTCATGACATTGGTAAGAATTTGGTTGACATCATTCTCACCAACAATGGATTTGAAGTGCACAATATTGGCATCAAGCAGCCGCTGACGGCCATGCTGGAAGCAGTGGAGCGAACCAATGCCGACGCGCTTGGAATGAGCGGATTGCTGGTGCGCAGCGTGGGCGTGATGGAGCAGAATCTGCGCGAACTCAACGAGCGCGGCATCAATATCCCCGTACTGCTTGGCGGTGCGGCACTCACGCGTCACTACGCGGAGGGTCACTTGCGCGGCATTTACGCCGGGCCGCTTTACTACGGGCGCGACGCGTTCGAAGGTATGTCCGTCTGTGATGCATTGGCCACTGGCACGTTGGCGGCCATTGACGAGCAGATCGACGAGCGACTTGGCAAGCGCCGTGCGGTTGACGAACGCGTTGCCGCATCGCGCGCTTGTGCGATCGGCAAAGAACCTGCTGGCGGCACGGCGGTCATCGAGAGCGTTGATGGTGGTGCGGCAATGCGCGGCGAGCAGGGCTCGGGCGGTACCGAGGGTGCACGCCCAGCGAGTTCAGTGGTTGCAGTGGATCGCATTCCCGATCCGCCGTTCTGGGGCGCCCGTGTGGTGGAGCACGTTGACCTTGACGAATTGTTCCCATTCATCAATCAGACTGCACTGTTCCGCGGTCAGTGGGGATTCAAGCAAGGCGACCTGGATGCCAAGGCGTACGAAGCCCTCTTAGACAACGAGGCTCGTCCAGCACTGGCGCGTATGCAGAAGCAAGCCAAGGATGACGGCGATGCGTTCTTGCAACCCAAGGTTGTGTACGGCTGGTATCCGTGTGCGACGGAAGGTGACGCATTGTTGATTTACGACCCAACTGATCCGGGGCGTGAACTGGAGCGCTTTGATTTCCCGCGTCAGAAGAATGGCCGTCAACTTTCCATCAGTGATTTCTTCCGTTCGTCTACTTCCGGCGAGCGTGACGTGGTGGGTCTCACCTGCGTCACCATGGGGCCGATGGCCAGCGTGCGTGCGAAGAAGTTGTTTGATAGCAACGCGTACACGGAATACCTGTACACGCACGGATTCGGCGTGGAATGTGCGGAAGCACTTGCGGAACTGTGGCACAAGCGCATGCGCGCGGAATTGGGCGTTGGTCATGACGACAGCCCGAAGATCCGCGAACTCTTCCAACAGAAGTATCGAGGGTGCCGCTACAGCTTTGGCTATCCGGCATGCCCAGATATGTCTGATCAAGAGAAGCTGTGGCGCTTGCTTCGGCCGGAGCGGATCGGTTGTCATCTGACTGAGAATTTCCAGATTGATCCTGAGCAGTCCACCAGCGCGATCATTGTCCACCACCCAAGTGCGGGCTACTTCTCCGTGTGATTAGGCGCGGTTTCGCAGGGTTTCTGATCCAGGACTCACGGTAGTAGCGGTCGGCAATCTGCCGATACCGTTCTCGCCCTGCATCGATTTCGGACATACTTCTCGCCCATGGACCTGTTGGATCCTGTCATCATCTGGCTCCCGTTTGCGCACGAACCCGATGCGCCGCGCGCGCACATGCGCGAACTCGGGCGTCAAGCCAGTCGTGCCGCATTCGGCGTCGCAGTTGCTGCGTGGAAGAGCACGCACGGACCAAGCGCATGGCATGGCGCCGCCCTTGATCATGATGCACAAGGTGCGCCGCGTATTGCTGGTCACCGCGCTGCACCGTTCGTATCGATTGCACACACCCGCGGACTGGCCGGATGTGCCATCGCCGCACCTGGCGCACCGAGCCTCGGTATTGATGCCGAGCCGATTCACGCTTCCGGTATCCCTGCGTTGCGATCGCTTGCAGAAGAGACCGGCGAAGCACGGCTTCCGTGGAATGATGACGCATGGCCGCTCCGCCTGTGGTGCGCCAAGGAATCCGTGGTGAAGGCTGAGCGGATCGGCGCCGATGCACTCGGGCGTTCACTTCGCATTGAACATGTCGGCGTATTGAGCGATGATGGCAAGCAGAACCTTGTGGTTCGATCTCATCGCGATCGCGTGTTTGCGGTGGTGACGGTAGTCGTCGGCGACCACGTTCGCGCGTGGACGGCGTGAGTGATCACTGCCTGCGGTGCGACCTGATTCTGTGCCTATTCTTCGGCAACCGGCGGTTCGTTCTTTGATGGCGGCCTGACAAACTGCATCAGCGCCACGCTGCCCAGAATGAGCGGTGCCGCCAGGCCGGTGCGCGCGGGAATCGCTTCGCCTGCCAGCAGTGTCCCCAGGCACAGTGCCACCAACGGATTCACGTATGCGTACGTTGCCACCGCGGCCGCGTTGACGTTACTCAGTAGCCACACGTATGCGCTGAAGCCGACCAATGATCCGAACGCCACCAGGTATGCGATCGCCCACAATGAACTTGGTGTGACTGCTTCCCACGCCGGCCACGCCTGACGTTCAAAGACGGTGCTGGCAATGAGTGCGGCCGCGCCGCCGCCGAGCATCTGCATCA
>JBIKZY010000121.1:0-6796 GCA_044354475.1 Phycisphaerales bacterium
TAAAGCGATCCCTCGACCGCCAGCGGCGACACGCCAGCGTGGCCATCGGTCGCATCTGCCACTGCGACCCCGTCATCACTTTCCGTTTCACCCATACCGATCGTCCGCCGGATCGATCGCGCGATCGCGTCGGCGGCGTCGAGCACCGCGCTCGTCCGGTCACGGCCGGGTTGGCCGGGCTCACCCTTGGTATCGAGGTAGATCATCACCGTGTGCATGTCCGCCCGCCGCCCGGTGGCGTCACGGAGCCAAACACTCGCCATCAATTGTGCCACCGCACGGTCGTCGCTACGCCAGCGGTTCCCACGGACTTGCGGGCTGTACACGCGGATGTTGCGAATGTCGGACGCCTCGTGCCGGATATGACCCGAGAGGTGCGATTGCAGCCACGACACCTTGGCCTTGGCACCGTCGGTTGACGCGCCGACTTTCGCACCGCCGCCAATCGATCGCGCGTCGGGGTCCGTCGTCTCGCCGCTGAACACCTCGAGCGCTCCCGGTACGCATAGCCAGCGCGTATCCCAAGACGCCGGTGCTCTCCCGTCACTGCCTTCGACCGGCGTCCACTTCCGCCACGCCCCCCAGATGATGAAGCCCAATCCCACCAAAGGCAGCGTACGCATCGCGTTCCACACGGTGAATCCTGCGGTGCCTTGCTGAACGAACGCTGCAACGCCTTCAAGTCCGATCACCAGGCAGTACCCGGATGGCGCGAGCGCAAGCAGTATCTGCCGCATCCGCCGCCGATTCGTCAGCGGCTGCGCGCCAGCTTCGGTGGAACTGCCCACCAAGATCCGTGCGCCCTTGGGAATCTCGAATGCGCACTCCGGGCAGCGCACATCTGCCGTGAACTCACCGAACTGATCTGCTGGCACCCCCGGCAGGGGACCAAGCGCGTAGTGACAGCGCAGGCAATGGTGCATTTTTCCATCGTAACGGGATTACAGCTTCTGCGCCGCGCGCACCGGCTTGACCACCGTCATGGCGTCCTGCGTCCGGCGCATCTCCTCCGCCGCAGCGAAGTCTTCGCCGAAACGCACCAAGCGCAAGCTGTTGGCAATCACAAACACATACGCCGTCGCCTGATAGAACGGGGTCACCCAAATATCAATGCGACCAGTTGCCGCAAGCGCCAAGCCAACCAGCGCCAGCAACAGACTGGCGCCAATGTTCATCGCCACAATGCCCTTGGCCTTGCGCGCCAGTTCCAACAAGAACGGAATACTGCGCAGATCATCATTCATCAGCGCAACGCCCGCGCTGTTGGTTGCAATGTCACTGCCGGAAAGACCCATGGCCACGCCAACATCCGCGCTTGCCAACATCGGTCCGTCATTGATTCCGTCGCCCACTACCAGCGTGCGATTTCCCTTGCGGATCAGGTACTTCAATTCCTCGTGCTTCTCCTCAGGCAAGCACTCGGCTTCAATTGCATCGACGCCCACGGCTTCGCCCACGCGCTTCGCCACACTCAGGCGGTCGCCGGTGAACATCACCACGCGGCGCACTCCAAGACGTCGCAGTTCAGCCACCGTCTCCGCTGCGTTGCGACGCAACTTGTCCTCAAGACCAACCGCACCCAAATAGCGATCGCCGAGCATCACGTGCACGCCGCTCATGCCTTCAAGCTTCTCTTCAACTGATTTCACCTGCGCCGCAGCGCCGGCGTTCAATTCGGCAATCCACATACCGCGTCCGGCAAACACCATGCCTGCTGGCGTTGATGCCTGCACGCCGCGACCAGGAATTTCCTTGTAGTCACTGACGGCAATCGGCGCAATGCGTGCGCGCACCGCGGTGTCCATGATGCTGCGCGCGAGCGGGTGATTGGAACTCTGCTCAGCGTCAGCAGCTGCTTGCAACAACGCGGCACCGTCCGCACCTTCAGCAGGCACCAAGCGACTCACTGCAAATTTGCCGGTGGTGAGCGTGCCAGTCTTATCCATCACCACCGTGTCAACCGAGCCGGCAGCTTCAAGCGTGCTCGTTTGTTTCACCATGATTCCTAAGCGCGCCGCAGCAGCAAACGCCGCAACCATCGCAGTTGGATACGCAATGAGAAGCGCGCCCGGCGTAGTCACCACCAGCACAGTAATCGCACGCACCGCAGCGGCATCGCGCGTTGCCTGATCAGCACTCTTTGAAGTGAAGAACCACACCAGCCCAGCCACCATCAGCACTACCGGAACGTAATAGTTGGAAAGCTTCTCAATGAGCTCCTGCCGCGCCGTCTTGGACTTCTCCGCCTCGCGAATCAGATTCTCAACCTTGCCGATGGTGGTCTCGCCAGCAACAGCAGTGACATTGATATCAATCTGGCCAGTGATGTTCGTGGTACCGGCATACACCTGCGTTCCCGGCAGCGCCTCCACCGGCACACTTTCACCAGTCAGCGAAGCCTGATTGATCGAAGTACTACCAACCGTCACCACACCGTCAGCCGGCAGATTCTCGCCGGGGCGCACGCGCACCGTCATACCAACGCGCACCTGCGCGAGCGGCATCTGCCGCTCCGTGCCATCAGCACCCACTGCGCGCGCTTCACCGGGAGTGAGTTCCACCAGTTCGCGAATCGCCCGTTGTGCGCCCCACGCAGTGCGGCTCAGAATCAGTTCTGCAAGCCACAAGAAGAACGCAAGGAATCCGGCTTGCAGGAAGAAGTTGTTCGCCATCGCGGCCAGCACGGCCAAACTTGCCAACGCGTTGCCACTGGGGCGACCTTCGCGCAGTTCACGCACCGCGCCTGTGAAGAGCGGGGTAGCAACAATGATCGCGCCAATAGCGGCGGGGATCTGCGTGACATTCTCAGCAAAGTCAAAGAGCGAACGCCCAAGCCATGAGACCAACAGCAACATGCCACCTGAGAGTGCCACAACCAATCGTCGTTCAAGTTGGCTGCCACCAGAGGCAAGCGCCTCGGCAGCGGAGGGGCGTCGGGGCTGCTGGTCAGCGGAATTCAGGCCAGCAAGAGGCGCAGGTGCAGTGCTCATGGATGGAATAGTACGCCGTCACCGCCCGGTTGGGTCAATGCTGCAGCCGGCCCATCACGCCATACATTTCAGGCTGAAATCGCGCTTATCCCACCCGCTCGGCGCCTGCTTCGCGACCCATCAGGTCACGGATGGCACCCGCGGGCGTCTTGCCGTGGAACAGGATGGACTCCACTGCGCGCACAATCGGCATCTCGACGCCGTGGCGCTCAGCCAGCGCAAGTAACGCGTGCGATGTGGCAACACCCTCGACAACTGAATCCGTGCGAGCCAAGTACATGGCCAACGGTTCCCCACGCCCAATCGCTTCGCCACATGATCGGTTCCGACCTTCAGGGCTAAAGCAGGTGGTGGCCAAATCGCCAACGCCCGCAATTCCAAAGAATGTCTCTGGCCGTGCGCCGAGTGCCGATCCAAGCCGAACGATTTCCGCGAGTCCACGTGCGAGCAGGGCGCTCTTTGCATTCGAGCCGAGCCCCAACCCATCCACCATGCCTGCCGCAATCGCCACCACATTCTTCGCGGCGCCAGCAATCTCTACGCCAACCACGTCAGAGTTCGTATAGATACGAAGCCACGGCAAAGAAAAGGTTCGCTGCACGCGTTCAGCAAGCGCGGCGTCACTGCTGGCACTCACCATGGTGGCCGGCAATCGCAACGCGAGTTCGGCTGCGATCGTTGGTCCACTCAGAACAGCCACTGCGCGCGCACTCTCACTGCCGCGCGCGGCCTCGGCAATCACTTGGCTCGGTCGCAGAAGTGTTTCATCTTCAATGCCCTTTGTGACGCTCACCACGGGCACGCCAACTGCAAGATGCGCAGCGAGCGGCTTCCACGCCGCGCGCACAAACTGCGTTGGAATGGCGTTCACCACCAGTGTTGCGCCGTCTAGCGCCCGTGCGCCGTCGTGCTCAAATCGCACCGCGTCCGGAATCACTAGCCCCGGCAAGCGCGGCGAACGTCGCGCCGCTGCAAGTTCTTGAATCACGCTCGGAAATGGCCCCCAAACACACACCGGTACGCCGCGCTCAGCAAGCATTGCGGCCATCACGATGCCCATTTGCCCTTCACCAATGATCGTTACGCGTTCGCCATGCGGTGTTGCAGCGACATCATCCGCATGCGCGCTCCGGGGAATACTGGTGTCACTCTTCATCAAACTTCGCCTCCACTAACCGCAGTAGTGCGGCCAGCGCCTTGCTTGCGTCGGAACCATCGCAGGTGATCTCCAGCTCCGTGCCTTGCGTTGCAGCCAAGAGCAGCATTTGCATGATGCTCTTGCCGTCCACCGTTTCATCGCCATCAGTGCGACGAACGCGAACATCGCACGCGAACCCGTTTGCCGCATCAACAAACGCCATCGCCGGCCGCGCATGCAGCCCGAGGGAGTTCTGAATAGTGGTCAGTGCAGAGTTCAACATTCAACGCGACTGCGAAGCGGAGTCGGCCTCCTCAAGGAGACCCCACACTTCCGCCGGGGTCTTCGCCTGGCGCAGGAAGCGTCGGAACTTGTCTTGGGTGAGGACGCCGAAGATGCACTCCATGGCGTCAATATGTTCTTCGGGACGATCTTCTGGTGACAAGAGCAGAAACACCACATGCACAAGCTGCTTGTCGAGCGCCTGAAATTCAAGACCGCCCGGAGCAATGCCCACGGCCACAAAGACGCGCTGCACTTCAGTGGTCTTCACATGGGGCGCCGCAACTCCATGACCAAATCCGGTGGAGCCGCGCTTCTCGCGCTTGATGACTGCCTTGGAAAGTTCGTCAACCAATGCCGGCTTCACGGCGCCTTGGGTTGCCAGCACCTCGACCAATTCGCGGATCGCATCGTCGCGCTTGGTCGACTTGAGCGGTGCGATGATGGCTTTCTCGACGACGATGTCGCGGAGCTTCATGGTGGGGGTTTCCTTGGAACTGCGAGTGCACTGACTGCGCGATCGGCCAGAGTGCAGACTCAAGCCAAAGGCGGTCGCCGGAGTGTCCGGCGACCGCACAGAGTACAGAATTCAGTGGTTGCGCGCGATGACGCGTTAGTCAAGCCGTCGGCGCGTCCCAATGTGCTTCTTAGCACCACGAATGCGGTCTTTCCATTCATGCAATTGCCGTACCGCCCGGTCGGAAACTACATCGACGCAGGCATACAAGTCACGATGCTCACTGTTGGCCACAAAGTCCTTGTGGTGCTCAACGTCACTCACCACTTCCACGTGGTAACCGTGAGGCACACGTTCAATGATGACTCGGATTTCTTGTAGTCGATTGAAGAAGTGCGGCAACCGCGACATCTTTCGCTCGATGTAATCCCGGATGGGTTGCGTCAGTTCCATGTGCTTCGCGCTGATGGTGATATGCATGACGTATCAACTTTCTGATGCGAACTGGGCCGTGTAAAGAAATCCGACCGGAATTTCGGCCCATTGAAATTCGGCAGGAGTGACGAGTACATGTTTGCCCGCGCCGCGCAACATCGCGTTGGCTTGGGCGTCAAATATCAAAGTAATTTCACTGCGTTTCCCAGCGCGGCGAATGGTGATCGCCAATTCTGGCACACGGATTGCCGCGGTCGCTTCGGTCCATTCGCGGGGTGAACGAACGGCGGTGCCGTCAATTGCAACGATGACATCGCCAGCAACAATTCCGGCGCGTTGTGCCGCCGATCCGCGCGCCACCCGCGTCACTTCCACACCGTCCGTGGCCGCTTTGATATCTACGCCAACGTTGCGATCGCCGCGCCCCACGGCAACATCAACAGCGGGGCGCGCCAAGACCCACGCGCGCCAACTTGTTTCAAACTCATCGATGGTTTCGCCAAAGATGTCCTCAATCGCGCGGCGCCCAGAGCGATCCTGCGCAAACGTGTCCACGTATCGCTTGTACCAAGCGCGCAACTTTCCTTGATCGGCCATGTATTCAAAGACCGAACGCACCACCGGATAGAGCGTCTGACTCTTAGTCATGAATTCATCCGGATTCATGGTGACCACCTGTGCCAACGAGATAGCGCGCTTGTTTGCCGCAATCTTTCTTGCCTGATTATGCCGCTCCGTGGGCACAAACCGGATGGAAGTGTCCGGTGCAAGTTCGTACACCTCGTACAGCGAAGCAAGGCCTTCCTGCACCCACATCACATGCGGTTGACCGAGCCGCTCCATGTGCCCAAAGTGCATGGCATGCGTGTACTCGTGACGCAGCACAGTGCCGATGTCGCCCGTGACAATGCGGCGCCGCGGATGTTCGTACATACCGGCGCTGGTGGGGCTATCAGCGAAGATCTTCTTGATATCTGCCGGAGTGGCAACCGCAATAAAGATCTCCGTGTCCGGCGGCGCCTCAAAGAGCGTGGCCGCCTGTTGATCAATCTGCGCAGCAAGCATCTTCTGCATGTCTGCTTGGCTTGCATCATCAAGGCAACTGGCAAAAACCATGCGATGCACTTCGTCGATGGAGTAGTGGTAGGTGTCGCCCGGATGATCGCGCCGCCACTCGTCTTGTTGGCGTCGAGCGCGCGGGTCGTTGCGCGGTTGCGGAGCGGTGACAACGGGGGGCAGGGCGGGCGAAGATCCACCGGAGGGCGTACCTGCTAATCCCTTCCGCCCCGGTCCCGCGGGTGCGGTGGCGGGCGGTCGATCCGAGATGCCTGGCGCTACCGGCGAAGAGCTCTGTGCAGACGCTCGACCAGTGAGCACCACGATCGCAATGGCGGCAATGAAGCGGCGCATTCCTACAAAAAGAGTAAGCGCAGACCGGGTGGATGCCCAGTCTTGATTGCCAAGTTTCGTCAACTTCCACTCAGTTCCGCAGTA
>JBIKZY010000018.1:0-25693 GCA_044354475.1 Phycisphaerales bacterium
TCACTCAAGGCATCCGACTTCTCGTTCACTGATCGACTGGCGATTCGCACGGCACTTTCGCGTGCCCGCACGATGTCTACCCCGGCCGCGGACGGGTCAGCAGCCAAGCAGTCTCCAACGGTTGCTGATTGGAAACCGGTGACTGTCGACATTGCGGAGCTATCGATGCGCCCTGGTGTCCCCGCGAACAGCTTCGCCATCTCCTTCATGCAAGGTATTGCGTGGGCGCTGTTTGGTGCAGTGTTGTCGTTTGGATCAGGAATCGCAGAAGAACGGCAGCGCGGCACGCTGGTTCGCCTGTTAGTTTCGCCGATGAGTCCAAATCAGATCTTGTTTGGAAAGGCGCTGGCGTGCTTCGTGACGTGCCTAGCCACCGAGTGGATGCTGGTGTTCTTTGGCATGTTCTTGTTCCGCGTCGAAGTCTCACACTGGCCGCTCATGGTGGTGGTGACGCTGGTGACCGCCTTTGGATTCTCAGGCATCATGATGCTTCTTGCTGCGGGTTTCCGCACGCAGGGCGGGGCGCAAGGCGCGGGCCGCGCAGTGCTCTTGGTGCTCGCCATGATTGGTGGCGGAACGGTGCCGATTGTGTTTATGCCGCCCTTTCTTCGGGTTGCCAGCAACCTCAGCCCATTCAAGTGGGCGGTGATGGCCGCCGAGGGCGCTACGTGGCGCAGCTGGGGCATGGCAGAAATGCTGTTGCCGCTGGCAGTGCTCGCTGCGATCGGGGTGTTTGGATTGACCGTGGGCACGGCACTGGTGCGGCGGTCAATCTGACGGAACTCAGTTACCACGTCCCAGCAACGTCGAGAGCACCACGGCGGTCGGCATCAATGGCCACTGCATACTCACGCGATGCACGGTGAAGTCCGCGGGTGTTCGTGACATCCACTGCATGCAGTCGTTCACCATTTCCCAATGCCGTGGCGCAATCGGCGTTGACCACGTTCGTGGATCCTCGCCCAGCTCCTGTACTTGATCGGCGACTGGAATTCGCCCCCGCTCGCGGTCAGGTGAATTTTCACCGCTGCCGCCAGTGAGCAGACTGTATTGCGAAACCGTTGGGCTGCCAGTGACCGGAATGGCGCGCTCAACAAACACCTCTAAAAGCACATGTTCTACGGGGAGGTCGACGCGGAGCATCACCTCCGCGTCTTCCACCGCGCCATCCCGAAGTGCAGGTCCTGCACCGGGAAGTCGTTCGCCAAAGACGCAGTCGACCGCGCCTCGGAGGCCAATGTCTCCTTCAGGAAGTTCGTACCAGAACCCATGGTCGGTTCCAATCGGGCGCAGGCTCTCGCCGCGGATGGTGGCGTACTCCGACAGCATCGGTGCAGCGTCGCCCGCTATGGAAGGATCAAGTGGTAGAGCGATGCCCGCGCTGCTGCCTCCTTCGTGACCGAGAACTCGGCGGCGTGCTACGGGCCATGAAAGGTCGCGTCTGCTACGGCGGAGGCCAAGAAATCCACTGACCAATGCAACATCAACGGCGCCGCGTTCGCCAACGGTGAGGAACGCCATCATCAGTCGCGTACGTGCTTGGATCCCCCACAGCGCGGCGTTTGCTTCGAAGGCGCCGCGCCGAAAGCCGATTGCACGATCGTCTGCTTGGGGCTCGTCGGTGCAATGCGTGAGGAGCGCGCGGAACGCGGCACGTGTGCCGGCATGCTTGGCGATGACGCTCTCTAGTTCTGCAAGTGCGGCATCAAATTGGGCTACCGCGCCGGCCGTGGCGCCAGCGGCGCTGACTGCGCGAGCAAAGATGCGCAGGCCTGCCACTCCCGGAAGGTGCTTACTGGCGCTGAAGGCGTTTGGCTCTTCCACGAATCGCACCATGCGCCATGACAGGCTTTTGTCGATCGCAAGTTTGCGGCTCAGCGCCAGGGAGTTCACGTCGCTCAGACCCGCGGAGTCAATGGTGGACTTCGTTGCTTCGCGCAGCCTCTCGAGCGCGCGCTTGGCTGCGGACTCAAACGTTCCTGCCCGTTGGACCGTGGGGGTAACGACCGCCCGTGGAAATTCAGTGGTGCTCGGAATGTCCTGCATGTCTGGGTCGTCCGTGGATAATCGTGCCGCCCGGTGTTCAACTTTCCTGAGACGCCCGGGCTTCGATGGCAAACAACTTGGCCATTAGGAATATAGCCCGAATTTCCGTGATGTCACGAATGGTCATCATTAATATCCTTCATATTGAATCCCCTTTGAGCCGCCGCAGCGGGTCTCCTACCCTTACGCTCTGCCATTCATGAACTGGACTCGTTTTCGGCACCACCTGCCGCTCCTCCTTGGCCTCGGAACCATCGTGCTCAACGTGGTGGTTAGCCGTGGGGCGGGCGGACAGCACTCACTGCTCACTTTTATCTGGCTTTTCACAGTGATCCTCGCTTGCGCCTATTCCGCCTCGCACTACGCGGACATGGTGGCGCACCGACTTGGGGAGCCCATCGGCACCCTGGTTCTGACGCTGTCGGTGGTTGTCATTGAAGTATCCATCGTGGCAGCCATGATGCTCGGTGGCGGCAGCGAGCCAACCGTTGCTCGTGACACCATGTTCTCAACCCTCATGATCATCATGAATGGGCTGGTTGGCATGGCGCTTCTCGCGGGTGGGATTAATCGTCGCGAGCAATTCTTCAACCTGCAGTCGTCCGCTTCGTACATCACCCTGATCATTCCGCTGGCGTTGATTGCCTTGGTTCTGCCGCGGCTTACCGAGACGGAGCCGGGTGGCTTTATGACGCCGCGCATGGAACTCTTTGTAGCAACTGCTTCGGTGGTGATGTACGGTGCTTTTTTGTGGATGCAGACCTCCCGTTACCGCTCGTTCTTTGCACACGAGTCCGCGGAAGTTGATGCCGATCAGGTCAACGACATTGGTCGAGTACATCCGGATGCGCAGCAGACGCTTCACTCTGGAGGTGCAGGCCACCATGTAGCGCTCATCAAGCCACTCTGGCGTGACGTTATGGGATTAGTGGTGATGCTTGTCGTAGTGGTAGTGCTTGCTGAATCGCTCGGGAAGTCCACTGCTGGATTCCTCAGCCAGACCGGGTTGCCGCCAGCGATCGCGGGTGTACTCGTGGCATGCTTGGCACTTGGGCCAGAAGGTCTTGCGGCCATCAAGGCCGCGCGCCGAAATTCCATGCAGCGCACCATGAACATCCTGTTGGGTTCGGCGCTCTCCACCATTGGGCTCACTGTTCCTGCCGTCCTGATACTTGCCCGGATGCTTGGTCAGCACATTGAACTTGGGCTGCCGTTGCCAGAGATTGCGCTATTGATTGGCACGATGCTCATATCGATCGTGAACTTCACGCACGGGCGTGCGAATCCCATGCAGGGTGTTGTTCACCTTGCGCTCTTTATCACCTACATCGCCTTGCTCTTTGATGTGCCGGTGTTGGCAGTGAAGTGAGCGAAGCAACCTGGGTTTATGGTTCGCCGCGCTGCGCCGGCTCGGCCACGCAGAAGGTGGCGCCTTGCGGGTCTCGCAGCACCACCACTGATCCAATACTCGGGAATCCAACCACATCCGTAAGTGCGGTGGCTCCAAGTTGCGTAGCGGTCCGGCTTGCTTCTTCAATGCGCTCAACGCAAATGAAGGTCAGCCACGCGGACCGGTCATCGGGGTGTGAGGTGGGCATGATGCCTGCGACGGAGCGACCGTGCGCGTTCATACGCCGTGCGCCGTCAGCGCCGCCATCGGGCGGAAGTTCTGACTCCCATCCGAGCAACGCAGAATAGAACTCAACAGCGCGGGCTGGATCGGCTGTCACCAAGTGGTTCCAGACAACCGCGCCGGGTCCATGTTCGTTCATGCCGTCCGTCTTGCCGGGGTCTGCTTGGAACAGCGCGCATACCGCGCCGGTTGGGTCGCTGATCACACTCGAGCGTCCCATAGAACCCTGCGTCACCGGTGTGCGGACGGTCGCGCCCAGTTCAGCAGCGCGAGCGATCATGAGTTCAATGTCGTCTACCGCGATGTAGCCGATCCAATGCGACTGAACATCCGCTGGAGAAGTCGCGTTGATCGGCATCATGCCCATCAGCGTGTGCGACCCGATGGCCAGCATGGTGTAGTCGCCGTGCGGCATCGGAATGGTCGTAGCAGCGGCGTTCAACAGCGCTGAATAGAACGCCGTGGAGCCAGCGGTATCGCGCGTGTTCAGTTCGTGCCAACAAAATTCGCCGTGCAAGCAAGGGGTGGATTGCCAAGTCATCCGATCAGCATAGTTGGTCACCGCAACCGCACATTCGGGGCAAAGTGGGAACGGCAATCTCAACGGGCGGGACAGTGTGAGGCGTGTGATCTGCGCCTATGATCCGATCCCTTGCATGCGGCAGCCGCATTCTCCGTAGGCAGACCCGGTCGTTTGCTACCCCCGCAACGTGTCACCAGTTTGCTTATAGGAGATTCGCATGTACGGCATGGTCAATCAGGCAATCGAGGCAATGGTCACTGAGAAATTCGGGGCGCCGCAATGGGAATTGATCAAGGCGCGTGCTGGGGTCGAGGATCCCGCTTTCGTCATGATGAAGCAATATCCGGATGCAGTGACCTATGCGCTTGCAACCGCTGTAGCCGAGCACATGAACATGCCGATCGCTGATGTACTTCACGCATTCGGTGTCTATTGGATTGAGTTTGCCGGTAAGGGTCCATGGGGAAAGTTGATGAAGGCGTCTGGAAGCAACACCTATGAACTACTCGGTGCACTCGACGCCATGCACACCCGGATTGCGGTCAGCTTTCCAGCGCTCGAGCCGCCATCCTTCCGCGTGGAGCCACGCGATGGCGGGTTGCTGTTGGAGTACCGATCGCATCGCTCTGGACTTGCGCCCTTTGTCCTTGGCCTGGTGCAGGGCGTTGGAAACATGTACGGCGAGCATGTAGATATCAAACAGATCGCGGCCAAGGACGCAGGCGCACCGTGCGATGCGTTTATGGTTCGCACTCGTCCCGCAAACACATCGGAGTAACAGCTCATGCTTGGAATGGTGAATCACGCACTGCAGGAGATGGTTGTCGAGCGTCACGGCGAGGAAGTGTGGGCTGCCATCTGCGCGGACGCGGGCGTTCAGGAGCCGGTGTTTGTCATCATGCGGCCGTATCCAGATCAGGTGACATTTGACCTTGCTGCAGCGGTAGCGCGTCGTCTTGGCGTGCCGCTCGCCGATGCGCTGCAAGCGTTCGGACACTTTTGGATGGTCTATGCCGAGCGTCAACCATGGGGGAAGGTGATGCGCTCCATGGGTACCAATGTGCGGGAGATGTTGCCGGCGCTTGATGCCATGCACGCACGATTGTCGTTGGCATTCCCGGGTGTCACCATGCCGCAGTTTCGTGCTGAAACATTGGAAAGTGGTGCTATTCATGTTCACTATTTCTCATCACGGTCCGGTCTGGCACCCTTCGTGAAGGGGGTTCTTGAAGGCATGGGCGCCATGTACGGCGAGACAATCGCAGTGACGCAAATTGAGGATCGCGAAAACGGTGCTGATCATGACGTATTCCTCGTTGAGTTTCTAGAACAGGCGGAGTAGTAGTGAACACAGAGGCACAATTACTCCTGGACACGCTGTTCCCATTTCACTTTGTGATTGGCGGGGATGGCGTGCTTGTCGGAACTGGAAAAAGTATGTCCAAGGTGCTCCCCGATTGTGTGGGGGCGCAGTTTCTTGATGTGTTTGAGGTGTTGCGCCCGCGGGCTGACTCATTAGCAGCCGTTCGTGATTCAGTGGGGCAATTGACACTCCTGAGGATTCGTCACACCGAGCAGCAGATGCGCGGACAGTTTGCCGTGTTGCCTGCAGGCGAATTGGTATTCGTTGGATCGCCACGGATCGTGGACGACACGTCCATCTGGGCCTGGCCGGTAGGCATTACTGATTTCGCGCCTCATGACGGTAGTGCCGACTATGCCATGGTCATTGAGGCGATGAATTCGCAACTGCAGGACTTTGAGCGCATGGTCACCAAACTCACCGAGCAAGAGCGCGTGCAGCGCGGCCTGCGTGTTCGTGCTGAGGAAGCGAATAGAGCCAAGTCGAATTTCCTTGCCAATATTTCTCATGAAATTCGTACGCCGATGACGGCGATTCTTGGGTTCTCTGAACTCCTTGGCGATGATGGGGTCGATCCCGCTGAGCGGATTGAATACATAGAAACTATTCGCCGCAATGGTGATCATTTGCTAGCGATCATCAATGACATTCTTGACCTGGCCAAGATTGAGGCGGGCGGATGCACGATCGATATCGCCGAAGTGGTGGTGCCGGACGTCGTGCGCGATGTGGTGCAGCTTCTGCAAATGCGCGCCGTTGCCAAGGGAATTTCCCTAGTCAAAGAAATACAGGGCGACGCGGCAATGCTGCCGATCTACAGTGATTCGGTACGTATTCGGCAAGTGCTGCTCAACCTTGTTGGAAACGCCGTGAAATTTACAGACCACGGATCGGTGCGCGTGGTGGTGTCGGCGCAGCGAACGGGTTCGCGCATTGAGACGCGCATCGCCGTGCATGACACCGGCTGCGGCATGTCCGATGAGACCATCCCAAAACTCTTTGAGCCGTTCTCGCAGTTTGATACGAGTTACACACGGCGACACGGTGGAACTGGGCTTGGGTTGGCGATCAGTCGCCCCTTGGCGGTGCTCCTTGGGGGTAGAATTGACGTTGCCAGCGAACTTGGGCGGGGCAGTGTCTTTACGTTGATCTTTGAGTCTGATGTCACCCAGCCGGCGTTGGTGTTCCCGCAGCCGACACCGTCGACGCTGGTGCCCCGCAGTGGGAATGGTCCACTGGCGGGTAAGAACATCCTTCTGGTGGAAGACAGCATTGACTCGCAGCGGATTCTGTCCGCGCTGATGTCGCTGGCAGGTGCGCGTGTCGACATTGCATCGGACGGATTGAGCGCGGTAGCGCGTTTTGATGGGGGCTATTGCCCGGACTTAGTGATCATGGATGTGCAGATGCCTGGTATCGATGGGATCGAAGCAACCGAGCGCATTCGTGCGCGCGGCTACCGCGGTCGGATTGTTGCGCTCACCGCGGCAGCGCTGAGTGTTGAGCGTGATCGCGCTCTCAACGCTGGCTGTGAGGGCTTCTATTTGAAGCCAATTTCCCGCGCCGACCTGTTGGCGATCTGCATTGGAAATCAGGCAGCGTTGGATTGATGTGTGTACGTGGTGGGCCGGCTAGATTTATAGATATTCCGCAGTAATTTCGGTTTCGGTTGCGGTGACCGTTACCCTGCGGTGATGGTGGGCAATTCAACAATTCGCAGATGTTTATTGGTGGTGCTGCTGCTCGGCGTCATCGCCGCGCTTTCGTATGGGCGTTCCGCAGAGGGCGACGTGAAGTCCAAAGGTGCGGGTAAGGGTGTTGTTCAGGTTGTGCCTGATTTCCCGATTTCCTTGCCCGCCGGTGCCATGGTGCCGGATGTAGTGGTTTCACCAGCGGTACCGCCGGATGTATTTGTGGGTCGTGTCATGGCGCTGACGCGCACGTTGCAGTGCCCACGTTGCACAGGAACTGGTACAAAAGTGACGCGGCATCGAGACCTGACGGCGGCGCGTGCGGTCCCCACCATGCGCGAGACGCGTGAAGACTGCGGAGCGTGCCAGGGCACTGGCTTTAGTTTGAGTTCCACGCGCGTGAGTCCAGTGTTGGACAGTTTCATCCCCTTGCTTGGGGCCACCGATCCCGATGCGCCCGCCACGGCCAAGCTCCTTGACAAGGCACGAACGGCTTTGGAGCGTCTGGGGTGTTCCGGGGAACTGGTGGCACAAGTGACGGCGACCGCCAGAAATGGCGTTCAAAGTGGGCGAATTCCACAGCAGGGCGCCCCATGTTCAGTGACCGGCGAGTTGGGGCAGCCGATTCCAATCGGCGGTGGCACGCGCCTGATTCCGGTCAAAGTTTCAGCACATTCCATGGTGTTCGTGCGGGCTCCGATCGTCAACGCCGCACCTTCGGGGGGCATGGTGCTTGTCGGAGGCATGGTCGCGGGGGCGATTACCAAGGTTGAGTGGCAGTGGGGGCAAGCGATTGTTCTTGATGCCGGCTACATCGTGCCCTTGGTTGTGCCGGAGCACAAGGGTCCCGGAGTAGATGCCGACAAGGACGGCGTGATTGACCGGCCACCCCCACCCACGAAGCCGAAGCGCGTCGGCTGCGGTACACCACAGCTTCGCACTCTCCGCAGCAGGAACCCCGATGTCGCGCACACCCGCCGAAGCGCAACCCGTCCAACTGATCTTCGACTTTGACAGCACCATCGTGGCGATTGAGGGCCTCGATGAACTAGCGCGCCTGGCACTTGCGGATGATCCGCAACGCGTCCGCACGATGGAGGCGATTGAAGCGATCACGCGCGATGGGATGACTGGTGCCATTGGTATCGATGAGAGTCTGCGCCGTCGCTTGTCGATGCTGACTATCAAGCGCTCGCATGTGGATGCGTTGGTCAAGCTTCTCAAGCGTCGACTGAGTCCGTCGTTTCGAAAGCACATCGCCGCGGTACGCCGCAATGCGGATCGCATTCATGTGGTGTCGAGTGGTTTCCGCGAGTACGTGGAGCCGGTGTGTGCCGAACTTGGCATTCCCGCCGAGCGAATTCACTGCAACGCGTTTCAGTGGAAGGGCACTGCCGTGGTGGGCTATGACGTCGCCAATCCGGTGGCTAAGCCGGGGGGCAAGGCGAAAGTAGTGCGGGCGTTGAAACTCCCGGGCCGGATTGTGGCGATTGGCGATGGCGTCACCGACGCAGAGATTCGCGACGCCGGCGCGGCTCATGAATTCGTTGCGTACTGTGAGAATATCGAGCGCGAGGCTGTGGTGGCGCGCGCGGATCGCGTGGCGCGAACGGTGGATGAGGTGCTGTGGCTGTACCGATTGCCTGGTTCGCCAAGTTTCCCCAAGAGCCGCATGATTGCGCTGTTATGCGAGAACATTCACGCTGATGCCGCGCAAGTGTTGCGCGATGAGGGATACCGCGTTGAAACGCTGAGTGACGCGCTTGCGGAGGATGAACTCGCGCGCGCTCTCAAGGGCGTGAGCATTCTGGGCATTCGCTCCAAGACCCGCGTCACTGCGCGCGCGCTGGAGTCCGCCGATCGCCTGCTTGCGGTTGGTTGCTTCTGCATCGGCACGGAGCAGGTGCAATTGCCCGCCGCGGCAGCACACGGCGTTGCGGTGTTCAACGCGCCGTACAGCAACACGCGAAGCGTTGTTGAACTTGCCATCGGCGAAATCGTCATGCTGATGCGCCGCGTTCCAGATGTTTCGCGACTGCTTCACGAAGGCGGCTGGCGAAAGTCGGCCACTGGATGCACGGAAGTGCGTGGCAAGACGCTGGGCATTGTTGGCTATGGCCACATTGGTTCGCAGCTTTCCATTCTTGCTGAAGCCATGGGCATGCATGTCATCTACTACGACTTGCAGGAGTGCCTGGCGCTTGGCAATGCACGCAAGTGTCGGTCACTCACGGAACTGCTTGGCAAGTCTGATGTGGTTTCCATGCATGTTGATGGTCGCGCTTCGAATCTCAATTTGATTGGCGAACGTGAACTGCGGAAGCTTCGGCCGGGTGCGTTGCTTGTGAATCTTTCCCGCGGTCATGTCGTTGATCTTGCTGCTGTTGCGGCATCGATCCGCGCGGGTCATCTTGGCGGTGCGGCGGTCGATGTCTTCCCAGAAGAACCGCTTTCCAACCGGGACCCGTTCGATAGTCCGCTGCGTGGGCTTGCAAATGTGATTCTCACGCCGCATGTCGGCGGAAGCACGTCTGAAGCGCAGCAAGCGATCGGCGAGTTTGTCGCCGCGCGCCTAGTGGAGTTTGTGAATACCGGCGTGACCTCAGGGTGTGTGAACCTGCCGCAGATTTCAGCGCCACCGGTGCCGCGTTCGCATCGGTTCTTGCATCTGCACCGTAACCAGCCGGGCGTGCTTGCGGCGGTGAATGCAGTGTTTGCACGGCGCAAGATCAATATCCTCGGCCAGGCGTTGCGCACCGATGATGCGATGGGCTACCTCGTCACTGATGTCGACCGCCGATACGCGGCTGACGTGGTTGATGAGTTAAAGGCAGTCCCAGGAACCGCGCGCCTGCGCGTCCTCTACTAATCCGTCTGCTCACTCCGGAACGGGTTTGCCGCATTCGGTGCAGAGCGGGGCGTTGCCGCGGCGTGGGTACCCGCACTCGCTGCACACGCTCCGCATCCATTGCATTCGCGTCTGGCGTGTGGCGAGCAACACGAGTGCTGGTCCACACAAGAGCACCATCGTTGTTGTTCCGGCAACAATCGCCCACCAACTCCCCCAACTACAGCAACAGGTGTCGCGCCGCATAGCGAGTACATAGGTTGGCGCCGCGATCGCTACTTCGACGCAACTGCCCGCAAACAGCCAGCGCACCCAGCGCGTGATTACTCCCGGATGGCGCGATGATCCCGCATAGGAAAGAAGCCACGCCCACAACGCGCCAACCGCCACCCATGTGCAGAGCAGCGTGACCGGATTGAGGACCCAAGAAAGAACATTTCCCTCTGGTCTTATCACCCCTGTGTCCCGCAATGCAAATGTCAGCAGATCTCCAGCAGTGAACAGAATGCCCAACGCACACGCACTTCCAATAGCCGCCGCACCAGCAATCGATGCGCGTAATGATCGCCCCTCTTCGCCCGGCTGCCATCGCTTGCATACTGGCGCGATCAGCAGTACCGGCGCAGCAGTGACCGTGATCACCATGCAGATCAACGCTGCACTCTCGATCTGTAACTGGAACATCCCTCTGAGCAGCGCCATGATTGCATGACCCCATCCATCCCAAGCAGTTTCGATCAGTCCAGGACCGCTGCCATTCGTGTTGTGGGTGTTCCACCAGTAAAACCACTCGTCGACGTAGCAATCGGTAGCTGAAAGGGTGGTTGGAAAGGTTCCATTTCTCGCCCAACCAGCGGCGATAATCGCCACTCCGCCGATCCCAGTGCTCACAAGCACACCAACTACGAACGTCAGAGACCCCATCCCAACGAGCGCCATCACCCGCTTGCCCCCACCGAATTTCATTTCGCCGCGCCCTGGTGTTGCGCGAACATCCACGTCAGGACACCGTCCTCTTCGCTCGTATAGGCCTTCGGCCATGCCTCATGCCCAACGCCTGGATACTCACGTACGGTCACTGAACCGCCCGCGGCGCGCACCGCGTCCGCCATCGTGCGGCTGCATGCAATCGGCACCACCGGGTCATCAATGCCATGCGCCACCAACATCGGAAGCCCGCGCAAACTGCCAGCGCGCGCAGGATCGCCTCCGCCGCAGATGCTTGCCATCGCGGCAAATTTCTCTGGCGTTCGCACCGCTAAATCGAATGCGCCGAATCCACCCATGGAAATCCCGGTCAGATACACACGCGCCGAATCCACCGGCTTCGTACGCATGACTTCATCGATCGCCAACTGCACCGCGTGAAGAGCGCGCGTGGGCGAAGCCTTCGTCTTGAGCCCCTCGCTCCACTTGGCCCTTCCTTCGCTATCAAGCGCAATATCAACCCAACGTTCATCGGCTGGGCATTGCACCGCGAGCACGAAACATGGATTCTTTGCTTGGAAAGCATCGCTCGCCGCGTCATTCACAAAGTGCTTCAACTGCGCTTCGTTGTCGCTGCCGCGCTCCCCGCTTCCATGCAGAAACACAATGAGCGGCACACGAACACCGCCTTCGATGGCAGTGGCGCGCGGCTCGACCAGTCGGTATCCGTAGCTCACGGCGCCTGCATCGCCCACCGCGGGCAACGTCACCCGTCCGGCACTCGGCACCGCTCCGACTACGCCTGCCGCGAGCAATACATGTGTGACCGCGCGCATCATGTCAGGGCTTCTCCGTCATATCTTCTGCCGAGGCCTCCGACACCATGCGCGCCAAGAATATCGCCGGGAACATCACCCCGGTCATCGCTTCCAGCGTGCACGCCAGGCGAGCCCAGGAACTTCGCGCAGTGACATCCGCAAATCCGGAAGTAGTCAACGTAGAAAAACTAAACCACAAGTAGTCAATCCACCGGCCGATCGGATATTCCGGAGTAGCCCCAGGGACGCGGTAAGCCTCCGGATCCAAGATGGCGATCCGTTGGTGCACCATGGTGAATGCAATGCCGATGAGCAGGTAACTCGCTGCACCAAGGTAAATCCGGGCTTCGCCGCGCGTGTTGCGGCTGAGTGCCGCACGGGCGATGGCCACCGCGGTCACCACATTGGAAAATGCCACCAGGAACCCCGGTACCACATGATCGTGGAGGGTGACGTCGCGGCCATCAATGATCAATATCGCAATCGCAACGACGCTGGGCACGGCCACTACTGCGGCCCACCACCGTCCACCGGCCACAAAGACGGCCGCAACGGCGGCAATGGTGACAAAGAGCGTTGTTGAAATTGGCGGGAAGGGGCGATCCTTGATGGTCATTGGCGCAGTGCATAGGCCGAAGATGAGGAACAGCAGGATCGTCTGCGCGAGTTTGATTCTGGGTAAACGCGTCATCTGCGCCGCAGACTACCGTGAATCCGCTGCACTTCCGCGCGCTGTATCAGTTGCACGGACCCCAGTCACCAAGCAAGATCCCCAGGTCGGCACCGGTCACCAATCCATCATTATCCAGGTCGCTGCGACTGATCGCCTGCGCCCAATCGCCGAGCAATATCCCCAGATCGGCGCCCGCAACAAATCCATCGAGATTGATATCGCCTCGGCATGTTGGAGGCGGTGGCGTTCCGCCAGCAATCTCAATAACTGCCAAATGCAGGTAGGTTCCGCCGGAATCCGGCATGTCGTTCCAAGTGCCTTGGGTGCCGAGCATCTCCGCTACGTCCTCGCCGGAACCTGCATTGTTGGGCTCGCCGCTGTTCCAGTTGCTGTAATTCGTGGGAGTTCCGTCCGGCCAAGCAAAGGTGCCTTCACTGGCAATGTCGTTGAAGCCAATCCAGAGGCGTTGCGAAGTACCTCCATAACTTCCAAAGTTCTGTTGGATGAAGTCATTCTCCGCTTGGTCTGCAATGGATGCCAGATGCCCACCGAACATCTGCGCGGTTGCTTCCGCCGCCGCCCACGATGCAACGTTGAGGCCGATGTAGCGATTGCCATTCACCGGGTTGGTCACATCTACAAGTGGAACCACTGCGCCCACCGTGAATGAACCTGAACCGAAACCCGTGGCGGTGTATGAACCAACGCGAATGGTGTAGGTGGCCCCTGCAGTCGCCCCAAACTGCAGTTTGCTCTGCAGGCTGCAACTGTCATCACTGCAGGCGATGGTTGAGTTAAGCGTCGGGCAGCCGCACCCTGGATACGCAGCCATTTTGGTGTCGAGCGTTGTTCCGCCGCACAGCGCTACCTCAATCAACTCTGTGGCAGGAGCCGTCCAGCAGAACCACACATCATTGAAGATCTGCGTGACACTGAAGAACAAGCACGCTGCGTCCTGATTACCGTCCGTGGTTGCGCCAATAGTGCTGAACTGAAATGTTCCGTAGCCAGCGATCGGCGTCGGCGCTGCACACGCATCATTCTGCGCGTTGGCGGTGGCGCACATCAACAACCCGGATGCTGCAATTGCGAGATTGTGGCAAACAACCCGTGACATCTGGATCTTGGTCATGATGTGCGCTCCGGCATTCGGTCCCACGAAAGGCCAGCGGCTGATGCCGCGGCGCACTACAAGTGTGCCACAGACCCTCGCTCGCTCATCGACAATTGCCGCAAGATTCGTGGGGATCGTTCCCGGTACCCGCCTCAGAGCCGTAGATCGCCGCTCGGAGGTACGATTTTTGTTGCCAAAGGGCATTCCCCATGAACAACATGACCCGTTCTGTCTGGCGTCCGGTCCGATTCGCACTTCTTGTGGCTGGCATGGTTGGCACAAGCGCATTGATGGCGGCGACCGCCTTAGTCGCCCCGTCCGCCGCGCAATCGCCGCCGACCGTTGCGGTTGCAGAAAAACCTCGATTGGCAATTCGCGCGATCGCGGCAACACCCGCCGTCACCGCGCAGGCCAAAGCCGACGGCACCGACAACGCGCTCATGCAGATCGAGCAGGGCGCTGACGTGCAACTACTCAGCGCCATTGAAGCAACGCGTCGATTTGAGATCGTCGCGCGCGCTGACCTTCCCAGCATCATCAAGGAACAAGACCTCACGCAGAGTGGCAATGTCAATGTCCTTGATCCACAGGCAGCGCGCGCCTTCCAACTTGCCGGTGCGCGTTACGTGGCAACTCTCACTATCAGTAACTATCAAGAAGTAGTGGAGCGAACCGACCTCCTCAACCAGTTTGGAACATCAAAGGCGGAACGCCGCACCATTAATCTGCAAGCGGTGTTGAAGATCTTTGATAGCACCACTGGATCACTGTTTCGTTCCACGCAGGTGACACTGACAGAGAGTGCCATCAACGAGATTCTTCCTGGTGTGGAGCAGAAGGGCGTGAAGACCAATGTGGTGCTCGGCGCAGTTGCCAAGAAATTGGCATCGGACGTAGCCAATGCCATCGCTGATGCACTGGCCCCTGCGCGGGTCATCGGCTACACGCTTGGTCAAATCACTTTCAATCGCAGCGCAGAAAGCGGCGTTACTATTGGGCAGATTTATGAGGTATTTGTGCCCGGAAGTGCCATGATCGATCCAGATACCAACGAACAACTTGGTGCGGAGGAAGTGCATGTCGGATGGGCCCGAGTCACGGACGCCAGCGCGCGTTTCTCTACAGCGCAGGCAATCGAAGATCGCGGCATCGACCGCGGGGCGCTGTTGCGTTTGCGAACGCAAGGTCTCCCGGCTGAAGTTGACCCGAACGCCAAGGCCACCGGATCGGCAGCAACCACGCCCGGTGCGACGCCAAGCACCGCGCCTGGAGCAACGCCCACCACCGCCCCCGGCGCAACTCCCGCCGCTGCACCCGCGACCAGTGCACCAACTGCACCCGCCGCCATCCCACCCGCTGCATCGGCGCCCATCCGTATGGCGATCTTCGTCAAGCAGCGCCCTGTATCGGTTGCTCCTGAGAAGGTCTCGGTCTTTGAAGACCTGGTGTCTGCTGATGCCACAGGGCCCGGCGTGCAGATCATTCGCCGCGAAGACTTAGTGAATGCCGTCAATCGCATCGCGCCTGCAGGACCAAATGCGGGGACCGATTTGCTCGGTTCCGAGGCTGTCGATCGCATCCTCTCCAATCAAACATCAGCTGTGCAATTGGCAGCGCAGATGCAAGCCGATGTCATTCTCACCGCATCGATCACCACGCTGCAACGCTTCAAGCGTCACCTTGATGATCCATCTACCGGAACTCACACCGATGTGGACCAATGGACGCTGGTCACTACCTACGGCGTGATTGACGGCGTCACTGGTGCAAGCCTCGCGGCGGGAACGGTGCAGTCCGACTACGCCAAGCGCGACACCCCTGAGCTGAAGGTGGAAGTTGATGCGATTGATGAGTTGCTTCGCGATGCTGCGAGCCGCATCGGCGCCGCCGTGCGCGCGACGGTGGAAAGTGCGCGAACCCGCATCGCATCAGCTCCCGCAGCGGACGTCATGGTGAAATTCAGCGCCGTGCTGGCCGACCTCAGTATCCCGGATGTGCGCACTAATGAAGCCGGTGAATACGTAGTTGGTGCCAACAATTACAACTTGCAGCCGATGAACGTCTTGGTCAAGATTGATGGCGTCGCGATGGGCGCTGCTCCTGGCGCGTTCCCGCTTCGTCCCGGTTTGCACCGCGCGCGCTTTGAACGCCCCGGTCTTGAACCCATGGAAATGATGGTCAACGCCCGCGCTGGTCTGGAGATTTCTGTGCCGCTGCAGTTCACGCCGGAAGGTCGCGCCAATTGGCAGCGCGATGCCGTGTTCTTCAATGACCTCAAGAACGGTGCGGTCATGCGCGATGCGGAACTCATCAAAGTCCGTGCTGTTGCTGATTTCCTGAAGCAGAGCAACATTCGGCTTGACACCACCAATGTGCAGAATCTGAATCTCGGCGGCCAGTCGATCTGGTGGCAACTCCTGCAGTGATCGGACAGTGCATGCGAACGGGGTTCTATGAACTCACTCCCATCGCGTTGCGCGCCGCTACCAGCGCGGCGGCAGCGGCTCGCATTCTTGCGGCTACTTTGGCGGTTGTGGTTGTCAGTGGCTGTCAACGCGAACTCCGCAAGTCGGTCGCTGCTATCGACGCTGCGTACTCCTCCGGTGACTACCCGGCCGCCGCAAAGCTCGCCGAAGCAGCGGTCAAGCAGAACAACAATGACCAACAAGACCGTCTCCTGTGGTGGCTTGAAGCAGGGCGCACGCAACAAGCAGCCGGCGCGATTGATGTTTCCAGCCGTTGGTACGACCGCGCCTATGTCGAAGTGAGCCCATACCTTGATTCCAAGGCCGAAGCCACCGTCAGCGAAGCACTTGCCACCACGGCGGTGAATCAAACCATTCGCATTTATAGGGCAACTCCACCGGAGCGCATCATGTTGTGCGCATTGCAGGGAGCCAACTTTTTAGTGCAGTGTGACCTGGCACGCGCTCGCATTGAGTTCAATCGCGCTGCCGACTTTCAGCAAGATGCCGTGGCGCGCTTTGAGAAAGAAATCAACCAAGCGCAGGCAGCTACAAATGATGAGTGGTCCAAGAAAGGCTGGAACACTCAGATCGCTGCATCAGCAACGGAAAGTGTTCGCAAAGAGCAGGGACGAGATCCTTCGAAGCTTGGCTTTGCGTCATTCGGAAATCCGTTTGCGAGTTATCTGCGATCGGTATTCATGATTTCCACAAGCAGCGAAATGGGCGACCGCCAAAACGCACGCGCCGATTTGCGATCCGTGCAAGAAATGATGCCGAGCATCGCCGCAGCTGCCGAAGACATTGCACTGATTGATTCCGGCACCTCGCACGGCAGCGCCGCGTTCACGTGGGTGTTCTTCCTCACTGGACTCGCGCCGGATTACAAGGAGTTTCGCTTAGACATTCCCATTCCGGTCGGCAATGTCAATTATGTTTCCGCCGCTTTCCCCATCCTGCGCAAGCGCCCTTCATTTACGCCAGTCATTGCAGTGGCTGGTGCGGGCGGGGCGCGTTCGGAGACCATTGCAAATATCGACGCCATGGTTGAGGCAGATTTCGATTCGCGCTTGCCGCTCATCGTGACGCAGGAGATCATCAGTTCCGCCGCCAAAGCCGCCGCCACGTGGGCGGCCAGTCAGGCCGCGTACAACAGTTCGAGCAACAGCACCGCGGGCATCTTGGTGCAGATTGCAGGGATCGCCTATCAAGCGGCATCCACTGCAGCAGATCTGCGTTGCTGGTCAACCATGCCAAAGCAGATCGCATTGCTGCGCGTCCCCACGCCGGCGTCGGGCCGATTGGACCTGGTGCGCGAAGACGGCAGCGCTTTGTGCACCCTTCATGTTGAGCCCGGCGCGCCGAACATTGCGCTTGTCACGCTGCCATCAATGTCCGCCAAGAGTCCCAGCATCATGCTGTACCGTGGTGGCTCGGTGCACGGTCCTCGCGCGCGGGGACTTGAGCCTGACGCTGAATCCACCATGGGGCCGCCCGTCCCCACTCTCGCTGACGCATCACCAACGCTCGCAACCACCCCCGTCCCAATCGCCGCGCTGCTTGATTAATGACTAGGAACTCACCAATGATTCGCACCACGAACGTCACCATCAACCATCCCGGCGCCCTCCGCGTCACTTGTGCCGCAACATTCATCACCGCGGCGCTCCTCGCCGTCGGTTGCGGTTCGGTGAACACCACGTACACGCGCACCACACCTGCAGATTCAGCGGTGTCGGCACAGACGCGCGTCAACGATCTCTTCCAGCAGTTCTTCCTGACCGCCAAAGAAGTGCGCATGAATCGCACCAAGGGCGGACCAATGGAAGTGCAAATCGATGTTGAGAACAACGGATTTGCATATAAGACATTCTCTTATCGATTTGATTGGGTCGACACTGCCGGCAATGTCATCGCTTCGCAGTTGAGCGTCTGGAAGGTCACCAATGTTCCATCGGGCGGTTCAACCGTGATTCGCGCCGTTGCCCCATCCGACGATGCAGCTGATTTCCGTCTGCAACTCCGACAGTCTGAGTCCTAAGCCTCTCGGAACGTACTCCGCGCCAACGCATCGACCATCAATCACTGGCCATCTCACTTCGCTTCCAACGTACGATCCATACCACCATGCGCACCCGCTCCATCATCGTCCTACTTCCCATCGCACTCCTTGCGCCCATCGCATGCGAACGCGCGCGCTATGTGGACACCGGCAGCCCCGAAGGCGTCATCACGGTGGGTAATGTGGATATGCAAGACATCTTGAAGGCTTCAAGTGGCATGCTGGAGTCGCTTGCGGAAACCGGCGTCCTGAAGACCGCCAAGAACAAGCCGGCACAGTTGGTGATGGGCGAGATCGTCAACGACACCAGTTCGCGGTTCGATGTTGGCGAGATGACCTACCGCATGCGCGAGCAATTGGTCAACACCGGGCAGGCGGCCGTGGTGACCACGTTTGGAAACACGCCTGAGGACAAGCAGGCGCAAGAAGTGCTCCGTCGTGAGAAATTCCTGAAGGGCGAAACCTCGGAACCGCTGCCTGATCCGGATTTCTCGCTCACCGGGAAAATCACCCAGGTCAAGCGCAGCGCCGGCGACACCAAGCAGGTCACCTACACCTTCCGCCTGACGCTCACCAATCTGCGTTCCGGCCTTGAGGTTTGGACCAAGACGGTGGACATGACCAAACTTGGCAACAAGAACGCCGTCGGTTTCTAAGCACAGAGGAATCAATTGTGCGCAGTGGACTTCTTTCAGCAGCGCATGCGCGTCCATCGCGTTCTATGACTCCACACGCTGCGCTTTCGCCGAGTCAAGTCAAGTTGCTTGCTCGGCTGGCGGACCCGGAATCATTGACTTTCGAAGGATTGTCAATCGATGCCTCGGAACTCTCAGAAGTGGTGATCGCTGCGGATCGCCATGCGGTGATGTCAATCGTTGCCCGTAATCTTGTCGCTGCGCACGTCACAGGAGGTTCTCTTCTCGGCGAGGCTGCGGGGATCTTGGATGCCCACAACGGTCAGCTGGCCGTTGCGGTCGGGCAATCGATGCTGCTAGACCATCATGCCAAGCGCATTGTCGACCGATTTGCTGCGCAGGGAGTAGCGGCGGAGATCGTCAAGGGGCCTGGTTTTGCGGATCGCCTTTACCGCGACCGCGGCGATCGGCAGTACACCGACATCGATTTTCTAGTTGCGCCAACATCGCTTGACGATGCGAATCGCGTCATGCCAGGCATCGGATTCCATCGGCCTCAGAAGGCATGGGACAACTCGAACCGGGACCTCGAGTACAAGTGGTTTCTGGAGGGAAATCGTTCGGTCTTGGTTGAACTGCACGGCAGCCTGGTCCACTCCCGCGCGCTGCGGCGGCGCATTCCGTTTGGTCACGCTGAGTTGCTTGTGGCTCGTGGCGAAGGGAACCATAGTGCGATCGCCGATTTGATAGTGGCCACTATTCACGCCTCGTGCGGGCACAAGTTTCATCGGCTCAACATGCTTGTTGATGTATTGCAAGCCGCGCGTCGCATTGCGGCTACTGATGAAGATGCACTCTATGCCGCGGCAGATCGTCTTGGTGCGCGGCTTGAAATGGGCGTGACGCTTGGCGTCGCTGGTGATCTCTTTAATGATGAACGCGTGCGTGCATTGGCAGCGCGCTTCGCTGATCGTTGGGCGGTGAAACTCGGTCGCCGTCTCGTTACAGCCGAAGCGGTACTCGCGGCGCAGTCGAGCGCCGGCAAAGTGTCACGCGTTCGCAGGCATATGTTTCGCCAATTGCAACAGTTGGGCATCGCCCGTCCGTGACGGCTCATTCCGCACGCAATCATGAACCAAGCCTGGCAGCTGATGCAGATCTTTCCCAATACACAAGTCATAGACCGGGACCGATGTGCTCATCTGCGCAAGCATTTGAAACCGGTGAGCCTGTATCGGAAGCAATCCGTATCGTGATGACCGAACATTGTCTGCTGCGAGTGATGCCAGCATCTGCGCACGGTCACTCACACGGATCTCGCTGTGCGAGCCGACCCGCAACAGTCGAAATAATGCTGCAACTGGACGCGGCATATGTTGTCCACGCCGACGGAACGGATTGAGGGTGTTCCGCGGCAATCGACGTTCATCCTCGTCGTTCCAGGGTCCCGTCAGCATCGGTTGCACCCACGGCATCATTGCAGCGCTTTTGCGGTGGACCTTCAGATCGCGGGGCATGCCCCATGCTTTCATCACGCCATTGCTATGGATGAAGGCGACATCATCAGACTCCAGACCAAATCCCCCGGCAACAAGGGCAAGTGACGTAGTGGTCTTTCCCACGCCACTTGGCGCATGGAGCAGGATCATCCCGCTGTCGTCTGGCAGCGTGAGTGCAGCAGCATGAATCATTGCTTGCCCGCCCGCAAATGCAGCCGCCTCAATGGCCGCGATACCAAGCGTGGTCCCCAGTGAACCTTCCTCGCCCGGACGGAGTGTCACGTGCGCGCACATTGCGTGATGGTCAACATGCATGGCGCCACGCCCCGGGAACATGAGGAGTGTCCGCTCGCCATCAATGAAGAGTTGGCAATGGCCACCCGGCATGACGCACCCTTCAAAGGCCAGCACCGCTGTCGCGCTCGCTATGGGCAGTGAGCCGTGCGCGATCTTGATGCGAAAGGGCGCTGAGTCGACTCCGTTACTTGTTCCAACTTCGCTGCCAGCATCAGATAGTTCGGAGTAGCTGTTGGCAAATTGCGCTGCAAGCGCGGAATCAGTTGTTTCAACAATGAGCTTTTGATCGCCGAGTTTGTATGCGGTGCGACATGGCATCATTGTGCGCTGGCCTCTGTGCTAACGCGATGTACCAAAATAGTGGTCATGTGGTTGATGCGATCATTGAGGACGGGCTTGCCGTTGATGCACACCCAGCAATGTGCCGCCAGGCGTTGTGTTCCGATTGAATCACCATCGATTCCAAAGTGGAGCTCTGGTGCATAGCCTGCTTCGGCCAAAAAACGGCATCCGAGCAAGCCTTGACGAAGACACCGTCGATCACGCATCAGCCACGGTCTGCGTGTGGCGCGCAGTACTCGCGCGGTGATGTAGTCATGATGTAATCCGACGAAACGAAGCGACGTCGGCTCCGCTATTTCGAGCACCTGTTGCAGAGGCTTGTGCGCAACGCGCGAAGGGAGAAGCCGCGCCGCCAACCACAGGGACACGCGGAAGCGCAACCGCGTCCAAAGCGGCGCACTCGCCGCCGCCTCCGCCGGTTTTGCCCCCGTCAACTCCACCCCCGTCAACTCCACCCTTGTCACCGCTTCACCAACATCACAGATTCGTTGAGTAGTGCGGAGGCAAGGGTGGAGAGATCGGCATGGGCGGTCACTTCATCCGTCCCGAATTCGTCAGCGAACATGCTGACAATCTCTTCGAAATTTCGGAGTCCATCCAACTTAGAAAGAAATGACAGTGCGCTTTCGTTGCATGTGAACAACTGCCCGCTGTCTGCCAAGAGGATCACCGCGGAGTTTCCAACCCGCTGCACCGATGCATGATCGCTGAGCGCGAACACGGTGGACGCATGGAATGGATCAATCTGCGGAGAACTCGGCATCATCACTCCTTAACAAGTATGGAAGGATCTGCGTTCAAACCTGCCGGGCGCGTGACCATGCACGTCAAGCCGTGGCTGGAGGATCAGAGCTTGTTACTGCCCCAGCGGTTACTTCTGACAGGCAGTCCATCTTGACGAGTTGTGGGCGGACGTATTCAGGCTTCGTTGTTTCCATAGCAGGGCTCCTATGAGGATTGACTCATGCCGCTGAGAACACCCGCGGTGCGCCAGCAACGGCGGAGGCAGAATACGGCCGGCAAGGCTGTCTAGAACAGCCGAAAGCTGCCCTTAATTTGGGGACGGGGGCCTGCGGACCGCCTGCGCAGTCGGCGGGGCGGACTTGCGGGGGCCGGTTGGGAAATCATGCAGAAATTCAGCCAAACTAGCTGAACTCGACTTCTTCGCACTCTTCGGTCACGTGTGCGTTTGTGTGGTCCGCCCGTGATCGCCAAATACCCACGTCCGGATATAGTCCCATGATGCGGGCCACTTTCCTGCCTTTCTGCCGTCCATCCATCACCGAAGAGGACATTGCCGCCGTTGCGGATGTGCTCCGTAGTGGTTGGATCACCACTGGTCCCAAAGTCGCCGAACTGGAAGACATGGTCGCCGCGCGCACTGGCGCAAAGCATGCCATTGCCGCAACAAGCGGTACCGCGCTCATGCACCTGGCGCTGCAAGCCATGGGCATCGGTCCGGGCGATGAAGTAGTGGGCGCATCCATGACTTGGGTCTCCACGCCCAACATGGTTGAACTGCGCGGCGCGCGCAATGTCTTCGTTGACGTTGACCGCGACACGCTGCTCGCTTCCGCCGAAGCGATCGACGCAGCCATCACCCCTCGTACCAAGCTGGTGATTCCCGTGCACTATGCGGGCGCACCTGTTGACATTGACGCCATCCGCGCCGTGTGCGCGCGCCGCGGCGTTCCAATCTTGGAAGACGCCGCGCATGCCATCGGCACGCAGTACAAGGGCAGAGAAGTTGGTGGCGGGGAATCCGCGATCTTCTCATTGCACCCCATCAAGAACATCACCTCCGGCGAGGGCGGCATTCTCACCACCAACGACGACGCCCTGGCCAACAAAGTGCGCAGCCTGCGCTTCCACGGACTGGCCGTTGACGCGCATGATCGCAAGCAGCAGGGACGTTCGCCGCAGGCCGAAGTGCAAGAGCCTGGCTATAAGCAGAACATGGCGGATATGAACGCGGTTCTTGCAGTACGCCAGCTGCCACGCCTGGACGCCATCATTGAGCGTCGCGATGAAATCGCCGCGATTTACCGCGCTGGCCTTGCTGATGTTGACGGCATCCTGCCGCTTGCTGACCCCACGTGGTCGCATCGACACGCTCGGCATCTCTTTGTAGTGCGTGTTGATGAGCGTGCGTGCGGCATGGACCGAAACGCGTTCATGGAAGGCCTGAAGGCGCGCAACATTGGCACTGGCATTCACTTCCTCGCTTCGCACACGCATCGTTGGTACCGCGAGAATCGCCCCGAATGGATGGGGCAGCTCCCTGCCACTGAGTGGAACTCCGCGCGCATCTGCACCATCCCGTGTTTCCCCGACATGACCGACGCTGATGCGCACGGTGTGTTGGAAGCAATCAAGGAAGTAGTCGCTAGCGCTCGCACCACTGTTGCAGGCGGCATTCGATGAGCGAACGTCCCTCCGTCAGCGTGATCATTCCCGTTTACAACGAGAAGGACAATCTTCCCGAACTGCTCGCGCGCACACTTGCGGCGTGTCGCGCACTTGGTCGTCCGTGGGAACTCATCTTGGTTGACGACGGCAGTCGCGATGGCTCCACCGACCTGCTTGCCGATGCAGCCCGCGCGCATCCTGGCGAAATCAAGTCGCTGCTACTCAACCGTAACTACGGTCAACACAATGCCATTCTGTGCGGCTTCGCTTCCGCCCAGGGCGACATCATGGTGACGCTCGATGCGGACCTGCAGAATCCGCCCGAAGAAATCGGCGCGCTGTGCGCCAAGATGGACGAGGGCTACGACATCGTTGGCTCCGTTCGTCAAGATCGTCAAGACGCGCTCTTTCGCAAGGTCTTCAGCGGCGTGGTCAATCTGATGGTGCGTCGCACCACCGGCGTGAAGTTGCACGATTACGGCTGCATGTTGCGCGCATACCGGCGCCGCGTGGTGGAAGCGATGCTTCTCTGTCGCGAGCGTCACACGTTCATTCCCGTGCTTGCCAATCTGTTCGCCAAGCGTGTGACGGAAATTCCAGTAGCACACGCTGAGCGTTCGCGCGGCACCAGTAAGTACTCGGTGCTCAAGCTCATCAACTTGCAGTTTGACTTGCTCACCTGCATGACCGCCGCACCGTTGCGCTTGGTCACGTGGCTGGGCGTCACTATCTCGGCACTCTCCGTTGGATTCGGCGCACTGCTTCTGGTGTTGCGCTTGATCTACGGTCCAGAGTGGGCCGCCGCTGGCGTGTTCACACTGTTTGCAGTTCTGTTCTTCTTCATCGGCGCGCAGTTCATCGCGTTCGGTCTGATGGGCGAGTACATCGGTCGCATTCATGCCGATGTGCGCGAACGCCCCCGTTACATTCTGGACCGCGTGGTCGGGGAGACGCTCGGCGAGCGTCCCGGCATCGCGACCCAAGCGCACGCCGCGCGTTCGAGCGGCAACTGAGGTCAACACTATGCGTACCGTCGTCCTTGCATATCACGAAATCGGCGCAGCCAGCCTGAAGGCCGCGATCAAGAATGGCCTCAACGTGGTTGCCGTGTTCACGCACCGCGATACTCCGTCGGAAGGCACTTGGTTTGCATCAGTGGCGCGGATTGCTGCTGAGCACGGCATCCCCGTGTTCGCACCCGATCGCCTTGATCACCCCATCTGGCTCGAACGCATTCGCGACATGAAGCCCGAGCTTCTGCTCTCCTTCCACTACCGCAACATGGTGGGCGCCAAGGTGCGCGAACTGTTCCCGGCGGGTTGCCTGAATCTGCACTCGGGCATGTTGCCGAAGTACCGCGGTCGTTGCCCGATTAATTGGGTGCTTGTGAATGGCGAGACCGAGACCGGCGTCACCGTGCACCACATGGTTGACAAGGCCGACGCTGGCGACATCATTGGACAGAAGCGCGTGGAGATCCTTGCTGAGGACAACGCATGGTCGCTCACCCAGCGCATGGCCACCGCATCGGCCGCGCTCTTGGATGAAGTGCTTCCGCTGGTCAAGCAGGGCAAGGCCCCGCGCACTGCGCAGGATGAATCAAAGGCCACCGTCATGGGTCGCCGCGGTCCGGACGACGGACAGATCGATTGGAACCTCACCGCAGCGCAAGTGCACAACTTGGTGCGCGCGGTTGCATCGCCATGGCCCGGCGCGTTCACCCACGCAGGCGCACGCAAGGTGATGGTGTGGCGCACCCGTCTTGCGCAGGGCACCGGCAAGGCTGGCGAAGTGCTCTCCTCGGAACCGCTGGTGATCGCCTGCGGCACCGGCGCACTGGAAATTCTTGAGGGTCAGTCCGTGGACGGCGTCTGGTCCAACGGCACGCAGTTGGCCAAGGAACTCAACCTTCTCCCCAAGATTCGCCTTGGTTCGCCCATCAAGTCCAGCAAGAAGAAGACCACCAAGGTGTTGATCTTGGGGGTCAACGGCTTCATCGGCAGCCACCTTTCCGAGCGTCTCCTGCAGGACGACACCTTTGAGGTCTACGGCATGGACCTCCATAAGGAGAACCTCGGCTCACTCACTGAGCATCCGCGCTTCCACTTTGTTGAAGGCGACATTTCCATCAATCGCGAATGGGTTGAGTTCCATGTCCGTAAGTGCGATGTGGTGCTGCCGCTGGTAGCGATCGCCACACCGATTGAATACGTCCGCAATCCACTGCGCGTCTTTGAGCTGGACTTTGAAGAGAACCTGCGCGTGGTCCGCGACTGCGTGAAGTACGGCAAGCGCCTGATCTTCCCAAGCACCTCCGAGGTGTACGGAATGTGCACCGACGAGCGCTT
>JBIKZY010000122.1:0-6693 GCA_044354475.1 Phycisphaerales bacterium
AACGCCACCAGGTATGCGATCGCCCACAATGAACTTGGTGTGACTGCTTCCCACGCCGGCCACGCCTGACGTTCAAAGACGGTGCTGGCAATGAGTGCGGCCGCGCCGCCGCCGAGCATCTGCATCACGCTGGCAGCCCACAGCGAATCCGGTCGTGCCGAATGCTTGGCGACCATCGTTCCGCATGCCCATGCGATGGTGCTTGCTGCAGCCAGTAGTACGCCAGCAGTACTCAGTTCACTGGCGCCGCCGCCCCAACTGGGACCGCCGAGGACGGTCACGCCCGCAACGCCGCAAATCAGTCCCAAGATGATCGACCAACTTGGTGCGCCCGCGCGCGAAATGATGCGGTCCAGCGAGACGATCCATACGCTGGTCAATGCCACAATCAATGCCGCAACGCCAGAGGGGATGCGCTGCACGCCCATGGAAACCATGACGTTTGCTAGGGCAAAGAGCAGAATTCCTGCGCCGCTGCAATTGCGCCACCAGCGCCAATTGGCAAAGTCTTTGAGATGCAACTTCTTGCACGCAAAGAGAATTGCCGCCATCGCAAGCCCGGCGATGATGAATCGAATGCCACTCAGCAGCGCTGGTGGAAAGCTTGCCATGGCAAACTTGCTGGCAAGGTAGGTGGAACCCCAGAAGACATACAGGGCCACGAACGCCACCACGGTGGTGCTGCTTGATCGTGCCGGCACTTCGCCACCAGGCGTGGTACTCACGGAGCTTCAGTTTGCCACGACGCCGGGTCGGCGCCGATCTTCATGCCCAAGTCAGAGAGCGAACGCATGGTTGCCTCTTGGAAAATGCCCTCCGTTGGGGCTTTCCAAGAATCGGGAATGGCCATCCAGCGAACTTCAATGTCGCCATCGCCGCGGAGTTGGTTGACCTCGGCCATGGAATACAAGTGCCGGAGCGCAATGGTTGTTGAAGCACGCACGGCCACCTCAAGCGCGCGTGAGATCACGCTTGGCCACGTCGGTTGTACGGTGACGGGTTGCGCAGCCGCATAGTTGTTCAGAATGACCCAGTAGCGAATCTTGGGGATCGATTCACCGGCGTACATGCGCTTCCATGTTGCACCAAAGGTTTCATCGCGCTTGAATGCACCGCCGTAAATGATGTTGCTGGTCACCGCGCCATCGACGTAGAGCGATCCATCGATTTCCCGGGGTGGGAATGCACCGGGAATTCCCGAGGAAGCCAGCAGAATGTTCTGCAGTCGACGGATGTTGCCGTCCTCAGTGGCCTGCTTCGCAGCAAAGCTCCAGTTGAAGGGCTGCGCGCTGCCGTCGTCCATATTGGTGGTCTGAATGACAACAATGCGGCCGGTTTCAAATTCCTTGGCGATGCGCTTGGCAAAGTCCATGTCAATGAACTTGTCCACTTCGCGCTCTAGCCCAGGGACTTCGGCAAAGCTGGCATTGTCCGGCAGGAAGAACAGGGGGCCACGTGACTTCACCCAGTCTGGCTTTGGATTCCGGTACAGGTCGTCGATCGCCTTCAAGTCTTTGGCAGTTCCAAGGTAAGCAAATGGAGCGATCAAGGCGCCGGTACTCACGCCGGATACCACTTGAAATTTCGGAAGCGCGGTGGGCCCAGCGGGCAGTCCGCTCCAGCCAATCAAGACGCCTGTTCCAAAGGCGCCCCAGTCGCCGCCGCCGGAAACAACCAATACATCAACGCTCGCTTGTGGCTCCGTGGCACGGCGCTCATGCACGTTCTTGACCAGGAATTCCATCCACATGCGATTGCCGTCATTGAATCGCTTCTTGATGTCCGCGCGCTTGGCCAAGAGTTCGGATTCCGGCTGGACGGGTCGGCGCTGTGCACACGCTGGAAGCGCCACGGCGCTGACGGTGATGGCGATGCAAGCGATAGCGATATTGGCAAGTGTGCGCATAGGGGCAAGATTCTATAGACCCCGCTGCGGTCTGTGCAGGGTGCGCTCGTTCAGAATCGAATATCCCAAGCAAGAATCGGGCCCCACAGGATCAGGTCGGTCGTGACTCTGTTCGTGCTATCGGCGGCGTAATCGTCGGCAATGGCTCGCATTCCGATCGAGAGCGTGCACGGGTGCTCAAAGCAACGGAAGTCAAATCCAAAGAGCGCGGTGACCTGCCACGTCAATTGCGAGGAGAGTGTGAAGCCTCCAGCATCACCGGCGAGTGAGAATCGTCCGTTCTCATTAAACGGCGTTTCCCACATTCCACCGAAGATTGGATCCGCCCAAACGGATGAAGCGGAGTCGCTGACTGGATAGTCCGTAGCGTCGACCTGGGTGTTGGCCCAGAAGATGCGCGCGCCGGTATAGGGAGCAAGTGTTGGGCCGCGTCGTCCGTGGCTGTCTACTGAGGGCTCCAGGAGGTTGTATGCAATGCACGCATCAGAGATCATCAGACTCATGGTGGTGCTGAAGCGCGCACCGGCTGGAGTGGTGACTTTGTCGAAGCCAAGTCTGATCCAAGTGATGTCGGTGAACGCCTCGAATCGGTCATAGGCCACGGTCACGCGCCCCGACAGTCCGATCACGGAGTCAGTGTTCTGCAGGATGTCGATGAAGCTCTCCTCGACGTTCGCGGTGCGGTCGCCAACGCCAACGGAGCCGGACACGGACGGCATCCAAATCTGCGGGCGGAAGTCGAGCGAGAATCCATGCGGGTCGATGAGCGGGAACTCGGGCGGGTTGGAGTCGGTGATTTGGGCATTGGCTGCCGCGGGAGAATTGGCCAGTGCACCCTCGGTTGACGGCGCGGCGCCCTGCGGCTCGACGACTTGTGAAGCGGTGAACGTTGGAGCCGGCATCTGCGTTTCCGCAAATAAATCATTGCCAAGGGCCGTGCAGCAGATGAGAAATGCAAGGGTTCCGGTGTGGAGCGGTTTCATGGTGATTTGTGAGTGAGAAGACTAGTTGATGACCCTACAATCCCCGCATGTCTGCCCACCCGACCAACAGTTCCACGAAGACTTCCGTTTCCACCGCGCCCGCCGCGCCTGCCAAGCCCGCCATCAACCCAGAGACGGTGACGCTCTCTGGCTACGTGATCGACGAGCGCTACGGCCCCGCCACGGTGCACACCACGGACCCTGCTGACGCTTCCAAGCCGCATGCGCGCATCGGCGAGCCCGGCGTATTCCCGTTCACGCGCGGTGTTCACAAGACGATGTACCGCGATCGCCTCTGGACCATGCGGCAGTTTGCGGGCTTCGGTTCTGCTGACGACACCAACCGCCGCTTCAAGTATCTGCTTGAGAATGCCAAGGGCACCAAGGCGAACACCGGTCTTTCCACTGCGTTCGATCTGCCCACACTGATGGGGCGCGATTCCGACGATGCGTTGTCCGCAGGTGAAGTTGGTCGATGCGGGGTTGCGATCAGCACGATCGAAGACATGCACCGCCTGTACGCCGACATTCCGATCGGCGAGGTCACTGTCAGTCAGACCATCAACGGTCCGGCCGCGGTCATCTGGGCGATGTACTTGGCAATGGCCAAGGAGCGTGGCGTCGATTGGAGCACGGTCGGCGGCACGCTGCAGAACGACATTCTCAAGGAGTTCCACGCGCAGAATGAGTTCATCTATCCGCCGGAAGCGAGCGTCAAACTTGTCGTGGACACGATCGAGTTCGCCGCGCAGCACCTGCCAAAGTGGAATTCCGTGAGCATCTCCGGTTATCACATTCGCGAAGCTGGTTCAAGCGCCACGCAAGAACTGGCGTTCACGTTGCGCGATGGAATGGAATACGCAGAGGCGTGCATCAAGCGTGGCATACCGGTGGATACGTTCGCACCGCGCCTCAGTTTCTTCTTCAACAGTCACAACGAATTCTTCGAGGAAATCTGCAAACTTCGTGCTGCTCGCCGCATTTGGGCGAACGCCATGCGCGATCGTTTCGGCGCGAAGAACGAACGCAGCATGCTGATGCGCACTCACGTGCAGACGGCCGGTTGCAGCCTCACGGAGCAGCAGCCCCTCAACAACATCGTGCGCGTTGCATTCCAGGCGATGGCCGGCGTGCTTGGCGGTTGTCAGAGTTTGCACACGGACAGCATGGATGAGACGCTTGGTTTGCCCACGGAGGCTGCCGTTCGCGTGGCCTTGCGCACGCAGCAGATTCTTGCGCATGAAACCGGCGTGCACCGCACCGTCGATCCGCTGGGCGGCAGTTGGTACGTGGAAGCGCTGACCGACCAGATGGAGAAGGACGCCAACCAGTTCATCAAGGAAATTGATGACATGGGCGGCGTGGTTGCCGGAATTCACAAGGGCTACTTCCGCCGGCAGATTGCTGAGGCGAGTTACCGCTTCGGTCAAGAGATGGAAGCGGGCGATCGCATCGTGGTGGGCATGAACGCTTACAACGATGGTAATGATCAGCACCAGGTTGAGATTCTGCAGATCCCGCATACGGTGGAAACCGAGCAGTGCGATCGTCTCGCCAAGTTCCGCCAGACTCGCAATGCAGACGGTGTAAAGGTTGCGCTTGATGCGATCCGCGCCGCGGCGCGCAAGGGCGAAAACGTGATGCCGTCGCTGGTTGAGGGCGCGTTGCACAAGTGCACCCTCGGCGAAATGGTGCAGGCAATGGCGGACGTATTCGGCCGCTACTCGGGCGGCCCCGAGTGGTAAACAAAATGGTCCCGGTCCTCCCGGACCATTTTCTGTAACTTCGGTAGATAAATTAGTCCCGTTCCTCCCGGACCAATTTCTGTAACTTGTTGGGATGGTGCGACGCATTCTTCTTGGGACGATCGTTGGGGCTCTTGCGGCATTTGCTTGGGCGTATGTTTCGTGGTCGGCGGTCCGCCTGTATGACTGGGCACTTGAACCACTGCCCGCGGATTCTGCACTCGTTGATGCCATTGGTCGCGGCGCACCGCGTGACGGCGCTTATGGATTTCCTGGGATCGACATGCAGGCACTCAGCACCATGGACGCCGAGCAGCGCGCTCGCACCGTGTCCGATTGGCGCGAGGCATCACAGCGCGGACCCGTGGGCGTGCTCTTGGTACGCAAACAAGGCCGTGACCCCATCAGCGCACAGCGCTACCTGACTGCGTTTGGATACATGGCCTTTAGCGCCTTTCTCATGAGCATCCTGATGGCCGGTATGCGCTGTCCGTCGTGGGTGGGGCGCTGGACCATCGGCATGGTCATTGCTCTGTTTGCGGCGATGGCTGGCGATGGTCCGGACCTCGCCTGGTTTCAGTTGCCTGCGCGGTGGGTCTACGCCGGAATCGCCGACACGTTTTTGACTTGGACCGTGGCGAGTGCAGTGATCGCGGCGGTTGTCAGGCCAATGGATTCGCCTTCGCGGTCATCCGGAAATTGAGTTTCGCGGCAACTCGCGCTTTCATTTCGTCTGAAACGTTGAATTTGCCACCAGAATGCGCCGAAATATGCCATGCCGGCGGATATTCGCCGTGCATGTTCAATTCCGCAATGCATACTTCGTCCACCCGATGAATAACCCCAACGCCCGCCGAAATTCCGCCCATCGGCTGTTCATATCGCCAAGCATGACCAAGCTGCTGTGCATGTCCATCGCTGCGGCGCTGTCCGGCGCGGCGAGCGCACAGACGCCCACGCCGCACTTTGCGTATTTCATGGACAACTTCACTGATGCCAACCTGCAAGTGGCATTGCCACCTGGCAGCACCGTGATCGGATGGGCAAGTGCAACGCAACGAACAACGCTCGCCGCAGCGGGTCGCATCGTCGGAACATCGACAGGCATGAGTACGAACGGTGGCAGCAAGATTCTGTGGAGCGACTCCGGCATCCTGCCGCCCGCCTTGGATCTCAAGCGCCTCTTCAATACCGCTACGCCGCCGGATCTCAGCACGCCAACGGCGCGCCAGCAATTCGCTTCGCTCATTCTTGCCGCCGCATCAGTTGATCCAAGCGGATTCCCCACAGCATCTGAAGGCACGCCCACCGCCAACGGCGGATACGTCATGTGGTGCCAAGACATTGAAGGACCGATGGCCGTTCCTGAGGAGACCGCTTCCGCAATCACCGCGGTGATGTGGGCGGGCCGCGAACTCCTTGGACCGAGCATGAAAATCATTCCGGTTCCTGCAAGCACGATTCAGAAGCAGACTGCCGCTGGCTGGGATTTGAAGTCCGTCATCAGCGGATCGCCGTCCGACAACTTTGTGAAGTTCCTCGGCCTTCGGAACACGCTGGCTGCCACGACGCAAGTACAACTGGACGCCAACGCGATCGATCTTCTCTCCATGCTGCACCTGGTTTCTGCCGAAGGTCATGTGCTCATCGACGGCATCCTTGCGCAGCAATATTCCGCTTCCGGATGCGACAGCTCGGGAGACTGTCCGTTGCAATGCGTGAGCGTGAATTGCGGCGCGCTTCCGGGAAGCCTGTCGTCGGACACGCCAGCGTTCTTCGATACAACGCTTCCCTACGCCGTACTTTCTGCACACGATTGTCCAAGCCAGCTCTTTCTTGCACCGCCCTCCGTCGGGTGCCCTGGTCAACCGGATGCATCTGCGCCATGGAACAGCATGTATCGCGGTGTGCTGCCATTTCAGGCGGGCGTGTATTGGAATCAGGTATCCATCGATCCGGTATCGACTTTCAATCCTTTGCACTATCTCATTCCCACGTTGGCATCCGCTAGCGGGGTGGAAGGGGTTGAGTTGTGCCCGGCAGATCTTGAAGGAAACCA
>JBIKZY010000123.1:0-6687 GCA_044354475.1 Phycisphaerales bacterium
GTAAGCGCAAGCAGATCCTTGAGAAGATGCAGAAGATGTTCAAGCAGTACCCGTCCCTTGCCAAGATGTGGGAATGGACGCGCGGACTCGATGACGATCAGTTGAAGATCCTCATCGAGCAGCTCACCGAGCAGATCCGCGGCAATAATCAGAAGAAGTCTGGATCAGGCACTGGTGGCAAGACCGGTGGTAAAGGCGGCGGCAAGGGTCCTGCAGGTCCGATGGGCCCTGGCTGATCGCGCGCTTTCGCAGATCATCCGTACGTTCAACATTCATTCACTGTCTCGCGATCGAATTAAGAGAATCTATGCGCACACTCACCGCCATTGCACTTTCCGCCGTTCTTGCGGCTGCAACTCCCGCTCTTGATGCCACTGCGTTTGCGATGCCTCAGTCAGGCAAGCAGCAGCAAGTCAAACTCATCAAGGGCACGTGGTGGGGCTCTGTGGGTGACCGCGTGGAGATTGTGGTCAAGGATCAGCTTGCAACGCGGACGATGACGGGCACTGTCACCAAGATTGACTCAGACAAGGGCATCCTCACCATGGATGTAGAGGTTGACGGCAAGAAGTCGACCCGTCCAATCTTTACCAGCACCATCGTTTCCATCAAGCCCGCTGGTGGCGCGGCCGCGCCGGCGACGGTTGGCGCTGCGCCAAAGACCACGACCGATGCAGCACCCGCGACCGATGGCAAGCCTGCCCCGAGCACCGCCGTGCCGACCGGCAAGCCGTCTGGCAAGGTTGACGCGCAGGGCTACCAACTGGATGAGAACGGCTACCGAATCGCCCCGCAGAAGGGCGTGTTTGTGCTTCCGTTTGTCGGCGGCGTCGGTGCCACTGCGCGCGCCTATGAAATCGAGCAGATGGGTAAGGAGGCCGACAAGTGGGGCCCCGGCCAAATCATCGTCTTGGATATCGATAGTCCCGGTGGACTGGTGACCGAGATCTTCAAGATTGTGGATGCGATCAAGTCCGTGCGCGAGCGTCATCGCATGGTGGCATGGGTTCGCGAGGCGATTTCCGCCGCCGCGGTCACTTCCATGCAGTTCGACGAAATCTACTTTCGAACCATGGGTGCCGACGGCGCAGCCATGATGATTGCTGGCAGCAATAGTGTGTATGGCGAACAGCTCGATAAGTTTAAGGACGAGATCGGCGACATCATTGAGAAGAACGGTCGTCCCCGCTCCGTGTTCTTGGCGATGGTCTTGTCCAAGGATGTCTTGACCTACACCAAGGATCCGGTCACTGGCAAACCAACGTTCCACGACAAGATCACTGGGCTTCCCGGCGAAGTTGTCTTGTCGGACGACAAGGACAACCTGACCTTCAACGCCAGCAACGCCCTTGACTCGGGCTTCAGTAAAGGAACTGCCGACACTGGCGCTGAATTGGCGCCGTTCCTTGGTCTCACGGAGTGGTACGAAGTCAGTGACTACGGAGTGAAGATGGCCGCCGCCTGGAAGAAGTTGTACGAGGAGTGTGATAAGGATTTCAAACTGCAGCAGCAACGCATGAACATTCCTCGGGCTGGTGGTGCCGAAGATCAGATCACGGCACAGATCCAAATCCTTGAGAAGATCTTGGCCTGGAATAAGCGCTGCAAGCCCTGCATTGAGGGGCAGATCGGCCCGCAGGGTGTTCAGGGTATCGAGAAGGAGCTCAAGGATCTCCGCAAGCAACTCGTCGAACTCCGCAAGCGTGCGAAGTCCTCAGACGGCTGATACCCACGCCGTTGATTGTCAGCTTTGGCGAGTGTGGTTGTCAGCCAACTTCGCGGCGCTGAAAGAGCGTCACGGCAATGCACATCACCGCAACAATCATCGCCGCTCCGTATGCGACGGACGGAATAAGGTACGCCACGGGAATGTCGCGCTTCTGCTGAATGGCATCGGATAGCCAGAACACCTGGAAATTCGGGGTCACTGCGTAGGCCACTTTCAGAAGTGCCAACTGCGCGTGATTTGCATCAAACGCAGAGCCAGCTGATCCATCTTGCCCCAATCGATCAAGCATGCCACCAACGTCTCGCAAGGGGCGGGCAATCAGCCAGTCGCTCATGAGTCCAATGACAAATGCGCCGAAGGTGACGCCCAAGGTCACCACTTGCCCAAACCGCGTGGAGACTGCAACGGCAATGCTTGCCAGCACACATAGCCCCAGCCACATCATCGCAATGGCAACCCAAATGCTGCCCTTGAATTGGGTGGACGGAAGTACCGGCGTCCAATCCTTGGCAAAGATCAGGCTCAGAACATAGGCGATCGCCAGCAACGGAATGCCGAACCCCAGGATCGCGGCTGGAAAGCTCCAGCCGTAGAAGTAGTTGCACCAGATCGCCGCCGCGAACGTTGCAGCCACCGCCAAGATGCCCATGGTCAACACTGGATAGTGGTAGCCCGTAGTGGCGGTGGGCATGGTGCCGTGCATTTCCACCAGCATGAACACCAGCGACAGAAAGAGCGTGCATGCGCTGAGCGCTGCAGCCACCCCTAGAAATTTCCCCCACACAAAGACCGGTCGGCTGACGGGCTTGGATACGACGGTCAGGACGGTGCGATTGTCAATCTCACGGCTCAGTGCGTTAGTTGCCAAGAATCCCGCAAGCAGCGTGCCGCACACAAAGATCGTGGAGAGTGCGATATCCACAAACATCCGCTGGTCGTCCATCAGTGTGAAGCCGCTAAAGGGGATACTGAGGATGATCAGAAGCGTTCCCGCCACCATGACGGCCAAAGCCACCGGTTGGCGGACGCACTCAATGGCGGTGTTACGGGCGATGGCCCAAAGCTGTTCGAAGAAGTTCATCGGGTGATTTGATCGGACCAGAACAGGGCGGTGGTGACTGGAATACAGTACCCTGACGCTTCAACGCGCGTGCCCGGAATGCCGCCGTTTCCCCGCAGGATTTCACTCCGATGCGAACTGACCAGTACGCCTACCAACAAGCCACCCGTATCGCCGGTCTTGGACTGATTTTGCAACTGGCAATCGGTCTCGTCCTCTTTGTGGTGGGTAGCGCGGTGGGTAGCACGGCCTTTGTGCAAGGCAGCACCATTGCGTTTGTTGGCGTGGCGGTGTGGGCGGTGCTGATTGTCATCTTCCACCAACACCGTCTGGCGGCGATCGAGGCGATGGAGGCAGACGAACTGCGCTCCAATGGAGCGGACTCCACCGTCTTTGCATCGGAACGCGCCGGCGAAGCCATGGTGGCCGCCAAGCGTCTGGAGCGCCTCAACCGAATTCTCCTCCCGGGGGTCAGTCTGCTGGCTGCCGGAGCGCTGACCCTCACCGGCGTCAATGCGGCGCGCTACATCGCCAGTCTTGACTTCCGGCCTGGCGCCGATCAGCCGATGGTGGACGTCACGCCCTTCTCTGTTGGTTTCGCCACTGGTTGGCAACTAGCCATCTGTGTATCGCTGGCGTTGATTGCGTTCATCTTCTCGCGCTTTGTTGCTGGCATGTCCAAGCAGCCCGCGTGGCAGAATCTTCGCGGTGGCGCGGGGTTCATGGTGGCGACAGCGTTGGTGCTCTCTGCCATTGCGGTTGGCTTGGTGGCTAATTCATTCGGCAAGCCAAAGTGGCTCGAGCCCGTAGTGTTGGCTATCGGCATTGGCCAAGTGATCTTTGCAGCGGAGATCGTTCTCAACTTTATTCTGGCGCTTTACCGCCCGCGTCGCAAGGGTGACAATCCGCGCGCGCCGTTTGATTCACGCATTCTCAGCCTGTTTGCTGCACCGGACTCGATTGTTCGATCCATCAATGAGGCGGTCAATTACCAGTTTGGTTTCGACATCACGTCCAGTTGGGGTTACCAGCTCATGCTGCGCAGCACTGCGTGGCTCTTGGTATTGGGAACCACGGTGCTCATTGCGCTGTCATGTGTGGTGGTGGTACCTCCGGGCCAACAGGCGGTGCGCCTACGCGGGGGCGCCATCGTCGGCGACGTGTACGAAGGCACCGTGATGCTCAAGTGGCCGTGGCCGATTGAGACCGCTTCAGTACAAGACGTGGCGCGGCTCCGCAGCTTGGTGCTCGGCGCGCGGCCAGTCAAGGTGGGTGCCGTGAATGTGTGGAGCGAGGAAGCGAACAGCGATCCCGACCGCTATCCATACATGGTTGCGGCGCCGCTGCTCTCCGAGCAAGTTCAGAAAGATCTGAGCGGTCGATCCGATGGTGACGCGCAGCCCGACGCATCGGCGGCTGCAGTTTCACAGCGCTTTGCGCTGGTGGACGCGGACATCGTGATGACGTACCGCATTGCTCCCAAGGGTCTCTTGGAGTGGCTGGCGTTCGCCTCCGACACGCGCGTTCGTCGCACGGCGTCTGACATGCGCGAGCGCATTCTGCGTGATATCGCTCTGCGTGAAGTCACCCGGTATCTCTCTACGCAACCGATGGACGCCGTGCTCAGCCCGCGCGGTGATTCGCTGATTCGTTCGTTGCGCGAACGCATTCAAGCAAGCTTTGACGCTGCCAAGGCGGGCGTTGAAGTAGTGGCGATTCAGGTACCCACGTTGCGTCCGCCTGCCGGACAGGGCGCGGGCATGTTTGAAGAGATTTCGATCGACATGCAGAATGCCCGGAAGTTGCGCGAAGAAGCGGACCGGATGGCGCGCGCCACCATGGCGTCCATTGCTGGAAGCCCAGAGCGAGCGGACGGGATTGTGGCCGCTATTGCCGCGCTGGACAGCGCCGAGAAGGAGAGCGGTGTTGACAGCGCAGTGGCCATGGAGAAGCGCGCTGTGGTGGAGCGGTTAGTGGTGGAGAGCAAGGGCGGCGCGGCGCGAGTCATTTCGCAGGCGCGTGCCAAACGCTGGGCGATCGTGATGGGCGCGGCCGGTGACTCTGCCGAAGTGCTGGGGCAGGCTCCTTCGTTCCATGCCGCACCCGAACTTTATAAGCAGTTTCGCACCATGCAGGTGCTAGGTCGTGCGCTTGCGGGCGTGCGCGTGAAGTACGTCTTGGGCGAGTCGGTATCCGGCCGCACCGACATTGATGTGACTATGAAGCAGGCTGAGTCTGGATTGAACTTGGCTGATTATCTTGAGAAGAAAGAAAAGCCCCCGGCAACTGGGGAAGGTAAGTAACCCATGAATCGCACCATCGGCATCGTTGTCGGCGCGCTCATCGTGCTTGTGCTTGTGCTCTACAACACCACCTACACGGTGAACTTCCATGAAATCGCGATCGTGACGCGCTTCGGGAAGCCGGCGGGGGTGATTACCGAGCCGGGCCTGCACATGAAGGCGCCATTCTTCATCGATCAGGTCACTCGGCTTGATACGCGGCAGCAACTCATTGAGAGCCCGCTGGAAACCGTGCTCACCCGTGACGGTCAGCAAGTATTGGTGCAGGCCTTCATGACCTGGCGCATTGACACCACGCCTGAAGAAGCGTTGCGATTCTTCACTAGTTACGCATCGGTCGAGGGCGCTTCCAACGCGCTGGAGATGCAACTGCAGGGCTCGCTTCGGGCTATCGGTGGATACGCATTCGGCGACCTCGTTGGTCAGGGTGGCAAACTTGCCGACGCCGAGACCGCCATTCTTGGTGACCTGCAGAAGACTCGCCTGGCTGGCACCATGCCCGTGAGTGTGGGTATTTCACAGGTGGTACTCCCAAACAAGACCACCGTTGCAGTGCTGCGTCGCATGGCTGCAGTGCAGGAGACGTTGGCAAATCTTGAGGAGGCCAAGGGCGCCAGCGCCGCCGAGGCCATCAAGAGTCAGGCCAAGAGTCAGGCTGACATCATCATGAACTTCACCGATCAATGGGCGGCACGCATTGAAGGCAAGGGCAATGAAGAAGCCACGCGTTACTACCAAGAGATGAAGGGCGAAGCAGAATTGGCGATCTTCTTGACGTGGCTTGACACGCTGAAGGCGTCGCTCAGTTCCAGCACCACCTACATCACCGACACAACCCGCGCTCCGTTTCACCTCATCAATCTTGACGCGCCGGTGAATGCGCAGGGCATCCCGCAGCCGGGCAATGCCGCAAAGACCAAGTGATGATTGACACGCCGAGTGCTTGCACGCTGAGTAAGGACCCACGCTGATGACGGACTTGAACCCGCAACTCAACGCCACGCCGCCCGCCGACGACGCGCCACGCCGTGGAGCAAGCGCGCAATACACCGTGTCGTCCGGCACCGGGGCCGAGGCTGCCATGCGGCAGGCCATGGATCCCGCCAACCAGTCGCTCGGCGAGGCGCTGCGCCTCAGTTACCGAGTGTTGCAGGTGGCAATCTTGGCACTGGTGGTGGTGTTCCTCTTTAGCGGATTCCAGACGGTGCAGGAAGGTCAGACGGGCGTCAAGACATTCTTTGGACGCATTGTCGGTGCACCTGGCGATGAACAAGTTTCCCCTGGTTTGCAGCCGTTCTGGCCGTATCCGGTGGGAGAAATCGTGCTGCTTCCGCAGAAGGATGCGGTGGAACTCAATGGTGAATTCTGGCCGCGTTTCAAGCAGGGCATGACCACGGTTGATCAAGCGGCTGCGTCCACCACTCCGGACGATCCAATTCGTCCGGGTCTTGATGGTTCGCTCATCACTGCGGACGGCGACCTTGCACACGTCCGCATTGCTGCGGAGTACACGGTGGAGGATGCGGTTCGTACGCTCGATCAGTTTCAGCCCGACTCGTTGCGCGAGATCGTGCGGCACGCACTGGCACGGGGCA
>JBIKZY010000124.1:0-6676 GCA_044354475.1 Phycisphaerales bacterium
TCGTACGACAACTTCCTGGCGTCAGCCAGTCTTGGTTACAACTTCTTCGGGCCACAGTCGCTCGTGGAGTTTGGCTACGCCTACCAGGTGCAGGATGGGAAAATCGACAACCAAGTGGGTGTCCAAGTGAGTTTCCCAATCAATGCGCTCGAGTACTTCCCCCTCTGGAACTGACCCAATACAGCGGGTTGCACACGCGCCCCCAACCGCTTGATGCGCAATCGGTGGCTTCCCGGACTCGGGAGCCACCGATTGCTCGTTTGGGCTCTGTCCCCCGAAGGTCGATGAAAGCAACTATCGTTGACATTGTTAATACACATCCTGAATCGCACCCCTGAAAGGAACTTCGATCTCATGGCTTCATTCATTCGCGTTGCTCCAACCCTTCTTGCCTGCGTGTTCGCCGGCACGAGTGTGGCATTTGCGTCGCAAGCTGGGACTGGTCAAGTTGCCCCGAAGAACCCAGGTGGCGCTGGCGAGCCGGGCGGCCCGGTTGGTCCTGGCGACGCTGGTAAGCCTGGAAAGCCCATTGGTCCTGGTGGGGTTGGCCCCGCTGGTCCTGGTGATGCTGGTAAGCCTGGAAAGCCCGTTGGTCCTGGTGGCGTTGGTCCCGCAGGTCCTGGGGATGCTGGCAAGCCTGGAAAGCCAGTTGGTCCTGGTGGGGTTGGTCCCGCAGGTCCTGGTGATGCTGGTAAGCCCGGAAAGCCCGTTGGTCCTGGCGGGGTTGGTCCCGCTGGTCCTGGCGATGCTGGTAAGCCTGGAAAGCCAGTTGGTCCTGGCGGGGTTGGTCCCGCTGGTCCTGGTGATGCTGGTAAGCCCGGAAAGCCCGTTGGTCCTGGTGGCGTTGGTCCTGGTGGCGCCGGTGAACCCGGTGGCCCACGTGGCCCCGGCGGTGCAGGCAAGCCCGGTCGACCAGCAGGCGCGGGTGGGGCTGGAAGGCCAGGCGGTGCAGGCAGGTAATCAAGCTGCGCGCGCGAATGCGTACGACGTTTGACATGACAACAAACAAGTTGCCGCACTTCATCACAATCGCGGCAGTTCCATGAAATCCGTCACAGGCGGGGTACGTTTCACTGCCGCACATGGTTTGAGGCCGTCACAAACGCAATCCCTGCCGACGAATCCTTGTCCCCTCCGACACACTCCAGGCAAATCCCAGTTACCGAAAGGAACATACTGATATGAACACAAAGACATTTACATGTATCGCACCAGCATTCCTCGCACTTTCACTCGCAGCCACTGCGGTGGCAATTGAGCCCCCAGCGGGCGGCGACCAACCCCCACCACCGCCCAAGGGACCAGGTGGACCAGGCGGTCCCGGACAAGGTCCCGGTGGCGAAGGTGGTGAAGGTCGCAAGCGTCCAGACTTTAAGACGCTCGACAAGAATGGCGACGGCTTCATCACTGAGGATGAAGTTCCGGCCAAGGCGTGGGAACGCATGAAGGGCGCTGACAAAAACGGCGACGGCAAGATCTCCGATGAGGAACTGCGTCAGGGTGGCAAGGGACGCGGTCGTGGCGAAGGCGGTCGCGGACCAGGCGGACCAGGCGGACCGGGCGGGCAAGGCGGACCAGGCGGTCCTCCTCCGGGCGGCAAGGGCGGCGATGCTCCTCCAGCACCACCCGCACCACCAGCTCCACCAGCACCTCCCGCCCCTCCAAAGGCCTGAGCACGCTGACTGAACGAGTCTCAATCACCTCAATATCAAACGCCGCCGCGAGTTACTCGCGGCGGCGTTTGCATTCACCGAAGCGCAAGTCATTGCACTATCGTCCATGCTTTCCAGCCCACTTCCTACAGGAATCACCCATGAAATTCACCACGATCATTCGCACCGCTCTGGCATCACTTCTCGCCGCAAGCGCACTCACTGGTTGCAGCAAGACCGTTGACTACACCGGATACATCCCAAAAACGGTGGCACTGAAAGCGGACGGCGATAAGCGCAAGGATTTCCGACTGAAGGACCTCGACACGACCCGCTTTGGCAAGGTAGTCATCGACCCGGTCGTCACGCCCGATGGCAATGCCTACGGCGACCTGACTCCTGACCAGTTGCAACAACTCCGAACACTGCTGCAGGAAGCGTTGGCAAAGTCATTCGGAACTGGTGTCGGAACTGGCGACCGCACGCTAGTGATTCGCGCGGCAATTACCGGCGTGAAGCCCAACCAGCCGTTGCGCAACATCGCGCCGCAAACGCAGATTCTCAAGGGCGGCTACGGCTATGCCGGCGCCGAGCTTTATGCGATGGACGGTGCAAACGGACCAGTAGTCGCCGCACTCATGCAGACGTGTGACACGGAACGCTTCGGCACCGAGAAACTCTCTGCGCTGGGTACCGCCGAGAAAGCCTGCACGGAATGGGCTGAGGCGTTCCACGAACTCATTAACAAGAAGTGATCGTCATTGATGACGTCCGCGCAAGCATGACCACATGATCGTGGGTCCTTCATCAACTCCATCGCTCCCCGAGCAGGTTGCGCGCTACCTTGATGGCGCCGATCTGCTCGGGCGAGCGGGACAAGCCTTTCTACTTTCAACGGTTGATGAGGCAGGATGGCCGCACAGCGCGCACTTGTCGATCGGCGAAGTGCTGGCCACCGATGCGCACCATCTGAACCTCTGCTTGTGGGCGCACTCCGGTACATGCCGCAATATGGCGCGTGATGGACGCGCCACCCTTTCGTTGGTGCTCGATGGGGGCGTCTTTGAGATTCAACTGCGCGCCGCGCAGGTTGCAGCGCCGCAACAGCACTCGGCCGCTACCGCCTTAACGCCGAGCGACCACACAGATGAGCCGCAACTGGCGTTTTTTCGAGCCACTGTGGAATCTACGAGAGAACATCGGGCAAAATATGCCGAGGTAACCACCGGAGTCTCCTATCGTCTGCACTCACCCAACGAGGTGCTGGCGCGGTGGGCCGCGCAGATCTCTTGGCTTCGGCACATCACCTGAACGGCGCGAAGTATGCAACGAATCATCATCGGTATCACCGGCGCCTCGGGCGCGATCTACGGCATCCGTGCCTTGGAACTTTTGCGAGCTGTCGGGGTGGAGACACACTTAGTGCTGTCACCGTCCGCCGGTCGAACCATCACTGAAGAAACTGATTTCTCCCTTGAGCACGTCAAGAGCCTTGCCACCTTCGTCCATGGTTTCAAGGACATCGGCGCCTCGATCGCAAGTGGTTCGTTTCAAGTGGACGGCATGCTAGTTGCGCCGTGCTCAGTAAAGACCCTCGCCGGAATTGCACACTGCTTCGATGATGAACTGATTGTGCGAGCCGCGGATGTGCAACTCAAGGAACGACGCCGCGTAGTACTGATGTTCCGCGAGACGCCATTGCATGCCGGGCACATTGCCATCATGGAACGCGCGACCCTCAATGGAGCCATCGTCATGCCACCGGTGCCGGCGTTCTATCACCGGCCCAAGTCCATTGATGACATCGTGAATCAATCAGTCGGCAGAGCGCTCGATCTGTTTGGAATTGATGTCAAAGTCGTACGACGCTGGACTGGGCAAGGAACCAGCGACGAATGAGCGCTGCGTAAGTTGCATCCTGCGCTTACCAATGCCCACGCGCAGGCATCACGGTGCAGTCCAGTACCAAGTCGTTTGGCTCAGTAACCCCCGGGGGCTGACTGAGCGAGAAGAACAGCGGTCGTGCCGGATCAAGCCGGGCTAACCAAGGCTCAGTGCTTTCAATCAGAATGGTCTGTGCGGGCGGAAGTACGTACTGCCCGTACGTCCGGTCCAAGACACAACTTGCTGGGAAGAAAATAACCCCGGCGCATGCTTTGCCTTCCGCACGCGGGGCAACCGACTTCTGAAAGGCGAGAATGGACTCGTTTGCAATCCGCGTGCACTTCCAAGTGATTTCCGACTGATACGCCCGCCCCGCTAGACCAAACGCACCAATTCCAACCAGTGCCGCCGCGGCGACGACTGCCACCGTTCGACAGAGCGTGCGCTCATCAGCAGCAACCGGATTCCAGAGCGCTACCACAGCAGCGGCAAACAGAATTGCCGTGCCCACATTGGCGCCCATGCAATACAACTCAGAAACACTACCCATCGGAATTGTGGCGGCGGTGCTGGCGAATGCCACCAGGGCAATGAGTACCGCAGTCAGCAACATTGACGGTCCGTGCACACGCCGATGAAACAATGCGAAACCAATCGCTGTCATCAACACGCCGGCCACAAGTCCAATCGCCAATAGCGGCAACACGCGCAAGACAATCGGCGCATCGTTGTCGGTGAGCACATGAAAGGGACCATTACCAAGGCATCCGGCAATGGTCATTGCAGAATTTACAAGCACATTCAATCCGAGTTCAGCCTGATAGCGCGCCCCAGGATCAGCCTTTGCCGCACTGCCAAGCGCACCCGTCGCAACGCGAGCCGCCATGTGTGCCACTGGCAGCACAACGGTTGGCAACAATATCAGCGATGTCCGCCAGATGGAACTTCGTTCGCGCACCGCGCACCACACGACGGCCACGATGGTGGCGGTTCCGATGGCGGCGCTCCAACCGTACATGGTTTCCTTGACATTCACGCCAATCGCAAAGACCACTCCCAACCAGATGAGCGCGGACCAGGCGTTGCGCCCCATGCGTGCCGCAGCAAATGCGCGCCACGCGAACAGCATTCCCCAGGCACCAAGTGCAGCGCTCCACGCTTGCGATGCCGCATCCATCTGCCATGCAGCGGTGGTGGTGGGCGGCGAAAGTCCAATCCAAAGCAGTGCGATCGGCGCCACCGCCCGGTTTCCAGGCGCCACGCGATCTGCCAATCCCACTACTGCCCACGCCAACACCACCAACGCGAGCGCCTGCACCGGCATAACCCACCCGCATGCCAGTGTTGTGGCATCACAGGAAGCGCTCACGATGATCTCCAATGGTCGGAAGCTCGCTGAGTGCGTCCACGCATCGCACACCCGATCCCACACTGGCAGTGCGCACGACGGCTCGCGCAGAAACTTGATGTCGTCGTTGGTTGCAACGATCCCGGCCGACACGGGCCACAGAATGATGAATGCACCCACGAGCAATGCGGCAACCCATAGAACAACAACGGCGCGCGCATTCCGCACTGGCAACTTTTCCGCTATCGCTGCCATCAGCCGTTCCGTTTAGCAAACGCTCCCATGAAGTCTGCCAATACTTCGCAGCCCTTCGCCGGGAACGCGTTGTAAACGCAAGCACGGATGCCGCCCCACTCGCGATGTCCGCGCAGTCCGCACAGTCCTTCGCTCTCTGCTTCCGCTACGAAACGGTCCACGTGCGCGTCGCTGGGCAGTTGGAAACTGATGGACATATCGCTGCGACAATCCGCGCGCATGGAAGGACGGTAGAAGCCGCCACTGCCATCGATCGCCTTGTAGATGTGTGCCGCTTTGGCCGCATTGCGCGGGCCAAATGCCACCGGTCCGCCAAATTCATGGGTCCATTGTGCCATGAGACCAATCACACGGACGCCAAACGTCGGGGGCGTGTTCGGGCGTGACTCAGTCTTGGCAAAGTTTGCATAGCTGAGCATCGGTGGCAGCGAAGTATCAGCGCGCTCTAAGAATGACTTCTTTACAAGCACCATAGTGATGCCGCTGGCGCCCAGATTCTTCTGGCCACTTGCAAAGAGCAATTCATGCGCATTGAGGTCAAACGGTCGCGAGAAGATGTCGCTGGTTGCGTCACACACCAGCGGCGCAGCGACGTGCGGCGGCCGCGCAAACTGCGTACCTTCAACCGTGTTGTTCGAGCAATAGGCAAAGTACGCAGCACCGGTGCAATCTGCGATTTCAGCATCGGATGGAACGTGGTCGAATCGGCACGTTGCGCCATCAAATACTTTCTTGGTCGGACGCACACACGCTGTTTCTTTTTCACCCTTGTGCGACCAAAGCCCCGTGTCTGCAAAGGCAACCCACGGTTGTTCCGCGCCAGCTTTCGCTGTGGGCACGAAGTTCATGGCGATCAATGAGAAGTGTTGCATTGATCCGCCGGGGAGGAACAACACTTCCCAGTCGGCACCAACGCCGGCGCATGCGCGGACACTTGCAAATGCATCGGCCAAGATTCGGTCGTAGGCCGGACCGCGGTGGCTCAACTCCAGAAGGCCAATGCCACTGCCGTCAAAGTCGGTGATCTCGTCGCGGAGTTGCGCCAAGACGCTCTCTGGCATGCACGCCGGACCGGCAGAGAAGTTGTAGACACGGCCAAGGCCGGGCGTAGTGGGCGGTTCTGGATGACGCATGGCGGTGGCTGCGGTAGGCATGGGATTCATAGGAGATCGTACGGCGAGCGCTCCCGGCGCCGACAGGGGGGATTCACTGGTAAAAAGAGAAAAGCCCCAGAGCACTCGGACGTGCTGGGGCATCGGGGCAAGGCTTGCCACCAAGTAAACGGCGGCAGAAGCCTCTATAAATAGAAACGTAAATCAGCCCCCGCACCCATCATGGAATCTCAGGAATGGTGAAATAAATTCGCGCCAGAGTGCCCGGGTTCAATTATTAAGGAACAATGTGCCAAACCATGAAGGAATTGGACGACTGCGTGATGGTTGGAGTCTCTGAATTTCGTGTTTAAGTATGTAGTGCATCCCCACATCATTCCAATCCCCGGTTCTGCCCAACCCATGAGAATGATGTTTCTCGCGGC
>JBIKZY010000019.1:0-25249 GCA_044354475.1 Phycisphaerales bacterium
CCCAAGGGCATCGGTCCGGATGTTCTCTTCATGAACTCCAGCGGCAATGCTGATTTCTTTGAGGTGGAGACCTCATCAAACGCGCCATCCACCGACATCCCCGTCCTGCGAAAGCCCATGGCGCTTTCCATGATTCACAGTTTCTCACTGCAAGCCCCCGATGCTGCCTACACCGTCGGTGGTCGATGGCTCGATCACGGCGTGTATGCCTACGTTGGTTCAGTGCACGAACCGTATCTGACCGCCTTCGTGCCGCCCGCCACCCTCATTCAGCGTCTTGCCGCGCTCACGCCGTTCTTGGTGGCTGGGCGACAGTGGCCCGGTGATCCAATCGCACAGGTGTGGCGCATCGCCACCATCGGCGATCCACTCATGACGATGCCCGCGCCCAAGACACTTGCCATGCTGCCCGGCCGCGATCATGCGCCAGCACTGGTAGCTGGTGAAATGGACCTCCGTGATTCGGCACGCGCTGCACTTGAGAAGCTGAAGGACGCCGACCCCGCAGTGACCCGCGAGTCGTGCGCGCGCGCCATGCGTGACCTGGTTCTTGCTGGCGATGACACGGTCGCCGCGCAGTTGTGGAAACTTGCCAAAGCAAAGGGTGCGCAAGACGCAGTGGCGCGCATTGCTCTTGGGCCGATCTTTCGCGCGGGCACACGCGCAGAGTTCATGGAAGCATGGTCGATCGCTCGGGATCCAACCGATGAACAGCGTGACATGTTGTGGCACCTGTGGGCGCTTGATATCCCAACGCTGCGCGACCCAGTCACACTCACTGCACTCAAGAGTGCCATGCGCGCGCCGCGCCTCGACATGGATGCGCAGGCATTGCTGCCAGCAGTGCGCGCCGTCGATGGTCGAATTGCCGCCGATACGTGGGTGAACGAATTGATTTCCAAGACCCCTGATGTTGAAGCACGTCGTAAACTTGCGCAACTTCTAGCGCCAAACTAGCGCGCGTTAGCACCCTTGGCGGCTGCCCCCGCACCTGCACCCGCACCCGCACCCGCACCCGCACCCGCACCCACCCCGTCACCCGCCGCCTCCCGGATGCGCTCGGCAACCTTGGTCGGGTCGTGTTCAAACGCCACTGGTGCGCCCGGCGCATTTGGTTGCCTTACTCCAAGAAACCGCTCGTTTGCAGCTTGTTCAGTGCACGCCAGCAGCGCCACGCTGCCGGTGAATGTTGGATGCAACTGATCGCGTTGAATGAGTGCGCCATCCACCTCTTCGCTCCAACTGCGACGCCCCGCCTCGAAGGGTTTGCCGGAGCGCAGGTCATCAACCAACTTTGCCAATGGCAGTATCGCCACGCGTGGCTTGTCCTTGGCCCACGCACGAATGCGTTCATTGGCAAGCGCAATGGTTTCCAACTTTGGCATCTGCGCTTTGGAAAGCATCTTGCCCACCGCAAGCGACATATCCGGCACATCACCAACTACGAGCGGCACACCGGCGTCCACAATCCGGTTTAGCTGCGCAAGGCCCCGCTCCAGCAGCTGCAAGCGTTGCGATTCATCTTTGATGGGAGTTCGGTCCGCACTGAGCGCCCCGTACACAAACCAAAACAGAAAGTCGTCCGCAAAGACCATGGTGACGCGCGGCTCTTGTGTGAGTGTTGCATCCACCTGCGCGCTACCCATCACGCCTGGATTGGTAAAGAAAAGGCCAGAGGCGTCGCCGGTTACCTCGCCCGCGCTCACCCGTGCCATGGAAGCAAGGCGCGCCACCGTCATCGGCTCAAGCCGTGCCGGATGCGTGCGCGGCAGCGGGGCACGAACCCCAAATCCCGCGCTGGCGCTTGCGCCCATCACATGCACATGCGCGTACAACGTTGCCGGATCAATCCCCGGCGTCGCGTCGCGCGCCAGACTCACCGGCATCGCAGCGGGCACAGCAACTAACAGCGCCACGAACGAAAGTGCCAGTGCCAGCGCCGACAAACCGCGCAGTCCAAATCGGTGGCTTTGCTCATTCATGCTGGATCCTCTCCGTGCGGAAGCACGCGCACTTGCGCCTTCTGATTTGCAACCAAATGTCCAGGCGGCACGCTTTGCATGACAAAGACGCCACCAGCAACCACGGAACCATCGCCAATCACGGTATCGCCACCGAGAATCGTTGCGCCGGCATACACAGTGACGCGTGCGCCGAGCGTTGGATGCCGCTTGGTTCCCTTGCGCAGCGATCCATCGGGATCTCGCTCAAATTTCTTTGCACCAAGCGTTACGCCCTGATAAATCCGACAACCTTCACCAATAGTGCAGGTCTCGCCAATCACCACTCCAGTTCCGTGGTCAATGAACACGCCGCGGCCAATCTGCGCACCGGGGTGAATATCAATGCCCGTCGCAGAGTGCGCAATCTCCGCAAGCATGCGTGGCAGAATCGGCACTTCGCGAATCCATAATTCATGCGCAAACCGATGTGCCGTCAAGGCAGTAATTCCGGGGTAGCACAAGATCACTTCCGCAATACTGCGCGCGGCCGGGTCGCCGCGGTACGCAGCTTCAACATCGGCAGCCAGTGCGGCGCGGATCGCCGGGATCTGTGCAAGTACCTCACTGCAGATGCGGTCGGCAGCGCCATCAGGTCGGTCGATCGCAGGACCGCCTGCCGAACACCGCGCGGCATTGATGCACTGCTCCAATGCAAGTTTCAATGCCGGTACTCGCTCGGCGACGAACGCTTCAATATCACTGCGCTCGCGAGCGGCTCGTACTTCGCGGACCGCGCCACCGTCACCGCGCTGGTCGTCCTCACGCTTGCTGGTCGCGCTATGAACGGCACCCGCCGCGCTGCCTTCGGCGCCCTCCATGAGGTGGAACCCCGGAAAGGCAATTTCACGCATAGCGCCCAAGAGCTGTCCCGCCGATTCACGGTCAATCGCCAGCAGTTGGCCAATCCGCGCGGTGGCAGGGTGCGCAGCGATCGACGCCGTGATCGCCTCATGAATTTCGTGCAGCGGCGCAGTGCTCATCGTCCACGATCGTATCGGGTTCGGCTATCCTCGCCCGCCCGCGCCGATCGTTGGCGCCTCGCATCCCGAGCCCCCTGAAGCACCTATGGCGATCCTCATTGACGGTAACACTTCGGTCATCTGCCAAGGAATCACTGGCACATCAGGCGCCTTCCACACCAAGGGCTGCTTTGAGTACGGAACGCGCATGGTTGGTGGAACCACCCCAGGCAAGGGCGGTCAGAAAGACGCCAACGGCCTGCCGATCTTCGACACCGTTGCGCAGGCTGTTCGGTCCACCGGTGCTACCGCCACCATGATCTTTGTGCCGCCGCCATTTGCCGCCGACGCCATTCTTGAAGCCGCCGATGCCGGCGTGAAGACCATTGTGGCCATCACCGAAGGCATTCCGGTGCAAGACATGATCCGCGTACGCGCGCGCCTCGCTGGCTACCCCGAATCGGTTCTCGTCGGTCCAAACTGCCCGGGCGTCATCACGCCTGGGCGCAAGACCGGCACCCCCGGTCGCTACGAAGGTGGCTGCAAGATCGGCATCATGCCGGGCTATATTCACACTCACCGGCTCGACGCTGCTACCCGCAAGGCCGTTGGCATCGTCAGTCGCTCCGGAACGCTGACCTATGAGGCTGTCTGGCAGACCAGTGAACGCGGCATCGGTCAGTCCACCTGCGTGGGTATCGGTGGCGATCCGGTCAAGGGTCTGAACTTCATCGACATCCTGGAAATGTTCGCCGCCGACCAAGATACGGACGGCGTCATCATGATCGGCGAAATCGGCGGCACCGACGAGGTGGAGGCCGGCCGATGGATCCAGGCCAACATGCAGCACAAGCCAGTGGTGGCGTTCATCGCGGGGCGCACTGCTCCTGCCGGACGTCGTATGGGTCACGCCGGTGCCATCATCGGCGGTGCCGATGACACCGCGCAGGCGAAGATGGATGCCTTGCGTAGCTGCGGGCTGAATGTGGCAGAGAGTCCCGCCGACCTCGGCTCGATGATGTTGAGCAGCCTGACGGCAGTGGTTCACAGCCACGCCTAGCCCGAACGGGCGGTAGTGATTTCACATGTGCTAGCACCGCAGAACCCCATTTTCCAGGGGTTTTTGGTGTAACTGCCTAGTTATTTGACTACATTGCCGGCACCCCACCCGCACCGGTTAACAAAATCTAAGCACCATTACTTGACCCACCCCAAATGGGGGGCACTTTGTATTGGTTCTGGGGCGATACGAGAGGTTGGTTGAAGGGCGTCTGGTTCGGCGAATGCGCCGAGCAGATTGAAACACGGCTTCGCTTGTTTCTTTATTTCCCTTCCCTTTCCCTTGTTTGGAGTTCCCACAGATGAAATCCCTCTTGTTCGCCACCGCTACCCTAGCGCTCGTCGCCACGTCCGCATCGAACGCCGCTCTCGTCTACGGCGGCGGCACAGAAACTGGCTCCCGCTTTAACGCTGGCGCTTCAGTAATCACTTACATGAACTGCTTTACCGCCGTGGGCGCGGGCCAGACCCAGCTCGCGGTCGACAGCGCGATCGTCGGCATTCGCCGCCTCGTAGCATCCGGTGCGTTGGTTGATGTTGGCATCAAGATCTTTGCCGCTGAAATGACCTTCGACGGCGTCGACTTCGGCCGAGGAGCCAACTACGAGATCTACTCCTCCGCTTCCCTCGGCGCTGGCACCGCTAGCGTCACTCAGCTCGTTAACACGGGCGCGGTATCGGGTGTCACCCTGAACCTGGAAACCGTCTCCAACGCGGGCCTCGGTGGGTTCTGGATCGGCATCGAGTTCACCGGTGCCAATGCGGCGAATGTAGCCAACGGCTGGCGTGTTGTGAATGCGCCGACGACTGGCGCGTCTATCAACGGCTTCGGCATGTTTAACTATCAAGCCAGCGGTGCGTTCGATGCGTTCTACACACTCGGCGCTTCCCCGACACCGAGCCGCTTTCTGGTGGACGTGAACGGAACGCTCGTCCCAGCTCCAGGCGCAATGGCTCTTCTGGGAGTCGCTGGCTTGATCGGTGGACGCCGTCGTCGCTCATAAGTCAGCACGACCTGCATGATTGATTCAGGACCCCGGCCTCACGGTCGGGGTCCTGTCGTTTTGCCATTGCGCGGTGGTGCGCATCGGTAACCTTCCGTTATGGCCACGGATCGGCCCTCCACTGCAACAACTTCTCGCTCGTCATTCGCCGCGCTTTATGGAAGCCGGACGATGTTGGTGCTATTGGCCCTGGGGTTTGCAGGCGGAGTGCCCAACGTCTTGGTCACCACGGTGACGCAGGCATGGACCTCCAGCGCTGGTTGGAGTGTCACCGCGATCGGAGCCCTGGGATTCTGCACGTTGCCGTACGCGCTGAAGTTTCTGTGGGCACCCATTGTTGATGGCACGTCGCTACCGCTGTTCGGGCGCCTCGGCCGCCGCCGCGGTTGGTTGGTGGTGTCACAGTCGCTCGCCCTGTTGGCGCTCGTCGCACTCTCGCTGTGGGGACCTGTACCCACCGACCCCGCGCCTGGCATCGAATGGACTCCCGACGAATTCGCCGCCGCCACGCTGCACAACCGAATCTTCTTCGCACTGCTATGCGCCGCCGCGTTCTTCTCCGCCACACAAGACATTGTGGCCGACGCGTTCCGCACCGAATCGCTTGCGCCCACGGAACTCGGTGCCGGTGCAAGCACATTCGTATCTGGCTACCGCATTGCATTCGTGGTCTTGGGTGCCGGCGTGCTGCTGGTAGCGGAGACCATCACGTGGCGCTTCGCAACACTCGGCGCAGCGCTTGCCATGGGGCTTGGCGTGGTGGCAACACTCAGTGCGCGTGAACCCGAACTGGCGAGCGGCACACGACCAACGCTCACCGAATCGCTGGTGCAGCCAGTCGCGCGTTTCTACTCAGCATGGGGCGGGCGCGTGCTGTTTTTGGCGGCCTTCGTCTTGCTGTTCAAGTTGCCAGACCAACTTGCCACCAACATCACCACGCCGCTCCTCATGAAGGGACTCGCCTATTCGGCGGAGTCGATTGGCTGGGTCCGCCAAGCGTTCGGCTTCGCCATGACCATCGTCGGCGCCGCGGCGGGTGGTTGGATGGTGGCGCGCTTGGGGATCATCCGCTGCTTGTGGATATTTGGCCTTGCGCATTCGTTAAGCATTGCTGGGTTCTTGGCACTGGCCATTGCCTACGGCGCAACCGTGCATGCCACACCGGCAGTTGCGCCACCCGTGTGGGCGCTCATGCCCGCCATCGCGCTTGAGAACATAGTCATTGGAATGGTGACGAGCGGATTTGTGGCATTCCTCATGTCCATCTGCGATCGCCGCTACACCGCCACGCAGTATGCGTTGCTCACGGCGCTGATGGCGGCGGGCAATGCGGTGGCAGGGGGCATGAGCGGCGCCGTGGCAGAGGCGCTCGATTACCCGGGATTCTTAGTGGTAGCCATGCTGGCAGGAATCCCGGGATTGCTGCTCATTCCGTTTGTGAAACCGCCAGTCGCTGCGTTGTAGTATGGAGGGTATGTCTGATGTCGTCACAGCCCCGGCACCCGCAGTCATCCGAACGCCCCTGACCTACAAAGATTCGGGCGTCGATATCGACGCTGGTGATGAGGTGGTCGATCGCATCAAGGGTCTCCTGAAGCGCACGCATGGGCCGCGCGTCATGGGTCAACACGGCGCGTTCGCGGGCATGTTCCGGCTTGATTACAACCAGAAACTGTTCAAGAACAACTACCGTGACCCGGTGCTGGTTGGCTGCACTGACGGCGTTGGCACCAAGGTGCTCCTTGCCGCAGAGCGCAAGATCTATGACACGGTTGGTATCGACTGCGTGGCGATGAACGTCAATGACCTCATCGTTCAAGGCGCCGAGCCACTGTTCTTCCTTGATTACTTGGGGCTTTCCAAGCTTGATCCCGAGGCAACCGCCAAGATGATCGAAGGCGTTGCCAAGGGCTGCGAAATCGCTGGATGCGCGCTCATCGGCGGCGAATGCGCGGAGATGCCGGACATCTACAAGCCCGGAGACTTTGATATCGCTGGCTTCTGCGTGGGCGTAGTGGAATTGGAGCGCGTGGTTGACGCGGCCCGAGTGAAGAAGGGCGACGTGGTCATCGGCCTCCGCTCTTCCGGGGTGCACGCCAATGGCTTCTCACTGGTCCGCCGGATCATCAAGGACGCCGGGCTTGACCTTGACCGGATCTACCCGGAACTTGGTCCGGATCCACTCTGGAAGGTTCTACTTGAGCCCACCCGGATTTACGCCAAGCCAATCATCAAGCTTCTGTCCGGGTACCGCAAGAAGAAGGTCGTCAGCGGGATGGCGCACATCACCGGCGGCGGGCTCCCTGGCAATCTCTGTCGGGCGCTCGGCCCCAAGGTGGACGCCGTCCTCGACCCGGCCGCTTGGACACCCAACCCCATCTTCCCGTTCCTGCGCGAACACGGAAATGTGGCGCAAGATGAGATGTACCGCGTCTTCAACATGGGGATTGGCTACACGCTGATCGTTCGACCAGCTTTCGCTGATGCCGTATGCACCAAGTTGGCGCGGATGGGGGAAACCGCCATGGTTATCGGCGAGATTGTCAAGGGATCCGGCGCCGTACGGATCTGAGTGGCAGATAACACGCACGAAATTTCCGTCTTTTTACGGAAATGACATGTTGTGTTCCTCACGGATGACGTCATTATTGTCGAGTCAGTCGAAGTTCTCGTTTCCCATGACGGGAAGACGGGTTGGATTACGTTTATGAGTGTGTCAGGTTTGTATTTATTTCACTACGTGTCGGTGACAAGTCCACAGTGCCTGGCTTGTCACCGTCCCCGCATTTAAAGGCATTGAAGTCCCCGTTCACATTTACAAGGATGCAACGAACCATGAGAAACACCTTCTTCACCGCTTGCGCCGCGACAGTGCTCTGTGCATGTCCCGTCGTATTCGCCCAAGACGAATGCGTCACGGCACCCACGCTGGTCGCCGGCGTCGCCACGGCGTTCGACACCACCACGGCAACCGCCACGGCTCTTCCAGCTGTGACTGACGCTTTGTGCCCCGGCACCTTCCTCAACTGGACCCCCACGACCAAGGATGTTTGGTTCAAGTGGACCGCAACAGAGGCTGGCAGCGCCACCTTCTCCACCTGCTTGGCGGGCTCATACGACACCTCCTTGGTGCTGTACTCAGGTAGCTGCGCTTCGTTGGTTGCAGTCGGTTGCAACGGCGACTCTGCAGCTGATGCTGGTTGCCAGCAGTACTACTCCTCGGTCACGCAAACCGTGGCTGCGGGCACCACCTACTACGCTCGCGTTGGTGGTTACAACGGCGCCACTGGCGCTGGTGCAATTACCGTCACCTTCACCGGGACAGCCGCTGGCTGCCCCGGCACCGGTGATTGCGGCACAGTGCATGCCACCCCAGGTTGCGTTGACATAACTTGCTGCGGCTCAGTGTGCGCGCTTGATCCGTCATGCTGCGACACCACGTGGAGCTCAGGCTGCGTTGACCTGGCTGTGAGCCAGTGCGGCGTCTTCGTCTACAACTGCACCCCAGGCGCGCCCGCCAACAACTGCGCCACCAGCCCAACCCTGGTGACCGCTGACGGCAGCAAGCCCTTCAACAACATTGGCGCCACTCAGGATGGACCGAACTACGGTGCAACCTGCTCTTCCGGCAACGATGAGTGCAACAACGACGTTTGGTACAAGTTCACGGCAGTCGCCAACGGCGAAGTAACTACGTCGAACTGCGGTACGACGACTGTTGATACCAAGATGGCCATCTACGACATGGGCACCAGTCCAGCGACCTTCAACTACAACACGCTTCCAGACGTGTTGGTTGGTTGCAACGATGACGGCGCAGGCGGTACATGCAACACCACTGGTGGTCTTCCGTACGCTTCAAGCCTCACGGTCAGCGTCTCGGTTGGACGCACCTACCTACTCTGCGTGTCGAGTTACGACTTGGGCGTCACCGGCACTGGTTCGGTTCTCTTCAACCTGCCCGAGCCATGCTCACTGCCGTCCTTCACGACAGCAGAAGTTGAGACCTGTGGACAGGCCATCAACAATGGCTGCGTTGAAACGGTTGCTCAGTACCAGTCCATCAATGTTGCTGTTGGAACCCCAACGACCATCGGTGGCACCTTCTGGGCCAGCGGTGGTACCCGTGACATTGACGCGTACGTGTTCACCATTCCATCCGGAATGACTGTGACCGCTGAAACGTTCAGTGCTTCCAACGTGGTCACGACCATGTTCAACGGCTTGCCTTGCGCCACGCAATTCATTAAGACTGGCACCGGTTCATGCCCGCGTACTACGTCGTACTGCCTCCCAGCTGGCACGTACTCCATCTACGTGGCTCCTCAGGAGTTTGACCTCAACCCATGCGGCAATGGTGTGTTCAACAATTACGTGTTGAAGCTCACCGCCGTTGCTTCGACCTGCCCAAGCTTCGGTGACACCTGTGGCTACACAGTTGCATCGTCGGTCACGCAGAACACGGATCAGACGGTCTCCGTCTACAGCCGTGGTTGCTTGCTCACCTGCGGCACGGATGACACCCTTTTCAGTACGGAAGTCAAGATGGCTCGTAGTTTCTCTGGCCTCAACACCGGCGCGCTCGGATGCGTGACCGTTGGTGTGTCCAACGTTAAATACGGGGCTGACGGGGTTGCCTTTGCCGGCGGTCCGTTCACTGCGAAGCTCGGTCTCTACCGCGACACTGACGGCGGCGACCCAGTTGGACCAGAGTTGGTGCTGATCTCTGAGAAGGAGTTCTCTGTTCTCGGTGGATTTGGCCTGCTCACCTACAGCTTGCCAACCGCCCTCAGCCTCACTGGCAACACCGACCCAATCGTGGTTGTTCTCAGTGGTCTGATCGGTGGCGGCTGCGATCCAGCCACCAACAACGTCTTCGGTGGCGTTGGTGGTGCAGGTTCGACGGCTCCTTGGTACGTGCAGAGCACTGACCCCAATGGCATCTGCGACGATGGTGGCGCGTTCGTCCCAGAGGTCGATCAGACCAACCAGTGGATCGTCACTCTCGGAATGGTGGAAACCACTCCGCCTTGCCCAGCTGACCTGAACGACGACAATGTCGTCAACGGTGCTGACCTTGGTCTGCTCCTCGGCTCATGGGGTGTTTGCCCTGGCTGCCCAGCCGACCTCAACAATGACGGCATCGTGAACGGTGCTGACCTTGGTCTGATGCTCGGTTCATGGGGACCATGCCCGGTCTGATGTGAACGCACCCCGCTGGGTGGGGTGACAAAGTGAGTTCTGCGTGGCCCCCGGATTCGTCCGGGGGCCACGTCTTTTTTAGTTGTCGTCGCGCCAGCGTCGGCCCTGTTTGCGCTGGCCGTCCTTCTTCTTGCCTTCCAGTCGGCGCTGGACGCTTCCCCAGGTGGGCTTGGTCTTCTTGCGGACTTTCGGACGGACGGCCGCTTGGGAAACCATGGTGCGGAGCCGGCCTTCGCAGGCGTCTTTGTTCTGCAACTGGCTGCGGTGCAGGTCGCAGCGGTACAGCAGTTCGCCATCACCCACCAGCACACTGATGGCGATGGCGCGCAGGCGTTCCAGGGCGGCATCGTCCAGACCGCCAATGTCCACCGCGCGGACGCGGAGAATGGCGGCGGTGCTGGCCTTGTTGACGTGCTGACCACCCGGGCCACGTGCGGTGGTGAAGCTCCATTCCATGTCTTGCGGACGAATCCACGTGCCACGCCCCAGATCGACCGCCCCGGGCGGACGCCGAGGCTTGGGTGGTGGCGGTGGGGGGCTTGATGGGTAGGCTTCCGTCATGGTGACTTTCATTGTCGCAGGTTGGTTGATGATGCAGGCTGCCGTGCCTGTTTCTTCAACGGGGAGTTCAGCGGCAGTGCCTTCATCGGCGTCATTGGCGCCATCGGCTTCATGGGCTTCATCGGCTTCATTGCCTTCCTCGGCTTCATCTGCGCCGGGCGCGATTCCCCCCGACTCATCGGCTGCACGGATTCTTGGCGTGGCGGAAGCACCGGCCGTGACGGCGGATGTGGGCGTGTGGGTCCCCAGGCTCACCGGCACGGCGCAAGTTGGCAGCGGCGGCACATCGTTCGATTTGAATGATGACTTGGCGGTGGAAGGCAACAGCGCTGGGGTTGCTGGCGAGTTTGCCGTGACCATCGGGCGCTGGCGGTTTGGAGGCATGGGATTCTCAGCGTCCACTTCAGGCAATGAGAACGCCGTCAAGGGCGGGACCTTTGGCGACACGAACATTTCGGTGGGCGATCAGATCAAGGGCAGCTACAGCGCGTGGATGGCAGGCGCCGAAGTGGGGTACGTGGTGTACCGCCCCAGTGCTGATGAACCGTGGGCGTGGAGTGATGAGGGTGACAACCGCGACGCGGCATCCAAGGCGTTTGGTGCAAATGGGCGACCGCTCTTTGACCCGCAGTTTCTGTTGCTTGGTGGAGCGCTGCTGTTTCATTACGACCAGACGGTGGAGAATGTCACCGTTCCCAGTTCATCAAGTTTTGATCGCACCGTTGGATGCCTCTATGGAGGTGCGGGAATTGACGTGCAGATCGGCTGCGATGGACGAGTACCGCTTGTGCAGGACTTGCGTATCTACGCCAATGCTGGCGTGGGGCCATCGATCCCGGACGCAGACATCATTTGGCTGTTGCGCGCTGGCATTGCATTTATGATCAATGAGAACATTGGCGTGGAGTTTGGGTACCGCCTGTTTGACTTCGATATGCAGGATGGTCCATCCACGGTGGATGCTGGCTTGCGCGGGCTGTTTGGTGGCGTTTCAGTTCGCTTCTGAGGAGGAAGCATGGCGCGGAGCAAACTATTTCTGCGCGCCAAGATCCGGCACATTGTCCTCACGAAGACGGCAGACCGTCTCACCTTGGGGTTGCTGGGGCGGCGCCATCGTGCACAGCCGATTGAGGTGCGCACGGTGGAGGTGTGTATTCCGCATTGGCCGCACGCGTATGACGGCGTGCGGATTGCGCACTTGACGGACTTCCATCTTGGTGAGTTGATGCACGTTGAGCAAGCGCTTGATGCGGTGGAACGCGTGGCATGCCTGAAGCCCGACATGGTGGCGTGCACGGGTGATGTGGTGGATTTAGATTTGCATCACATGGGGGCGGAGGAATTGTTGTCTGCCATGGGATCAATGGAGGCGCCGCTCGGGCGGTTCTTGGTCCTTGGCAATCACGATCATCTTGATGACGGGCACATGCTGGCGGCCATGGCTTCTATGCGCGGCTTGCAGGTGTTGCATGGCGCGGTGGTGCCGGTGGGCGATGCCAGTGATCCGCTATTGGTTGGCGGTGTTGATTGGGCCAGTACGGTGCGAGCGCTTGACCAGCGCGTGGCGGAGTTGCCACAGACGCCGCATCTGTTGTTAGCGCACAACCCGAAGGCGTTTCATGCTGCCGCGCGCCTTGGCATTCCACTGACACTGAGTGGACACACGCACGGCGGGCAGGTGGCGTGGAAGGGCAAGCCGCGCGCGAATGTTTCGTTTGCGCATCGATTGAGCGCGGGCCTTTACCAGCGCAATGGATGCGCGCTCTTTGTGAGCGTGGGCGCCGGTGCGTGGTTTCCACTGCGGGTGCATTGCGCGCCCGAGGTGGTGGTGATCACGGTGCGGTGTGGATCGGGGCAGTGAATTCCGGGGATGCTGCGCATGTGCGCCAACGGTGCTGCTTCCGGAAATAGGGGTGTTAGAGCGCGCGCATTGATGATTCGGGCGGTCTCTGTCGTGGGCGGTGTCTGGAGGGGCTGGTCTTTGCGTTGAGAGACTTGTCCCGATTCCGGAATTTGTGGCAAACTGATGTCACAAGGAGTTACTTCTATGACTGACACTGCCGCTTCGACCACTGCCGCTTGCTCCACATCCGCCTCTTGCTGCTGCCCGTGTGAAGGTCGTATCAAGAAGTTGGAGAAGACTGTTCACCGAATTCGCTTGTGGCTGTTTATCTCGCTGGGTGTGCTGATCTTCTTGATTGGAGTGTCGATTGGTCAGGGTAATGGTCGCGACCGCGATGGTGGCGATGGTCGAGACAACCGCGAGGATCGTCGTGAAGAGATCCGCCGCGTAGAGATCATGGGTGACCCGATGGCGGGTGGAATGATCATGGGCGGCCCGATGATGGGTGGCAACATGCAGAGTGGCCCCGGCCCGCAACATGGCCCAATGATGGGCGGCCCCGGTTCGCGTGATGATGGCATGCGCGGTGGTCCCGATCGTCGCCCCAACATGGGTGGCGAAGGACGCGGCAAGGATGCTCCCAAGCAGAAGAAGAGCGGCAAAGACAAGGACTGACGTTCGCGCGTGGGGCAAACGCCTCGCAGCACCTTACCCGTAGTGCTTACCGAAGCGATTGGCGATGAAGTCGCTGAACGCTACGTCTTCGTTGCGCACAAATCCGTGTGACGGAAGTTTGCCTTCGCGCAGCAGATCAAGCACGGCGGTGATGCCGCATGCAGTAGTGATCTGAATGGCAGTCCAATGATGGCCGCCGATTTCTTTGTGTCGAACGATCTTTGCGTAGGTGCGTTCGGTGTGCCGACCGCCAATGTCGCCAGTGGCACTCACGAAGATCGCCACGATGTCCTGTGCGGTGGTGGGTAGGGCGCGTTCGAATACGGCCTTCAATTCCTCGCGATGCTCGCGGAATCCCAGATCCCACAAAAGAAGCTTGAGAATGGCGTTGTGGCCGGGGTAACGCATGGTCTTGTAGGACAGGTGCTTCACCTTGCCCTCCAGCGTGGACGCAAAGGTTCCAAGTCCGCCGGAAGTGTTGAAGGCTTCAAACTCAATCCCGTCAATCATCATGTGCTCGAGCCCTTCGAGCGCAGGAACGACGGTGACGTGGCCGTCAACAACAGCCTCGCAGGGCTGGATGTACTCATTGATGAGACCGTCAGTGGACCAGGTGAGGTTGTACTTCAGTGCGTTGGATGGGAACTCCGGAAGCGCGCCGACGCGCATCTTCACTTCGTGCATTGCACCCATGCCTTGAATGACATGATTGGCGGCAATAGTGATGAAGCCGGGCGCAAGGCCGCATTGCGGAATGAACGCAGTCTTGGCACCCTTGGCGAGCTCCATGACTTTCCTGGTCACGGCAACGTCTTCGGTCAGATCAAGGTAGTGAACGCCAGCAGCCTTGGCGTGCTCGGCGATCATTGGGTTACAGAAGAACGGTGCACAACTCACCACCGCCCACTGTCCAGCGAGCGCCTTGTCGACGGCGGCGGGGTCATTGAAGCGCCCGTGCATACCTTGCGCACCCGGAGCCAGCGCCAGCGTTTCTGCGATGGAACTCTCATGCGAGTCCATCACTCGGACTTGGTAGTCGCCGGAGCCCTGCAGAAGACTTGCAACCATGCGACCAATTTTTCCAGCGCCGAGAACGAGGACATTCTTCATAGGGGGAGACCGTGTATCTGTCGAGTGACGAATGAGAGTGGGAACGAAGAGTGAAGGGCAATGATCATGCCAGTGATTATGCCGGTGAAGCAGCGATGGTTTCGCCCACTTCATGCATCAATTCACCCATGGTTTCCGGTCCAAAGGAGAATTTCAGGCCGGCTGCCTTGAACAAGGCTGGGAGCGGCTGGCTGGAGCCGAGTGCCAAGCCCTTCTTGTAGTTGCCGAGCGCATCGCTTGGGTTGCGCTTTGCCTGCATCCACATCTGCAGTGCGCCGAGCTGCGCGATGCCGTACTCAATGTAGTAGAAGGGAAGGCCGAAGATATGCAGTTGGCGGTGCCACATGGTCTGCAGCGAGTTCTCATGCCCCGTCCAGTCGATGGCGGATCCAAAGCGGTCATTGAGGTGCAGCCAATACTGCTCGCGATCTTTGCGCGTGTGCGTGGGGTTCAGATAGACCCAGTGCTGGAATGCATCGATGCTTGCGATCCACGGGAGCATGGTGCTGAGCGACTCAAGGTGATCGCGTCGCGCGCGCATTGCGTCGTCTGATGAGTAAAACTCTTCCAGGTAGGGGAAGGTGAGCAATTCCATGCTCATGCTGGCAACTTCTGCAAATTCCATCGGGCTGCTTCGGTAGGCAACCAAGGGGTCATGAGCAGCCAGCAGGCTGTGGAATGCGTGGCCGGCTTCGTGCACCATGGTGATGACGTCGCGGTGCAGTCCGGCGGCGTTCATGAAGATGAATGGTGATCGGGTGCGCTGCCGCTGGTATTGGTAACCGCCTGGGGCTTTGCCCTTGCGGCTTTCAAGATCCAGGCAATCTCCGCGGCGCATGCTGTCAAACATGGTCCCGAGTTCAGGGTCCATGCGATGGAAGATGGCGCTGGAACGATCGACAAGTTCCTCTGCGCCTTCAAAGGGCTTGAGCGGCGCGCGGCCGTGCAGATCGACCTTGATGTCCCACGGCTTCAGGGCGGGAATTCCTAGGACTTTTGCGCGTTCAGTGTTGAGTTTGCGCAACAGTGGAACGCACACTTTTTCTGCACCTTCGTGGAAGGTTGTGCAGTCGGCGGGCGTGTAATCAAAGCGTTGCAGGCGAGCGTGTTGGAAGTCTCGAAAGTTTGAGTATCCGCCATTCAGCGCCATCTGATGACGGTGTGCCAGCATGTGGTCAAAGATGTCATTGATGCGATCGACGTCGTTGAGGCGGCGGGCGGAGACGGCCTCCCAGCTTGCCTGTCGGCGTGGGCGGTCGGTCTCTTCGAGGTAGCGCGCCATTTGTGGAAGCGTGCGCTCTGCACCGTCAAAGGTGACGGTCATGGCACCGTTGATTTCGCTGTACTGCTGGTCAAGCTTGGTGACTTCGGTCTCAATTGGAATATTCACTTCGCAGAACATCTCAACCGAGCGGCGCAAGCTGCGGAGTAGAACGCTGTAGCGTTGCTGGTCGAGTTGTTGGGCGAACGGGCATTCGGCAATCTTGCGATCGAGGGCGAAGCCGACTTTCTTGAGTTCCGGCTCAACGTTCTCAACGAAATCCAGGTAGCGCTTGCGCGCGAGTTCGTCGTCGGTGTGACGCGTCATCTGGATGTAGAGATTGGCAGCCGATTCTTCGGCTGCTGCATCGAGTTCGCTGCGGTCAAGGAGCAGGCGCTCCAGCGCGGCGCAATCATGAATAGTGCGGCCCACCAGCTGCGAGTACAAAGGTTCAAGCGCAGACCATTTGCTGCCATCAATGACGGCGGGAACAAACGTGGATGCGGGGGGATGGCCGGTGCTGGTAGTGCTCGTGGTCATGTTTAAAGTTTCCAAAGCGAGTAAGTCGGTCATAGTAGCCCTCCCCGGTGTCATGAAACTTATTGGTCGTGTCGTTTGTGGCGCGGCGAACGGCGGACTTCAGTGTCCGCGGACAGTGACCGCGATGGCGGGAAGGCCCGCTCGTGCTCGCACCAGCTCGGCGATCAGGTCGGCTTCCAGTCGCCCAGCGCACAGAACGAACAGCGTGCTGCCGCTGCCGCTGACATGGACGGTGCGGGCGGCGGCCTCTTGTACTTCTGCGATCTCGTCTTCAAGAGCGGGTACAGCGGCGATGGCGGCTGCGGCCAGGTCATTGAAGGGCGCATCATGCGTGAGGGAATCCATGGCGGCAAGTGCACGGACGCGGTGAGTTTGCAGCGCGGCATCTGGGCGGAGCGTGTCAAACTTTCCATACACGGGGCCGGTGGGGCAAGCGATTGCCGGGAACACCAGCACTGCGTGGATGTCAGGAAGTTGTTCGTGATGTTCAAGTCGTTCGCCGAGGCCTTCCACGATGGCGCTACCCCCGCGCACCAAGAACGGCACATCGCTACCGAGGCCGCGAGCGATCTCAGCGAGTGTTGCGTTGTCAAGGCCAAGTTCGAAGAGTTCGTTCACGCCGCGCAGCATGGCTGCAGCATTACTTGAGCCACCTCCGAGTCCGCCACCGACGGGGATTCGCTTTTCAAGTTTCATCCGCAGCGGGAGCTTGCGGCCGACGTGGCGTTCAAGTTCTAAGTGAGCGCGGACGGCGAGGTCGGTCTGGATGGGCCAATCGATGAGCGAAGTTCGCGGCGCATCGGGCGCCCAGATGATTGCATAGAGCGAGTCGCGGCCTGCATCAAGACGGCGAAGGTGCAGATCATCTGCAAAGTCGGTGGTGACCATCCAACTGGCGATGGGGTGCATGCGATCTGCACCGGGTGCACCGACAGAGAGCGCCAAGTTGAGCTTGGCAGGGGCACGCACAAGGATTTCGCGAGGCTCAGACATGGGACGAAAGCGTAGCGCGGAAATAGGTGCCGTTCACCACTGTCCCCATTTTCGAAGGGTTTGCCCTGCCTACTAACGGCGTGAATTCCACGCAATTCCTAACACCGTGATCTGGCCGCAGGCGCCGGAGAGGACAGGGCCGCGCTCAGCGGCCGTCCTCGTAAGGCGAATGCGGGCCAGTATGCGTGCGTGCGGTTGAAGTGAGTTGAGACGTCCCCCGCCCCCTCCGTTGCGCGCGGGACCCTCGGACGCGGACGGCTGCGCTCCACAAGGTTCCGCTTAGCCTCGGGCGAATCTGTTCGTCCGGTTGGCACCCACGGGGCGTACGTCCAACTGCCGGACTTCTCAGTTTCACACGCCGCTTACCGAGGATCCCGTGCTCACTGCGGGGGCTCGAACACGGAAGGCACGTGCATGCCAAGGATTGTGGAACACCCCCATCTGGCCGCAGGCGCCGGAGAGGATAGGGCCGCGCTCAGCGGCCATCCTCGTAAGGCGAATGCGGGTCAGTATGCAGGCGCAATGCCACAACCGACCCACGACAAACCTTGATGCATCAACGCGATCCCTGGCCGCAGGCGCCGGAGAGGATAGGGCCGCGCTCAGCGGCCATCCTCGTAAGGCGAATGCGGGCCAGTACGAAACCGTGATGCTTCAAAGCAGGTCCAAACGAAATCGTGAGACAGTTGTTGGGCACTTACAGACAGTCACTTGGAATCCTTGTCGTACTACTCATGTCAGCCCTACACTTTCGGGATGCTTTGGCAGCCAGCATTGCCCGATAGTTACCTGCACATGGCCGACGCTGATCTGGCGGCGGGGATTCGTGCGCGTAAACGTGAGCTAGGGAATCGCGTGTTGATTCTTGGGCACCACTATCAACAGGATGATGTTGTTCAACACGCAGACCTGACTGGGGACAGCCTCAAACTGAGCCAGATGGCTGCCGAAGAGGCCGAGCGCCGTGGGAGCGAGTGGATTGTTTTTTGCGGCGTGCACTTCATGGCCGAAACCGCTGATGTCTTGACGAGTGAGCATGTCAAGGTGGTGCTTCCGGATCTATCCGCGGGATGCTCGATGGCGGACATGGCGCACTATGACGAGGCGGTGGATGCGTGGGAAGCTATTGAGCGTGCTACCAAGGGCACGAAGGCTCGCATTGTGCCGATTACCTACGTTAATTCCAGCGCGGCTATTAAGGCGTTTGTGGGTTCGAAGGGCGGGGCGTGTTGCACAAGTTCCAACGCTGCGCAGGTGTTTGATTGGGCACTTGCGGGTGGTGATACGCCGCTTGCTACGGGCGAAGAGGTGAAGATTCTCTTCTTGCCGGATCAACACCTTGGGCGCAATACTGCGAAGCGCAAAGGATTTGTTACCGAGTTTGATGCATGCCCAGGTACGCCCGCGCAAACTGCGCTGTGGAACCCGAAGAAGGACCAAGGCGGGCTTACCGATGCGGAGATTCGCGCTGCGCGTGTCTTGCTTTGGGCGGGGCATTGCAGCGTCCATAAAATGTTTCGACCTGAGCATGTTGATCAGGTGCGTGCGGAGTTTGCAGATCGCGGCGGTATCACCGTGATGGTGCACCCAGAGTGTTCGCAAGATGTTGTTGATGCAGCGGACATCAGTGGATCCACTGAACACATTATTCAAACTATCGAACGCGCTCAGCCCGGCAGCCGCTGGGCTGTTGGCACTGAGATCCATTTGGTGAACCGGATTGCGCAAGCTGCCGCGAAGCGTGATGTCTTTGTGCGCATTCTTTCGGACTGCCAGTGCTTGTGCACAACCATGTACCGCATTGATCAGCAGCACCTGCTTTGGGTGCTCGACGGCATCGCCGAGGGGCGTACGCCGAATGTGGTTCAGGTGCATCCGGAGGCTCGCGCGCTGGCCCGTGTGGCGTTACAGCGGATGTTGCGGCATTCGGGTGCGGCGCAGACCGGGTCGGTACCGACGCGTACCGATGGGTCGGCTGCCCTCGTAGACTGACGGCGTGAACGAGCAAGCGAATTCTTCAGTCAGTCCTGCGTCCGCCCCAAAGTCAAGCATGAAACGCACCATGCTGATCGCCCCTACGGGCGTGGTTGTGCTGTTGATGGCGTTGCTGGCTTCTACCCCAACGCTGGTCAGTTGGGGATTGTTTCGAGGCACCATCATTTCTGCAGTGTCTGGTGCTGTGAATGGCACGGTGACTATCGATGAACTGAGCGTTGGTTGGTTCAGCGGCGTGCGGGTTCGTGGCTTCACGATTGATGATCCGGCGGCAGGGAACCGCGTGAGTGCGGACGTTTCGGCGGAGCAAGGGGTTTGGAAATTGCTGACCGCTGGGGTCCGTGGTCTTGATGTTCATGTGTCGGGATCGGTCAAGACGCGACGCGCGGCTGACGGGACGTTGGGCATCTCCAAGCTCATGCGTTCGGATACTTCAGGATCGCCAGCAGCCAGTGCGGCGAAGTCGGAAGGCGCAAAGTCGGCAAGCATCCTGCCCGCGGGTCTTGATGTTGTAGTGACCATCGATGGCATCGCGGTGGAGATCCTGGAGGAAAGTGGCGCAACGTACGCGGCGGTTCGTGACTTCAAGGGATCTGCACGTGTGGTAACGGGGGGCGACACGCAAGTGAAGTTCACCGCGCGCACGGAAGTGCAGGGGACCACCGGCGCAGTGGACGTGGAAATTTCAGCACCCGGACTGTTTGACGCTGCGGGCGCGTTGCACTTGCAGGGAACGGCGGTTACAGCAACGGTGAAGGCGTCTGATGCGGCATTGAACGCCGCTGGATTGTCGATCCGTATCAATGAACTGAGCGTGGCTCTGAAGAGCGCGGATATGACCGGTGCAATCAATGCGGATGTGACCATGCGTGTGGCGCTTGATGGTCAGCCGGAGAGCGCGTTGAGTTCCACACTGCGCTTTGATCGGCTGCTTTCTCCGAGCGCAGAACCGATCTTTGATCTTGCAGCCATTCACGGAACGGTTCGTGCCGAAGCGATCCCAACCGCGCCATTTGAGCGGTTTGTTGCAGGGAGCGGAGCGTTGCTGGCGCGTGATGTTGGTAAGCGCGTTGACTTCAATGCCACGTTTGCGGATGCCACTGGTGGTGCTATCTCCATCGAGTTACGCAGTGACGTAGTGACGGCGCGCGCGGAGGGATCGATTGATCCAACAACGCGTGCGGCGACGTTGCGAACCGTTGAGGCGGATGCGACACTGGCTCCGGCATTGCTTGCTGCGCTCGGTGACATTGTTGTCACTGCACCGGCGCGGATGTCGTTGCGCGCGAAGGATGTGGCGGTTCCGGCAGCGGCGGCGGACGGGTCATTTCCTGAAGAGCAAGTTCGATTTGATGCCATCGTCACCTTGGCACTTGCCGGATTGCAGGTTCCAGGTCCCGATGGTCGGGTGGCTCTTGATATTTCAGAATTACGCGCGACCGCCAAGGCTGCTCCCCTGGCAAGCGGGCTAGTGGTTGATCTGTCGGCGGTCTCGACGGGTGCTGCGGCACAGGTTCCACTGCGAGCCACGGCCTCTATTCAGCGTGGAGGTGCGTTCGGCATCAATGGCACCGTACGCGTGGTGGCGCTGCCCACCGCATTGATTCGGCCGTTCTTAACGAAGGATTTGCCCGTTGATTTGGCTCAGGATGTTGGGCCCGCGATTACCTCACTTGATGCAACCATTGCCGCAGGCGATGAACCAGCAATCACCATCGCGCTTGAGTCTGCCAAAGTTGCTGTTGCCATGCAGGGTGTGGTGCATGCTGATCGATCGATTCACCTTTCCAAGGGCGCAACCGTCACTATGCGCGCTATTCGCCCAGCGCTGGTTGCGCTGTCGGGTGTAACGGTAGCTGCGCCGATTGATGCGGGCATCACTATCAATGCGCTCTCGATTCCTGCTCCAAAGTCCTTGGTGATTTCAGGTATTGGCGTTGATGCAACGCTTGCCGCAAGTAAGACTGGTGGCGGCGCCATCACTGCGACCATCGGAAGTGGTGATGGCGCGCGAGTTCTAGTGGTTGAATCCCTGCGCGCGTCGGTGAAGTCGGAGGCAATTGGCAGTGCAGTGCAAGCGACGGTCGAAACCAAGGTTGATGGAATGGTGGTGAAAGTCAGTGCGGACGCGCGTGGCTTGAAGTCGTTTGCAGCCAAGGAGATTGAAAGTGCGGCATTGCTAGTGGATGTGCAAGTGTCGGGCATTTCGTCCGAGCGCCTTGCGAAGGAAGTCCCTTCGGCAGCGAAGGTGATCCGCGAACTGAGTACGGGAAACATGGACGCTTCGTTCCACTACGAAGGATCCACGCTTGATGGCAAGGGTCACGTGGCGGTCAAGGCGGTCGGAGTTGACTTGCGTGCAAATGCGGAACTTTCCCAACAAGCACTCACTGTGGACGCCACTGTTTCCGCCGATGTGTCGCCGGCACTGTTGGCGGCCGCGGCAGAACTTCCTGTGAAACTTGCCGCACCCGCTCATGTTGATGTCAAGCTTGACCGTGTCACTATGAAGCGAACGGTTCCGTGGGAATTTGCGGCGCCCGCGGCAGCTCACGCGGAACTGCGCATTCCCGCTGTGGTAATTGCGGGGGTTCCTGGCGTGGCCGCCGATGTTGGGTTGACCGATACGGTGCTTGACACCAACGTGACGCTCGGCGCCAAGATGGCTGCGCGGGGCACGCTCACGGCAAAGATTGCCGCCCACAGTGGGAACAAGCGTGCGCCGCTCGCGCCGCTTAGCGCACACTTTGCATGGGCCGATGCTGGCGCAGCGCCCGCCTCGTGGACGGCCGATGCGGATTTGGACGGCATCAAAGTTGACGGTCTGGCGATGCTGATCGACATTGACGAAGCCATGCGCAAGGAGATTGGCGACGGTGCGCGTCTCTCGGTGAAGGGCGCAAGTATTGGCGCCGGCGGCGTCTCCTTTGAGGTGGAGTCGACCCTGCAACGCCTGAAGGCAATTCTCAACGGACAATTGGTGGACGGTGTGCTGTCGCTTGCAAACAGTGCAGTTGATGTGACCATTCCCGCCTCAAGCGCCACGGAGATGCTGAATGCACTCTCGAGCAAGCCGGTCGAGGATGCGCCTGATGCACCCAACGCAAAGAAGGATCCACCAGCGTGGAAGCAGGTCAGTGCGGTGGCTCTGGTGGCCACGATCACCAACTTCCGCATGCGCGTGGGAGGTGATGCTGCATCACCGGCAGTGGCGAGCGCCCCAATCTCAGCGCCAGGCTCCGGCGTTCCCGCGGCGTCGGCCGCCGTGCCGCGCGTGGTCCTTCCTGCTGGATTTGCTGCGGTTGTCAAACTGGACATGAAGCCGGTGATGTTGGTGCCGACCAACGGCGAGCCACTCACGATTGAGTCCGTGGCAATTTCGATCAATGCTCCAGGCTTGGAGAAGCCGGCGGTTGTCAAGATCGTCGCCGCCATTGCTGGATCTGGTGGACAGCGTGTGCCGATCGCGCTTGATGCAACGGTCACCGACTGGGCGGGTGCTGATGGCGCAGTACTGATTGATCGCATTCGAGTTGATGGAACGCTCAAGGCGGCACGTGCGTCGACGCGCGTGGTTGGTGCAGTGCTTGGCATGGGAGCTGAACTTGAAGAGGCGGTCGGTCCGGAACTCAGTGTTGACGCATCGGTCGTTTCATCCGGTCCTGGTAGCGCCACCGGGGCGGCAACGGTCAGCAGCAAGTTTGTGACCATGAAGGCGCCACAGGTGTCGCTGAAGAATGGCGTTGTGAGTGTGGTGGCAGCACAGCCAGTGACGATCGACTTCATTCCGTCTGAGCCACTTCGGCACCGTTACCTGGCCGCAATCAACCCGGTGTTCCGTGATGTCCGCCTTGCTGATGAGAAGAAGCCGATCGTGTTTACCGTGCAGTCGTTTTCTTACCCAATCGACGGGGATCGCGCACGTATGTCCGGTGATATGCGCCTGGTGGTTGGCGATGTACTCCTTGACCCCAATGCTGACAACGATGTTCTGAACTTGCTCAAGGTGTTCCAAACCAAAGACAAGAAGCCGATCGATGGCGTCATTGATCCGTTGAACGTGGCCATTCGCGATGGGCAGCTCACCTACAAAGACTTTCAAGTGGGAATCGAGAAGCAGGGCAAGAGTTGGAAGACGCGTCTCATCTTTGATGGTGACATTGACCTCACCAAGACGCCGCCGTTTGCGCGCTCGATTGCCGCCAACTATCCGCTTGGATCAGTAGCGCGTGAAGTAGTGGGTGTGCTTCCGAATGATGATGGCGGAGGATCGGTGGCCAACCTCATCAACACCGCATCGCTGGGACTTGGTGACGCGTTGCAACTGCGCATCAAGATGCGCGGCCCGCTTGGCGAGGTCAACGGCAAACCAGCCAAGCTCGAGCGCAAGGTCAAGGTGATCTTTGATGCGAAGTCGATGGGCGACGGCGTCGGCAATACCGTCGAGGGCATTGGTCAGAAGATCGGCGATCTCTTCGGTGGCAATAAGAACCCCAAGAAGGGCAATAAGAAATAGATTGATTTACGCTGCCGAGCCTGCGTCGCCTGCGTGAATTACATCGGCTTGCCGTCGATCGTCAGGTCGTACATCTCAAGGAGCTTCGCCTTGTCAAAGATGAGTTCCTGGCGGCTCATACCGGTGATGTCGTACACGGGCGTGAGTTCAATGGCATCAACAGGGCATGCTTCTTCGCACATGCCGCAATAGATGCAGCGCAATTCATCAATATCGAATTGCTTTGGATACTTCTCACGGTCGGCCCATGGGCTCTCGTCCGCCACAATGTGGATGCAGTGCGCTGGGCACGCGGTTTGGCACATGAAGCACGCCACGCAGCGAACGCGCCCGTCTTCATCCTTATTCAGGCGATGAACGCCCCGGAAGTACGGCTTGTAGAGACCGCCGTCCTCAACATCGCGCTGTTCGCGGCGTTGCTCGGGGTACTGCACCACCCACAGTGTGTCCTTGTTGGCACCGTTGCGGCCCATGTTCTGGAAAGCGTGGCGCAGGGTGGTCCCCAGGCCCTTGAAGACATTGACCACATAGAGGCTCTCTGTGCGGTTGAGCTTCTTAGGAGTGACGTCGAGAATTTCGTTGTCGCGGATGGACATGGAGGCGGGATTCTAGACACGCGCCGGGCGGAGTAGCCTTCGCACCATGATGGATTCGACTCGCGGCGCCGGACGCGCCAAAGAACGCCGGGAAACCGGCATTGGGATGCGGATGGCCGGGCTGGGTTTCCAAACCAGTTCGGAGGTGGCGGCCGGTGCGCTGCTTGGCTACCTCTTTGACTGGTGGCGCGGGCAAGGAACCATCGGCTTGGTGGTGGGCGGGGTGTTGGGCATCGTGGTGGGAATGACCTCACTGTTGCGGGGCGCGATGCGTATGAACCGTGAATTTGACGCGGCGGGGCGCCCGGAGGACAAGAAGGATGCCTGAGTTCAATCAGCCCCAGTCGCCCGGATCGACAGCTCCCGCACCCGGAATGCAGCGAACGCCCCCAAAGGAGCAGGAAATCCGGATTGCGGCCGGACTGCCGGTGATCGGAATCCTGGTTGCCACGATGGCCTCGGCCGCCGCGTCCGTAGCGGCAGCCCGGATCGCCGGAATCGCTTCGGAAGCGGTCCTTCCAGCCCTCCTTGGGGTGTTTGGAACAGGCTTTCTGACCCTGGGAACCGGTTTCATCTTCTATTCCCCACGGTTTCGGTCGGCAGGGGACTGCAGCACTCGTTGGATGGGAGCCACGGTCGCACGGTTTATGGCGATTCCCGTCCTCTGTGTTTCGATATACTTCTCCCTCCCCGAAGGCGGCCAGTTTGCCGTTTTGGCCACCGTCGGGTCGTACCTCGCGTGCCTGGCAGCCGAAACCGCATCGGTCGCTTGGACGGTTAACCGAAGCCTGAACGACGCCTCCATATGACCTTCATCCTTGCCTCCGGCACCGATCCCCTTGGGCACGTCATCGACAAGAACAGTGCGTTCACCGATCTGTTCGGTTTTGATGTGCAGCTGAGCGTGGTCTCGGTGGTCATCGGAGCACTGA
>JBIKZY010000125.1:0-6495 GCA_044354475.1 Phycisphaerales bacterium
AGCCGGCGCGAACGCAGACAGCATGCCAATTGAGATCTCCGGTGACAACGGCGTCACCTGGGTCCAGTTGGAGAATGTGGCTGAAAACGCAGGAGCGTGGGTCAAGAAGACCTTCCGCGTCCAGACGTACGTGACGGCGTCAACCCAAGTCCGAATCCGCTTCCGTGCCCAAGATTTGGGTACTGGGTCCATCATTGAGGCGGGCGTTGATGATGTGCGCGTCTATGGCGCAACCTGCACACCGGCGCTCATTGGAGACCTGAACGGCGACGGCGTGGTGAATGGAATCGATCTCGGCATCCTGCTGGGAGCGTGGGGCACAAACACCTACGACCTCAGTGGCGACGGGATCATCAGTGGTCCAGATCTTGGACTACTCCTCGCAAATTGGACTGTCTGATAGGCGACACCCAAAGCTACCTGGATTGGTTATTACCAATGACCCCCGCCCCTTGAAGGCGGGGGTCATTTGCTATACTCCTCCTCCCCCGCAGCAGGCATCCCCTGCGCGGTGGATCCATCGCCCGGATGGCGGAACTGGCAGACGCGCCAGCTTGAGGTGCTGGTGGGAGCAATCCCTTGGAGGTTCGAGTCCTCTTCCGGGCATTCACGGGAGGCGCCCAACGGCGCCTCCCGTGTTGCATTCCGGAGCAGCCCGGAGACCGTACAGTTTGGGAGTCTCATGCAGCTAAACCCACTCCAGCACCTGATGCCCACCTGCGCCGGCGCCAAGGCGGCCGCTGCCGGCACGGTGCTCGCAACCCCGGCACCGGCGGACAGCGCTCACGCTGATCCACGCACCGGAACCGTTCGGTTGAACGAGATCTTTCACTCCATCCAAGGCGAGAGCACCTGGGCAGGCGCTCCATGTGTCTTTGTGCGCCTCACTGGCTGCCCGTTGCGCTGCACCTACTGCGACACCGAGTACGCGTTCCGCGAAGGACGGACGGCAACGCTTGGCGAGATTGTGGACGCGGTGCTGGCCACCGGCTGCCCACTGGTTGAGCTCACCGGCGGCGAGCCCCTCGCTCAGAAGCGCGCCTTCGATCTCATCCGCCTGCTCTGCGACCGCGGGCTGACCGTGCTCATTGAGACATCCGGCGCCATGGACATTTCGCCCTGCGATGAGCGCGCCATCCGCATCTTGGACATCAAGACGCCTGGGAGCGGGGAGAGCGCGCGGAACCTGTGGTCCAATATTGCCAACCTGCGCGCCCGCGACGAGGTGAAGTTTGTGCTCACCGACCGCGCCGATTACGACTGGGCAGTGGCAACCATCGCCGAGCGCGGCTTGACGGAACGCGTACAGCGCGGCGAACTGGGCGCCGTCCTGATGAGCGCGGCGTGGGCGCAGCCCAAGGGCGTTGAAATTACTGGTTGCGTTGGGCTTTCGCCGCGCTTGCTTGCCGAGTGGATCATTGCCGATCGCCTGGCCGTGCGGATGCAGACCCAAATGCACAAAATCATTTGGGAACCGCAGACACGCGGCGTATAAAGATCCCACCGTGGAACATCCAGTCGACCTGAACAATCCGGATCGCCAGCGCGCCTTTGCTGAACTCATCGGGCGCCACTATCCAGCGCTGCGTGATCTGGCTGCGCGAACCCTGCGGGCGGAGCACGAAACCATGGGCTTTGGTGCTGCGGCGCTTGCGCCAACATCATTGGTCACGGAGACGGTGCTACGACTGATGAAGCAGGATGACTTGCCCATCAATGACGCGCATCTGCGTGGATTGGCCAGCGTGTTCATGACACGCGTGATTGCCGACCGCCGCCGCGCACGTCTCGCCATCAAACGTGATGCTCGCATGACGCAACGGCTCGACACCGAAGTTGGTGCTGGGCTGCGCGAGGACGCACCGGATGCATCAAGCCGCGCCGACCTTGAACTTCTTGAACAGGCCATGATCGATCTGGCCGGAACTCATCCGCGCGAAATGGAGGTGGTCACGCTGCATTCCGTGGCAGGCATTTCCATGGAAGTGGTGGCTGGCTTGGTGAATGTCAGCTTGGCCACTGCGCATCGTGACTTGGTAGCGGCACGCGCCCTGCTTGCGCGGCGATTGCGATCACTGCGCGACGTGCGGTGAATCACTTCGGCTTGTTGGTGTTCGCCAGCGCGATGACCTTGGTCGCCGCACCGGACCCTTGGAACACCGCTAAGAACGGGGCTGGATCGGCGGGAACGGTGTCCCAACCAACCTTCTGCCCCATCGTCAACGTGCAGGTGACAATCATCAAGTCTCCGCACTGCGTGGTGCGTGCATCCGCGAGCACGGGCGCCTCGGTGGTAGCAGCTTTGGCGCCGCGAATCATGTCCGCGCGCTCTTTTTGACCTTTGAAATTCACCACTTGGAATCCTTCGGCAAGCATTCCGTCGAAGGTCGGCAAGTCTTTGGCGTGTTGCGCCGTGAGAAATTTGGAGAGCAGCGCGGATCCAGTGGCGTTCAGCGCAGCATCACCCGCGAACCGCGGTGCAGTGGGCGCGGGACGAACAGCGGGCATTTCCAGGGACGCCCATGCAGCCAATCGCCATGCTCCTTCGACCTGCTGCCACACCGCGAGGCGCGGAGCGGGCTCGGATGGGAGTTTCTTGCCACCGACTGATTCTCCTGCCTTTACAAGGCAAGTAACCACTAACGCATCACCAACGCGCGTGGCCCGGACACCGCTGACCGTGGGAGCGGTGACACCAAGTGCGGTAATGGCGGCGACTTCCGCAGTGCGGTCAAAGGCTCCTTCGAAATTGATGCGCTGGAAGTTTGCCTGCATGCCAGCTTCAATCGCCGCGCGATCCTTGCTCACCATCTTCTGGAACCAGCCATCAAGGAGACCGGTTGCCAGCGTGTTGAGTCCTGCTTCATCCTTGGGCCAAGCGATGGCTGGTGCCGGCGCTGCGGGCGCCGTTTGCATGGACGTAGCGATGGGGTTGCTTGCAACCGCAAAGAGTTGCGAAGCGGCCACGATCACGGCGACAGAAGTCATAGGTGTGTAATGCATGTGAATCTCCAACAACGGTGTACCACGATCCCTCGGGGTTCATGCGTACGTCACCAATTGTCGGATCCCTCGGGCAAACGTTGCACCCCAAACTGCGTCTCCACCGCGCGCGCACCCTGCTCGTCGCCCCACGCTGCCAGGACCCCCGCCAGCACGCGCGCTGACAGCGCAGACACAACCCCCTTGCCATCACTGCCAGCAGCCAGTGCATCGCCAAGCTGGGTCATGGCGCATTCATACGCGGTGTCGTAGTCGCAGACTCGGTAGGCAATCGGGGAGAAGAATGCCAAATACCACGGGCGCAATCCATCGGTTGGAATTTGGCGGTGGTACTCCGGCCATAAGAACCGTTTATAGACCAGGTATGCATCGTCAAATTGCCCAAGGTGGGCGCATGAATACGCCAGATTCCAATGAGCGTTGACCGTGCGCGAGGCGCCGGTACCAAAGTGATGCTCCATGCGAGCACACAACATGGTCATACTTTGCACCATGTCATCACTGGTGAGACCATCAATCGACATCATGGTGAACACTTGGGTTTCCGCAAGTAGCAATTGCGGATCGTTGGGCGGGAGGTGCTGCTCCAAGTATCCCCGAGCTGCAAACACTTCAGCGGTCCGGTTGGGATATCCGTCGGCGCGCACGAGTGTCGAAATTCTGCTGAGGGCATAGGTACACCCCGCATCAATCGGATCATCGAGCAACGAGGCGTACCACTGCGCTGCCATCACCCGAAGTGGTTGATCAGTGATCTGTGAGAAGAACGGCCACGGCTGACGTTCCATGCACATCAGCGGAATGAGCGAGCGCGCTTGTGCACTGCGAATGTCGCCAGTTGCTGAGAGGCGCGCAAAGATCATTGGACCGATCACGGCTGCACCGGCGCGGTCGTACTTCAAGGCCATGCGATAGTAAATGGGCGCTAACTCTGTAAATGCCGTACTTTCACCGGCAGGATCGGCTTTGAGCACCCCTTCAAACGAACGACCTAAAAGGTCGTACGCGCTGCGATGCTCCCACGCTTCCTCGTGACCGCGCACAACAATCGCTGCCAAACGTCCAGCGACCAGCGGATCTTCAGCGGCGATGGTGTCGACCAACTTCTCAATGCGGCTAAACGCTTCCTTGCCAACGGCGGGATCTTTGGTGGCACTCTGCTGCGCCACCATGTCTTCAATCATCGACTGCGCAAACTGCATCGTCCTTTCAGAGTGGCGCTGCGCCGTCTCCGACAACTGTCGTTGATGGCTCGTCTGAGCGGTCCAGAGTGCAAACTGCACCAATCCGCCCACGATGGCAAGTGCGGCTACAACGGCAAGTGCGGTGGCCAGTCGATGGCGACGGACTACGCGCCAGGAGCGTTCCCAAGGTGCAAGCAATCGCGCAGCCACTGGCAATCCATCCAAGTATCGATGGAGGTCATCCGCAAGTGCTGCCGCCGATACGTAGCGATCCTCTGGATGCGCGGCGGTCGCACGGCGAATGATGGCTTCCAGGTCACCGCGAACTACTTCGGCCAGCTCGTCCGGTTTCATTCCACGCGCGGCTGCCACGGCAGCGGCGGCATCCGGGTTCGCAGCCGCCATCTCGGCAAGCCATGCGCTCGGGGGCACAACATAGGGAACCTCCAGCGGGCTGCGCGGCAGTTTGGACGGTGGTCCGCCCACTAACAATTCGGCGAGCACGGTTCCCAGCGCATACACGTCGCTGCGCGCGTCGGCAATCCCCGCACCGTGCATCCATTGCTCGGGGGCCATGTATTGCGGTGTTCCCAGACGCTGCCCCTCAGCGGTTCGAAGACTGGCGGCATCCGATGGATCGACTGCCTTGGCAACGCCAAAGTCAATGACCTTGGCAATCGCGCGATCAGCGCTGCGCGTCACCAAAATATTCCCGGGCTTCAAATCGCGATGAATGACGCCCTTTTGGTGTGCGTGTTGCACGCCAGCACACACATCAATGAACAGGCGTACCCGGTCACGAGGACGCAGGCGGTGTTCGTCACAAAGAGTGTTGATGGGAAGACCATCAATGAACGGCATGACAAACCATGGCCGTCCGTCCTCGGTGGTACCGGCATCAAGCACGGTGGCCACGTTCGGATGATCCATGAGCGCCAAGGTGTGGCGTTCGTTCTCAAATCGGGCAAGCACTAATCGCGAGCCGGGGTCGCGGCGCAGCAGTTTGAGCGCCACCAGTCGACGCACTGGCTGTTCCTGAGAAGCGAGCCACACGGTGCCGAACCCACCTTCACCGATCTGCGTCACCAGCGTGTAGCGACCGATGCGCCCCACGCCCTCCTCCATACCCAACTGCACTTCGGTAGCGGCGCGCGCGAGCAGTGCATCAATCTCCGCAAGCGTGCGCGCGCTGGGCTCACCAAGGGTGGCCAGATCCGGGCCGCGCAGGATTGTTTCTGGCGGTGTTTCTGGAGGTGTTGCTGGCGGCGTTTCTGGCGGCAATCGCACACCAACAGGCGCCCCAGACTGCGAGTGCAGGTTGGCAGACTGTGAAGCAGAACTATCGTTTCCCGCCGGGATCATGCGGGAATCCTAAACCAATTGGCAAAAACCGCAAACACCATCGACACGATGTCTGCTCAGTACACCCAACCCTCAACCATGGCCACCTCGGGCACCACGGCGGCCACCGTTGGCATGGTCAGGATGATGGCGTCAAGCATGTCGCCTTCCTCGTCTTGAATGGCTTCGCTGACAATCTGCGGCGGGATGGAAACCTTGGAATCGCTCAATAACCGAATGATTTCCGCGCGCACCTTCATGGGCGGATCGCCGGCGCCCTTATAACCGCGCTTGGGCCAGCCCTTGAGATGCAAGATTGATGCCGGGCATCCTTCGCACACCACTACGTCGCCCGATGTGCCGGGGATGCAGGGTTCGATCCGAATGCCCTCTTCTGCGAGCGGCAAGAGAACTTCGCACATGAATGTCCACGTCTGCTTGAAGACGCGCAGGTTCAGTGGCGACATGGGGGTATTCATGGCGATGTCGCAGGCGCGACGTGGCTCGCGACGCGTGCGTTCGCGGACTGCTCCGCGCCACAACCGCGGCGATGCAAGGCCCTGCATCCAGCGTGCCACTGCCATCCAATCATTTGGCAATCCAAATTCACGAACGATCTCCGCGGGGATGGACATGGGTGCGTCCACGCGCCAAACATGCGCGCGCTTGTCATCACGCGAGGCGAGGATGGCACGAACGAGTCCGCGGCGGTCGAGCCGTCCCATCGACTCAACCGGTGTTCGGAGCGAAGACATGTCACGGGTGATGACACGAATCTTTGCTGCTCCGCCGGAATCGGCTCCGGAGAAATCAACACCGTGGAGAATGACGCCGTCGGCAAGACCGCTCGACTGGCTCTGCTGTGAGTTACTTGACTTCATTGATTCAACCGTTCCCGCACTGACTCTGTGGCTTGCCGCATGGGCAACATGATCCGGTGTGCACATGCGTCTGGCCCACCGACGAA
>JBIKZY010000126.1:0-6437 GCA_044354475.1 Phycisphaerales bacterium
GACGTACGCCCCGTGGGTGCCAACCGGACGAACAGATTCGCCCGAGGCTAAGCGGAACCTTGTGGAGCGCAGCCGTCCGCGTCCGAGGGTCCCGCGCGCAACGGAGGGGGCGGGGGACGACTGCACTCACTTCGACCGCGCCCCCCAAATAGGGACAGTGGTGAACGGCACCTATTTCGGCGTCGGGCACATCGTTACCTTGGTTCCCCATGCTGGGCCAAAGACTTCGGCCAGGAAGTCCTTCACCATTTCCAGACTGCGCGCGTCCGCAAGCGGGTTGTATTGCATGCCGCCCTTCGCGTCTTGCGCGGCTGGGTTGGTGAATGCGTGACCGCACCCACCGAATGCGTGCAATTGCCAATCAGCACCGTGCTCCGTCATTTCACGCGCAAATGCTTCGACTGCATCGGGACGCGCCATCGGGTCATTCCAGCCGTGAAGTGCTAACACCTTGGTCTGCATCTGGGCTGGGCGCGATAGCTTCGTAGCGTCAAACGATCCAAGCAACCCGTGCAGACTGACGCTGCCACGGACACCGCTCACGCCCGCACGCGCGAGGTCAAGGACGCACAAGCCGCCGAAGCAGAATCCGATTGCACAGATCCGCTCTGAGTCCACCATTGGAAGTGACTTCATATGTCGGACCGCTGCATCAATACGCTGCCGAAGCAGTGCTCGATCGCTGACAATCGGCGTCATCAGTGCAGTGTTCTCCTCAGGAGTCGTGCCACGTTTGCCCTTGCCGTACATGTCGACCGCCAGCGCCGCGTAGCCAAGTCCGGCAAGCCATTCCGCCTTTTCCGTTTCCAGCGCAGAGCACCCCGACCATTGATGGAACACCAAGACCGCCGGTCGGCGCATGTCACGGGCGCCGTCGTAGGCCAGGAAACCTTCAAATTCAGTGGATCCGTCGCGGTATGTCTCGTTCGCTGCGTGCATGGAAGTTCCTCGTTCAACTGGCGGGCGTGGCCACTCTCTTGGAAAGCGAGCGTGGAGGCGGCATCCTATGGAAGCGGCGGCGGCGCATGGCAAAAAAAGAAACTGCAAAGAAAAAGGGCGGCCACTGCTAGTGCCTTTCCGCGCAGGCCTGAGGATGCGCGTCATGCGAAACCTCTCACATATCCCCGCTCGCGTCTTGGCTGCCTGTTTCACCGTGAGTTGCGCGGTCATCGCGCTCGCGGCAACGGCAGCCAACGACGCGCCGCGCTGGCGCCCAGTGCGCACGGAGATTCCGGCACGACCGGTCTCCGGCACATTCGGCCCAGCGGTCGCGGTGACTGAGGGCCGCCTTTGGATCGGCCCGGCGCGCGACACGGATGTCGGCGACGGACCGCCACAGGTCACGGCCTTCGGCATCCGCGCCGGTTTCGGGCTGCCCTCGTTCGACCCGGTCATGGTCGAACATCCGGCAGCCGCGCGGAATGCGGGGTTTGGACTTGCGCTTGCGGCAGCACAGGGCATCTGCGTCGTGGGTTCACCACACGCAGGCTGCCGCGAGCGCGGATGCGATTCGGGGCAGGTGCATCTGGTTGCACACGATCACGACGGATCGTGGTCAGTCGACGAGGTCACCTGCCCTGACGCAATTCCTGCGTCCGAGTTCGGCGCGGCGGTGGCCACGGATGGCCGCACGATCGTGGTGGGATCGCCACGTGCCGACTCGCCGGACCGCGATGGTGGTGCAGTCGACATCTTTGAAGTCGGACCAGCGCCAGCTTACGGAGTGACATTCGTCACACGTCTGCGCCCACCGTCGCCGCGAGCAAGCGCACGATTCGGTGCCGCCGTGGCGGTCAGCGATGACTGGATCGCCATCGGCGAACCCGGCGCCGGCGAAACATATCCCCGCCCAGGCATCGTCCACCTTGTGCACCGCAGCGCGGATGGGTGGAAGATCGAATCATCCTTGCGTGCACCCGCGGGCGCGGTCGGCTGGTTCGGTACCAGTGTCGCGCTCGCGGGCTGCGAGCTGCTGATCGGTGCGCCGGTTGCACGCGCAGTTGGATCAACGGTGTCGTGCGGGGCCGCGGTGCACTGCTCGCTCAAGGACGGCCAGTGGCTAATACGCAGAGTGATCGTTGCACCCGGCGGTCGTGCGGGCGATGCTTTCGGAATGGCAGTGGCGCTTGGAAATGGATGGGCAGCCATCGGCGCACCGGGCACCGATGGACCGGCGACCGATCGCTCCGAATCCGAAGACATCGGCGCCGCATGGGTCGTGGAACTTCGCTCGCTCGCCATGGAACGTCTGTTGGCTCGAACCCCACGCGCCGGCGACGGATTCGGAGCAGGACTTGCATTCGGATCAGCGCACGGCAGCACACGGACTGGCCCGCGCTACTTCCTTGCCGTTGGGCATCGGCAAGACCAAGAGCGACCGCTTGAAGCAGGCTCGGTGGATCTTTATGGCTATGACGGCCCGATGCCCGTACTGGTGGCCGTGTCGGTGGGGCCGCAATCGGTGGGCGAACAATCAAGGTCCGCGTCCTCCATGGCCAGCGCCGCTGAAGCGTCGGTGACCGCGGCCGGAACCCAACCATCGGAGGCAGCGCGTTCAACCGCCTCACGCCCGTAGTGGCGATCAATGACGGCCGCCCACTCGCTGGCATCCTCGCAGCGAATGAAATCCTGCTTCACCGCGTACGGATGCGGGTGATGTTGCGCAAACTTGATTCCAAACTTTCGCATGTGCCGGCTGGTGCGCCGCGCACCATGAATCACTTCACTGAATCGATAATGCGCCAACAACACTTCGCGCTGCTCATCAATAGTCGGCCCGAACGGCGTGAGCCCGGCCATCATCTGCCGCGCCTGTCTAAATATCCATGGATTTCCGATGCAACCGCGCGCAACGCTTACGCCATGCACGCCGCACATATCAATCATCCGAAAGATGTCGCGCACAGTCCAAATATCGCCGGAACCAAACACAATGCGATCTGGTCGACGCTTCATCAAATCGCGCAGAAACTCCCAGCGCCCCGGACCGGCGTACTTCTGCTGCACAGTGCGGCAATGCACCGTCGCCCATACATATCCCATCTCGTAAGAGGCTTCAAATATCTGTTCAAATGCGTGTGCCATCTCCGGCGTGTCGTCAAACGAACGCCGCAGTTTCACTGTGCACGGAATATTGGCTGGAACGGCTTCGCGCACCGCGCGCAGTACGCCAATCGCCTCTTCTGGGAATGCCAAGAAATGCCCGCCGCGCGCCTTGCGCTTGATTTTCTTGACGGGGCATGCCAAGTTGACGTCAATCACCTCATGTCCCATGGCCGCAAGAATTTCTGCACCGCGAGCAATCTCATCGGGCCAACTACCCATGATCTGCCCAGCCAAGGGATGATCGCCAACCCCCGCCGCACAGTTGTCTTCAATCTCCCCCATACCGATCTCACTTGCGATGAGATCCGGATCTTCCTTGCGACGCCCTTTCCCGCCATTGATCAGCGTGCGATCAAGGAGCGCCTCCGTGACACAGAAAGGGGCACCATGCATGCGCGCCACCAGCCTCATGGCACCGTCGGAATATCCCGCGAGGCCCGCTTGGAAGAACGGCGCGTCGAAACCCGGGACTGCCGCCGGAATCCGCGGATCAATGCGCAACAACCGCGCCGTCTCTTCAACGGAACGCGAAAGCTCGCGAGGCGGAATGCGGGAAGGGTTGAGTTCAACGCCCATAGATGCCCGGCGCGGCGCGGGTGCAGCACCCACTGCGGGCGAGCACGGCACGCCCTGCGCCGATTTTGTGGATACTACGTAGCCGATGCACCGCCAACGCATGAACTTCATCGCCTGCGCGCTCTTGCTAGCCGTGGCACCGGTTGCATGTCAGCGTTATCCCTATGACCCGGATAAGGCAACTCGTCCATTTCCAAAGCAGTTGAAGCAGGCGTCCATGGTGGACATCCAAGTGATCCCCACGGTGACTGAGGGCACCATCAAGGTGGTGAACCCCACCGCCGTTTCATATCGAAACTTCGATCTTTGGATCAACCAGCGCTATGTACGGCACGTTGACGCGCTCCTTGCCGGCGAGAGCCTTGATCTAGCGATTGAGTCCTTCTGGGACGAACGCGGCGAAGGCCCATTCCCAGGCGGATGGTTTCGCTACTTTGAACCCACCCCGATTGTGCTTGTGCAAATCCAAGTCACCCCGGAATCGCCACTGATTGGATTGATCTCCAAGCCGCCGGAAACTGCGAAACGCTGAAGTCACTGATCAGGGCGCGTTGCCAGACAGCGAGTACGCGCGACGCAGAACACCCATCGCCAAGTCGGTGATGAATGGATCGGGAGCAAAGGTGATGCTCGACCACGCTTTGACAATCACCAGATGCGCGCCCAGCAAGACTGGCGGTGGCGCAACAGCAGCCTTGGAGCCCAGCGCCACTTGATCACCAGCTTTGCCATCCGCTTCAGGCCGGCCTGACGTTGGAGTCGGCGCCACTGCGACCGTGGCTTGCTCGGCGTCCGGACCAGAGACGCTTGGCTGAATCTGCACTTCAACAATCGTTGGGGCCAAGGTGTCGCCGTAGTACAGGAACTGCAAACGGCCCGTGCGCGGATCACTGCCCTGCGCACCGGCCACCGCACCCGACCGGCCCACCGATCGGAATCCCTCACTCAAGAGCGCGCCCTTTGCTTCGGCATACAAGCGGTCGCTCCGACCTTCGACGCCGATCTGCTGCGAGCAACCACCCATGCCAAACCCAAGCAGCATGAGGGCAAGCACCAGTAGCGGAAACGTCGAGCGAAGCTTCATCTACGGGCAAATACCGCCAATAAACGATCGAGTTGCAAGCCAGCGCGCAGGTATTCAATGACCAATAACGGTCAAATTCCCCCCCGCGCCAGTCATCCCAACCCTAGCCGCTCCCGCTTGGCTTCCCACTCGGCAGTTTCACGCTTGTTGTCCGTGGCGAGCGGCTGACCGGTTCGCATTGCTTCAATCTCCAGGCGCGTGAGGTGCATCGATTCCAAACGATAGTCCTCAAAGGCCTCCGCACTCACCGGCACGATCGGCTTCAGCAGGTCATACATCGCTTGCGCAAAGACTTGGATCTCCAACTGCGCATGCGGATCAAGACGCAACGAAAGGAAGTGGAAGATGTTGTGCAGATCACACTTCCAATACCACTCGGTGTAAACGCTCACCGGCAGAGCCGCACGCGCCAATTCGCGCGCCACGCCCTTCTCCGTCAAGCCAATGTAATCCTGATAGAGAAGTTCAGCCTTCTCCAATAGCTGCATGAACTCCTCCGCCGTGCCAACATCAATCGGCTCGTCGCCACCCTGACGATTGGACTTGGACTGCTTACGCACCGCATCAATATCCGGTCGATAGAAGCGATCCGGAACGATCGAATAGCGCGCTGAATATTCATTCACATTCGCGGTGCGATGGCGAATCCACTGCCGTGCAACAAACATCGGCATGGCAATGTGGAACTTGAATTCCACCATTTCAAATGGAGTGGAATGCCGATGCCGCATCAGGTATCGAACCAGACCGCGATCCTCATTGACATGCTTGGTGCCCTGGCCGTAACTGACGCGCGCACTTTGCACAATGGCGAAGTCTGCAGTCTTACCCTCCGGCACCAGCCGCGGCATGCAGTCCACCAAGGCTACAAATCCATGGTCTAAGCACGGAATCTCCCAGCGCGACGCTCCGTCCATGACGTCGCGAAGCGGAACTTCAGGAGAAACGATCTTGATGGCCGGTGAGGTTGCGGTTGAATGCTTCGATGCGGTGCTCACTTCACTTCTCACTTCTCGCCGCGAGGGGCGGCGCTATTACTTTCCGGAGCACTTGCACCAGCGGGCGCACGCTCACGAATCTTGTCTTTGGCGAACTCCGCCATCCATCCATTCACCGTGTCCACCGTTCCAAAGGTACTTGGAAGACCTTTGGTATTGAGGTTCGGAACAACATCGGCAGTCGCCCCCCAACTGATTCCGATCATCGCCTGCGCGGTACCCAGCGCAATCGGTGGTAGTCCGCCCATGGCAGATTCATACGACGAAGGCCAGGGCTTTCCAGTCGGGGGCGCTACGCCAGCGGTGGATACTTCAATCGCCTTATCTGATGTCGGGAAGGCGCCGTTGTTGGAACTGGCGTAGCACAAAATGCTCCACGCCACGGATCGAAGCGCCGCGTCCGTCTGCTTGGCACGATCACGCGAAGCACGGGTCACCATGAATCCCCACACCGATACTGAAATGCACACCAATACAAAGATCACTGCCACCCAAACAATCACGCGGCGATTGCGAGCAGCCTGCTCGGGTGTCATCTGGGCCGGATACTCGATCACCGTTCGATCTCCTCAGCCAACATGCGCTGACGCTCGGCGCGTTTCACTGCATCCACACGCGGATCGCACTCTGGCACAGCAAGCAGGAGTCGCTTCGTATACGGATGCTGGGGATTC
>JBIKZY010000127.1:0-6435 GCA_044354475.1 Phycisphaerales bacterium
CTGGCCGCGAAGCCCCACAAATTGGGCCTGGATTACGCGCATTCCGCGGCGATGCTGCGCCAGTGGCGCGGACCACCACGTTTGCGGATTTGCTGCGCCGGATCCATGAAGAAGTTCCGTCGCTGGCACGTATTCGATTCGTGACCAGCTATCCCCGCGACTTCGGCCTTGATGTGTTGGAAGTGATGCGTGACTCCCCGCGTATCTGCCGCTACTTGCACGCACCTGCTCAAAGTGGAAGCGATGCAGTCCTGGCACGAATGAATCGCGGCTACACGATTGCGGAATACGAAGAGTTTGTGGCGCGCACGTTTGCGATATTGCCGGACGCCACACTCGCTGGCGATTTCATTGTTGGATTCCCCGGCGAGACCGAGGCAGACTTTGAAGCGACGTGCTCGCTGGTTCGACGTCTGCCGTTTAAAAATAATTTCATCTTCAAGTATTCGCCGCGACCGGGCACAGTGGCGATTGATCGATTCACTGATGACGTCCCTGACGACGTGAAGCGTTGGCGCAACAACACGCTGTTGGCCATTCAGACGGAGACGAGTGCTCGCGTGCATGCCTCGTGGGTCGGTCGCGATGTTTCAGTGTTGTTTGATTCGGTACGTGGTCGTGCCGGCAGTGCGGCGCGCGCGGAGCCTGGAACGGTGGCGCTGCGGGTGGAAGGGCAGAGCATTGCCGCGCCGGCGCCAGTGACTTGGCAGGTGGCGGGCCGAACCATGGGTGATCTCATCGTGGCGATTTCGGCTGATTCAGAGGCCAGTGCCCGCGCCTTGCTTGGGCAGCAGCGGGTGGTTCGGCTTGAATCAGCCCACGCCTTGTTGTTGAACGGTCAAATTGTCCGATAACAATTATATTTTCGGGCTTCCCTCCGACACTTGTGCAATCCTTACAATGCCAAAAACCCTATGTTTTTAGGTGTTTTTAAGTAACTCTCAAAGATTCGCCAAAATTGGTGAGACACTTACTTGCCCCTCACTTCATCGGTGGCATCGTCTCTTGTGAGGCTCTTGGCGCCATGGCTGACTCCAAGCACCTCAAATCGTTTCCCAGTGCGTGGGTTGTTTCCCCTTCTCGCGCACCATTCCCCCTTCCCCCCTTTCATCAGCCATATAAAGGTTTCCCCCATGAAGACTGTTCTCTTTGTTGCTACCGCGGCTTCCGCGATCGTTGCATCCGCTGATGCAGGTTTCCTCGGCTTCGTCGGTTCAGTTCGTAACGTCGGTGGCAACACCGTCGTCGACGTCTTCGCAGGCGTCTCGAACGCGAGCGACAAGTTCCTCAACGTCTACAACACCGTCAGCGATGGCGTGTTCGTGCAGAAGGCTGGCTTGGCCACCAAGACCTGGAAGCCTGACTCTGCTGGCTTCACCTCCACCCGCAACACCTTGGATGACAGCTTCATGACCGCTGGCACCTTCTCTGGTGGTCAGTACGGTGGCGAGTACTACGCCTCAAGCAACACCAACGGCGACCCGAACTTCACCGGCAGCAGCTGGAACGCAACTCCGGCTTCACCAGCCGCCACCACCATTCCAAGTCTTGCTGGTTGGTACACCGGCGACCCAACCTCGGTTGACAACGTCACCGAGAGCCTCCTGGGCATGATTGGTCGTCAGAACCTCTCCGGCGGCGACACTGCCACCCGTGGTATCTGGGTTGCTCACTTCGTTGTTGCCGGCAACAACGCCGTCATCAACTTCAGCGCCTTCGCTTCCATCAAGGATGGCGTCTCGGGCGCGGTTTCACAGTCCCAGAGCTCCGGTGGGTTCAACGTCCCAGCTCCAGGTGCACTCGCTCTGCTCGGACTCGCTGGCTTCGCTTCGCGTCGCCGTCGCGCCTGATGCAAGCGGCTTGATTCACAGCCCTGGAAGGGGCTCCCAATACGGGTAACGAAACGTCGCCGTCCGAAAGGACGGCGACGTTCTTTTTGCATCCGGGGCGGGGCGAATGGCCGATGTTGTACATATGTTGCGCTCCAGCCACGGACTCATTCTCGCCGTCCTCGGTCTCCTGATTGTGGCTACGGTCATGGTCAATTCAGCCAGCCTAAGTTTGTCGGGGGCGCATCCCACCACCACTGACGGCATATTCCTTGGCAAGCACACCTGGTTCGCGGTGGGAGCGTTCGTGGCGCTCATCGTTGGGTCGTTGGTACCCGTGGATCGGCTCGGTGCCACCGGTGCTCGCTGGTGGACCACTCCGGTCACGTGGGTCGCGGCAGCGATCTTCGTCAGCCTCGCCTTGGTGCACGTTCCGGGAATCGGCCGCGAAGTGAACGGCGCCCGGCGGTGGATCAGTATTGGCCCCATCGGCCTGCAGCCGAGTGAGATCGCCAAGTGGGGCGTGCCCATCATTGTGGCTTGGTACGCCGTGCGGCAGCGCGCGCGCCTACGGACTTTCAAGTGGGGCTTTGCGATACCGCTCGGCGCGGTCAGTGTTCTTTGCGGTCTGATTGCGCTGGAGGATTTGGGCACTGCCGTCCTGATTGAAGTGGTCTCCGTGGCGGTTCTCTTGGCGGCCGGCACTCGGTGGGCATTTGTGGCGGCACTGGCCCCGGTGGGGTTGTTGGCATTTGTGGCGCTCATCGTCACCAGCCCATACCGCGTCAACCGAATTGCAGCCTTTCTCAATCCCTACAAAGATCCGCAGGGCATCGGCTATCACATCATTCAGTCCATGGAAGCCATCTCGGGCGGCGGCCTTGCCGGGCGGGGACTGGGCAACAGCGAACTCAAGTTTGGCTATCTCCCGGAGGCCACCACCGACTTTATCTATTCGATCGTGGCCGAGGAATTGGGCCTGACGGGTTCGGTGGTGGTGATTGCGTTGTATCTCCTACTGATCGCCTGCGGCGTGGCGATTGTGACTGCGACTGTGCGCGGCGTGATGCGGTCGGGCGACGCGGGGGGTTCGGCGAATACTGGCGCTGCTGCTGCTTCTAGCGCCCCTGCCGCTTCTAGCGCCGCTGCTGCTCCCGGCGCCGCTGCCTCTGCGGTGGAGACGCCGCTTCTTTCAAACTTCTCGCAGCTGCTTGGCTTTGGCATTGTTCTGACCGTTGGGCTGCAGGCACTGATCAATGTGTGCGTGGTGACGGGTTTGGCTCCAACCAAGGGGATCGCGCTTCCGCTGATGTCGCGCGGTGGCACTGGGTGGATTCTCACCTGCCTGTCGTTGGGGCTCTTAGTGGCGATGGAGCGCGCAGCTGATCGCCGCCGCCGTGAGTTGGGCGTACCGGTACCTGGTGAAGGCGAACCAGCGCCGTTTACCGAACGCGCCGGCGCGACGACGAAAGCGAATGCCGCGGGGATGGCGTGACCAGCACGCGGCGGACCGTGGTCTTTGCGGGCGGAGGTTCTGGCGGGCATCTCAGTCCGGGCTTGGCCATTGCCGAACGCATGCGTGATGTGGCGCCCGGAGTGCGCCCACTCTTCCTGTGCTCCACGCGCGCCATTGATGCGCACATGCTCGGTGACGCTGGAGTGGACTTTCGCCCAGTTCCAGCCGAGGGTTTGGCATTGAATCCCCGTGGGTTGTGGCGATTTGCGCGTGCCTACCTGCAAGGCCTTGCCGCCGCCAAGCGCATCTTGCGCGAGGAGGGCGTGGAACATGTGGTGAGCCTGGGGGGATTTGTGACCGCGCCGGTGACGGCCGCGGCGCGTTCGCTCCGGATTCCCATCACGCTTGTGAATCTGGATGCAACGCCGGGACGAGCAAACCGGGTCGTTGCGCGTCGTGCGCAGCGCGTGGTGAGCGCGTGCGAGACGCCGGATATGCCCAAATTTGCCGAGGCCATCGTTGGGATGCCGCTGCGGCGATCAGCCATTGCACCTGCTGGACGTGCTGAATGCCGGGGGCAGTTGGGGCTCGATCCGGTGCGGCCGTGCTTATTTGTCACCGGTGCTTCGCAGGGCGCTTCCAGTCTGAACTCATTCATGGTGGCGTTTGCGTTGCAGCACCGGGAATTGCTGGCACACTGGCAGGTGCTGCACTTGGCGGGCTCAAAAGGGTCCCCATCGGCGGCGGAACTGGATGCCGCCTATGCGCGCGCGGGCGTGAAGGCATTGGTGCTTCCGTTCCTCAATGACATGGGTCTGGCGTGGGGCGCTGCGGAATTGGCATTGAGCCGCGCGGGTGCCAATAGCGTGGCGGAAGCGGAGGCGAACCATGTTCCGACCGTCTTCGTTCCGTATCCGTATCACCGCGACCTTCATCAGGAAGCGAACGCGAAGCCGTTGGTGCGCGCGGGCGCCGCGGTGTTGGCTTATGACCGTCTTGATGTGGCGGCCAACATGCAATCGATCGGCGAGCCGCTCGCCACGCTCATGGCGGACGGTCGCCTGCGCGACGAGATGGAATCCGCGCTGCGGGCACGACCGCAACTGGATGCAGCCGAGGCGATCGCGCGCACGGTGCTCGGCGTCCATGGACGCATGAGTCACTGAGAGTCAGGCGGGCGGGCGGTCGCGTGGCCACACAGTCGTTCGGCACGCGGTCGCGCTCCGGAGCTCAGCAACTCAAGCAATGGTTGGAAGCCAAGCAGCAAGCAGGTCGATCACCGCTTCAAGGTCTGCCTTGTCCAGCATTTCCGTACTGGTGTGGATGTAGCGCGTACCGGCGCCGAGTGCGACGCAACGTGCGCCACGACCAGAGCGTTGAATGGCCGCGCCGTCTTGACCACCGCGCGGCAGGATGGCGCGTTGGTGCGGAATGCGGTGCTTCTTGGCAACGGCGCAAATCTCTTGCACCAGCGTGTAATCGCTGATCATGCTGCTGTCTTGAATCATCACTGCAGCGCCATCGCCGTGCTTGGTGACGCGTTGTGAATCTGGAACGCCGGGCGTATCGCAGGCGAGATTGACGTCCAAACCGACGCCGATATCCGCGCCCACCTGATTTGCAGCAGTGGTGGCGCCGCGCAGGCCAACTTCTTCTTGCGTGCAGAATGCGACCACAATGTTCGCCGCATGCTTCACGTTTTTGCGTTGCATGTGTCGGAGCGCTTCAATGGCAACAAAGCAAGCCATGCGATTGTCGAGCGCCTTGCTGACGATCTTTAGCGGAGTTTCCATGAACGGTTGGTTGAGCACCACATAGTCGCCCACCTTCACGCGCTTCTTGACGTCCGCTGCAGTCATGCCAAGGTCAACGAAGAACTCTTCAACGCCAGGCACTTTGGTGCGTTCGGCATCGTTGGAAATATGGATCGGCTTGCCGCCGGGATTCATCACGCCGTGAATGTCGCCACCGTCAGTGACCACGGTCACGCGACTGGCAAAGAGATTGCGGGTGTCAAAGCCACCAGCGGCGTTCAGCCAGATGAATCCGTTGTCATCAACGTGTCGAACGTAGAAGCCGATCTCATCCATGTGTGCGGCCAGCAACACGGTGGTTGGCTTCGCGCCGCGACTGCCGCCGCCCTTGGTGGCATTGCGGGTGCAGATCAGCGAGCCCATGGCATCGACATGGGAAGTGTCAAACAGTCCACCGCCTGCTTTGCCGAGGACGGTCTTCTCGATCACCGCACGGACGCGCTCTTCGCGACCAGGAATGCCGGGGGTTTCGCAGAGGCGACGGAAGAGTTCAATATCAAGGCTCATAGTGGGGTGGGTACTTTGCAGTGATTGGAGCGACCGGAGTCGCGCGGACTGGTGGCAAGCGAGACAGAAATAATAAGCGAACTATGCTGTGGACATGAGCGCCAATCCACTGCAATCAGAGCACGAGCGCTACGCACGCGTTGAAAGCGTCCGCTTGGGCGGTGTGCCCATGGAGGTTGAGTGGATGCCTTACGGCGTGGGCGCCGCGGAGCAGGCGGCAACGACTGCGCCAATTGCGCCCATCGCGTCGACATCAATTGAGGCTCCAGAGATTGTTGCCGGGTACGGACTACTTGAACTTGAGTACGCCGCGTTCCGGCGTGGTGCAGCGGTGATGGACATGGCGCATCGCGGCACCATTGCAGTGCGCGGTGCGGATCGGGTGGACTTTCTCAATCGAATGGTGACGCAGGAACTCAAGGACATGGCCGGTGGCGATGTGCGCGCGGGTTTCTGGCTGAATAGAAAGGGTCGCATTGAGGCTGACCTGCTCTTTGTGTACGTGCCCGATATTGACGGCACGCCACCGTTGACACTGGTTGATGTTGATATTCATGATGCGGCCCGCACAGTTGCCACACTGCATGCGTTCTTGTTTGCAGAAGATGTGCAGATCACCGATGAGTCAGCGTTGTGGGGGCGTCTGGCAGTTCACGGGCCCGAGGGCGCTGCGTTACTTTCGAACGCCGGCGTTGAAGATGCTGCATTAGAGCTGCTGAATCATGATGCGCGTTGCGTTTCGTGCACGCTGGCGGGCACTGCTGCAGTACTTGCGCGGCGCGATCAATGTGGATCGCCAGGTATAGAGATATTCCTGCCACGCGAGGCG
>JBIKZY010000128.1:0-6396 GCA_044354475.1 Phycisphaerales bacterium
GGAATCGGCGGAGCCAGCGCACGAGGCCATCCCATGGATCGATCGCCGCAACGGCCCCGGTTGGGGTTGATACATAGAGGACGCCAGCTGCAAGTACTGGCGCGTCGGCGGCGCGCGAGGTGCCAAATCGAACGCTGCCACTGGAGGCAAGCACACGCGCCCACGCTGCGGGGCGCGGCGCTTCAACATCAATTGCTACTAGCCAACTCACCGTTTCCATGCGCACCGAAGTGCGCCGCGCGGCAACGATCACGCGCCCGTCAACAATGATCGGTGCGCCCTGCGGCTGCAGGCCATCAAGATCGACGCGCGTATCAAGTCGATCAAGGCGGGCTTCCCAGCGCAATGCGCCGGTGGTTGTATCGAGGCAGGTAATGCGTCCGGTGCCGATTCCTGTTCGATTAGCTCCGAGTTGCATGGGTGCAAGCGCAACCACTTCAGTCGGTGTGGCAGCAAGCATGCGCATGGCGAAACCGGCTGAATCAGCACCGATATGTGCACCCGACCAAAGCGGGCGACCACTGAGGCGATCAAATGCGCGGATCACGCCATTGTCGTCCACAAAGACACGCTCGCCGACACACGTGGGCGCGGTGGATGACTGCAACCGCTCCGGCTGCGCCCCCGACAATCGTCCGCCGCCCGCCTGTGCCAGGGAGCTCGCGGTGACGTCGAGTGGTGCGTTCCACGTCTCGCTCCAAGTCGAAGCAGCAGCAGAGGAATCAAATAGACCGGGGCCTAATGGGCCAATGGTGATTTCCGCAGGCGGCGTGGGTGTTGCCAGTGCGGCGGCACGAGCGCCGGCGACTTCGGTTGCATTCAATGATCCGGTTCGATCGGCTGCGAGCGCATCGATGCGGGCCAGCGCCAATTGTGTACGCGCGGGTTGCCCAAGCCGCGCAGCAACCGTTGCAGTCATGGACGCGTGATAGAGCGCACGACGGCCAGCAAGTAAATCATGGTCGTCCACTCGATCAAGGTATGACGATGCAGCCGCCACGCGCCCGCGTGTCAGGCATGTCTCAGCCAAACGGAGCGATGCCTCCAGGCCTGCCTCGGTATCGATACGGCGGGAAGCAAGTTCAACATATTCACCGCGCGCCAGTTGCGCGTCTGCATCGGCGGACAGTTCGCGCCGGAATGCGCTCCGCAATGCCGCATCGGCCACCAGCATGGCATGCACGCGGCGGGATACCGGGATGAACAAGTCTGCATCGAGTCCAGCGCGCACCAATCGATCCGGCCCGGCATCAAGTAGTTGCACAAGAAGCCGGACGGCTTCGCGAGGGTTGGCTTTGGCTTGATCAGTGGCCTGCTCGATGAGCAGTTGTGACGAGGGCGAGTCATCAACGGCGGGTAGCGCAAGCTCCTGCGCCGCCGCTGCCGGCGTCAAAAATCCCAAGAGGGCTGCCGCGATGTGGGCAGTGATCGTGGGGCGGCGGCCGATGGGCGATGGGTACTTCATGGGCAGACGAATCTTGAGGGAACAGGCTTCCACTCGGAAGGTGATACATTCTCGCACCGATGCTGGACATACGCCCATTGCCAATTCTTCAGATTGCTGCCGGAGCTTGGATGCTTGCGGCCGCGGGTTGCGCTTCCAGCCCCAATGTTCAAGCGGTGAAGGCACGGGAGCGGGCGGTCACAGCTGAGGGTTCAGAAATTGAGGTGACGGTTGAACTACGCAACCCGAACGACGCCCCGGTGGAACTGACCACCTGGGATTACTCGGTGATCATCAACGACAAGACCGCCTACACGGGGCAGTGGGTGGCATCGCTCACGCTGCCGCCCAACGATCGCATGCTGGCGGAACTGCCGGCATTCGTTCCTGCATCGTTCGGGGACTTAACTGGTGCAGAGTGGCGAATCGGTGGTCAACTGACATACCGCGCCACCGGCAAGCTTGACAAACTGCTCTATCAGCTTGGTGTGAACCACTTGAGTACGGGCTTTGGAACCGGTGCAACAGGTGTAGAAAAAGTAGCAGTGGTTGCTACGCCGGCACCGAAGCCCGAAGCGACGAAGCCCGAAGCGCCCAAGCCGCAAGAGCCACAGCCGCAAGAATCACAGCCGGCAGCGCCGAAGTAGAAGTCACTCGCCGCGCCGCGCCTGTGCTTGCAATGCTGCGCGGTCAAGGTAGTACGCCGACAATCTCGCGTGAACACCCACGGCACTCGGATCTTCCGGTGCAAGTTGTGCGCAATCGATTTGCCGATAGGTTCCATCGGGTTGCATCTGCCACGACGACCGTCGATCATCGAGGCAGATTTGCAGAATGTCCCACAGCGTTCGGCGCGCGTCACGACTGCGCACTGGAGTGGCAGCTTCAACCCGGGTTTGTAGGTTGCGATACATCCAATCCGCACTGCCGATGTAGAAGTCGCCGTCCAACGGATCAGCTTTACCCGCACCGAACCAGAAGATCCGACTGTGTTCCAGGAACCGCCCCACCACTGAACGAATCTGAATGTTCTTACTTAATCCAGGCATGGCCGGACGCAAGCAACAGAAACCGCGCACGATGAGGTCTATCTGCACCCCAGCTTCACTGGCGCGGTACAGCGCGTCCATCACTCCACGATCTTCCAGCTGATTCATCTTGGCAACGATCCGGCCTGAGCCGCCCGAGGCTGCAATCTGCGCCTCGCGATCAATCAACTCAAGGAAGCGCTTCTTCATGGCCACCGGCGCCACCAATAATTGCCGATATTCGCGCTGTCGTGAACGACCGGTCATGTAGTTGAACAAATTGACGAGGTCATCGGTGATTTCCGGATCGGCGGTCAGCAGACCAACATCTTCATACATGCGCGCCGTGCGGCTGTTGTAATTGCCAGTGCCAATGTGTGCATAGGAACGGAGGGTTCCCTGCTCCTCACGGACCACCAACGCTGTCTTGGTGTGCGTCTTGTATCCCACAACGCCGTAGGCGACATGGACGCCCGCATCTTCAAGCTTTCGCGCCCACAGAATGTTGCGCGCCTCATCAAAGCGCGCTCGCAATTCAACCAGCACTGCTACTTGCTTGCCGCTCTCAGCGGCGCGGATGAGACTGGCAATGAATGGGCTGTCACCCGACGTGCGATACAGGCTCTGTTTGATGCAAACAACCTTGGGGTCGGTTGCCGCATCCTCAATGAACTTCTCCACCGAGCGCTCGAACGACTCGTAGGGGTGATGCAGCAGAATGTCGCCAGCGCGAATGGCTGCAAAGATGTCTGCATGATCATCCTCCAAGCCCGCGGGCGGGAGTGCTGCCATTCGCGGCCAGTGCAGATCGGCAATATCGGTGTCAGCAACTTCGTTCAGGGACCCGTAGTCCACCAATCCTTCGGTTTCGTAGACATCATCCGCATCCACCTGCAGTTCTTCCATCAGAAACTTCAAGATTCGCGGATTGGCACCGGCCGCAATTTCCAAGCGAACCACGCGTGCAAAGCGCCGCTCCTTGAGCAAATGCTGCGTGGCTTCCAGAAGATCTTCGGTGTCTTCACTGTCGCGTTCAACCTCTGCATTGCGGGTAACGCGGAACGCAAGAACCTTCAGAATCTCCATGCCCGGGAAGAGATCGTCAAGGTTGTGCTCAACGATGTCTTGCACGGTAATGAAATCGTTGCTGTCCTCAAATCGGTACAGACGCGATGGAATCTCCGGGACTTTGACGCGCGCAAACAGTTGTTCACTCTCACCCGGGCGGCGCAACATGACTCCAAGAGAAACACTCATGTTGCTGATGAACGGGAAGCGGTGCCCAGGATCAACCGCAAGCGGTGTGAGAATCGGGAAGACGCTGCGTCGAAACCACGTTTCGGCTTCGGTGCGTTGCGCCTCACCGAGGTTTTCCCAGCGCAAGATCCGAATGCCATGTGGGACGAGCGCGGGCATGACGCGGTCGCGCAGGATGATCGCCTGTCGATGAGCCAGAGTTGCGACCCGGGCGCGAATCCCGTCGAGTTGTTGCACAGGGGTGAGCGCCTCAGGGACAGGTCCGGAGACGCCGGCCTCAATCTGCCTCTTCAAGACGCCGACGCGCTTCATAAAGAATTCGTCGAGATTTGCTGAGTAGATTGAGAGAAAGCGCAGACGCTCCAAGAGCGGAGTGCGTGCATCGGCAGCAATATCAAGGACACGCGCGTTGAACTCAAGCCATTCGATATCGCGATTCAGGAACCGCGCGGGATCGTTGACATCAATGGTCATCACTGTGCGGCCCGCTGGCACTGCCGACGTTGGAGGCGGAGCGATGGACGGAGCGGACGACGAACTCGGCGTGCCGTCGGTCATCGTTCCGTGCCTGTAAATGGATTGATGTATGTGGCGGTGCAACCGGGCGCTTCCCCGACGCTCACTGATTGCACGCGTACTCCCATCGGCAGAGTGGGAATGATCTGCACAGCGATGTACTGCGCCACCAATTCGGCCGATGGGTTGATCTGATCAAACGGGGTGGTCGTATTCAGATTCTGATTGTGGAACCGACCGATGATGCTGTCGATGGTTCGCTCCAAGGCGTGAAAGTCAACGAGTAGGCCATCAGCATCCAGACTGGTGCCTGCGACGATGACCTGCACCGACCAATTATGACCATGGATGGTCTCCCGCACCCCGCCGATATCCAACGCGTGGGCGGCGCTGAAACTGCGCTCGATCTGATTGAGATACATGAAATGGTCAGTATAGGCAGAGATCCCGGTCATTCCGATACCCTGATCACCACTTATGCAGATCACCCAAACACCAGAAGCCCCGCTCATGCTCAGCGTTTCCGGCGCTCGCGGAATTGTTGGCCGGACCATGACTCCTGAAATTGCTGCCGCCTACGGCGCTGCATTTGGGTCATTTCTGAAGGTCACTACTGGCAAAGATCGCCCACTCGTGGTGGTGGGACTTGATGGACGAATCAGTGGTCCGCCACTTGCCGCTGCCGCGATCGGCGGACTGATGGCCACTGGTTGCGATGTCATCGACATCGGCGTTGCGATGACGCCAACCGTCGGAGTGATGATCAGTGAGCGCAACGCTGACGGGGGCTTGGCAATCACCGCCAGTCACAATCCGATTGCGTGGAATGGAATCAAATGCTTGGACGGCAACGGACTGGCGCCGCCCCCAGCAATTGCCAAAGAAATCGTTGATCGATTCAAGGAGCGTCGCATTGATTGGTGTGAGCCGCTTGCAACAGGCAAGTTGACGCATGATGGCAGCGCGGCGCGAGTGCACATTGATCGTGTACTGCGCAACGTGGACGTTGCCGCCATTCGCGCCAAGAATTTCACAGTGGTGCTCGATAGCGTGAACGGCAGCGGCTGCGTGCCTGGTCGGATGATGCTTGAAGAGCTTGGATGCACGGTGATGCACATTTACGGCGAGCAAACTGGCATATTTGGGCATGTCCCCGAGCCGCTCGCTGAGAATTTGCTGGACTTAGCAGCGGCGGTGCGCGATTCAAAGGGACACCATCACGCCGGTGCTGCGTGTGGATTCGCTCAGGATCCCGATGCGGACCGATTGGCCATTGTGGATGAGTGCGGATCGTTCATCGGCGAGGAGTACACGTTGGTGCTTGCGGCACTTCGAATGTTGCAGCGACATGGAAGTGGCGCATTGGCAACCAATCTATCGACCAGCCGCATGATTGACGATGTAGCTGCACTGTTCCCTGGTTCACACGTCGTACGCACTGCGGTTGGTGAAGCGAACGTGGTGGCAGGGCTGCGCCCCGTCAATGGAATTCTTGGCGGCGAGGGCAATGGCGGAGTCATCCTGCCCACGGTGTGCTGGGTGCGCGACTCACTGAGCGCGATGGCATTGGTACTGGAATTGCTAGCGCACCAAGGAAGGCCGCTGTCCGCGGTGGTGGCAGACCTTCCGCGTTGGTCGATGGTGAAGAAGAAATTCGAACTATCAGCAATCGGCGGCATGGCAGCTGTAGCGCCGGCCTTGGCCAAGGCACGCACCGCACTTCCGGGCGCACGCGTCAGCGACACCGACGGCATCCGCTTGGATGTCGACACTGGCTGGGTACATCTGCGCGCAAGCAACACTGAACCGATCATCCGCCTGATTGCAGAGGGCCGAACGGCGGCAGAGGCCGAGGCCTTGATTGCCACCTGTGCGGCGGCGGTCGGCTTGTAAATAGGTGCCGTTCACCACTGTCCCCATTTTCGGGGCATCACTGCGCTACCAACGGCGTGAATTCCACGCAGTTCTCAACACCGTGACCTGGCCGCAGGCGCCGGAGAGGATAGGGCCGCGCTCAGCGGCCATCCTCGTAAGGCGAATGCGGGCCAGTATCCGGGCGTGCGGTCGAAGTGAGTTCAGCCGTCCACCGCCCCCTCCGTTGCGCGCGGGACCCTCGGACGCGGACGGCTGCGCTCCACAAGGTTCCGCTTA
>JBIKZY010000129.1:0-6303 GCA_044354475.1 Phycisphaerales bacterium
CCGGGTAATGAGGTACAGCTTGTTGTCAATCTTGATACCCATGTTGGACTTCAGTTCGGTCGACTTCACGCGGAGTGCTCCTAAATAGTTGAGGTGAACAACGGAGGATAGCGAAGGCGGGGTGATCGCCCGGGGAGTCCGTGCTGTTGCTTGGTCGATCTGCGCCAGTGGCGGCGCGCCCGTGCGCCGGGGCGCAGGCCCCCAAAAAGCACTCGATAAAGAAATACCCCCAAATCGGTGAGGATTTGGGGGCGGAGGGAGGGAAAAGGGCTTTTTAATTCACACCGCAAGCGATGTGCGTCAGGCGGGAGGGCAAAGTGACTTCAGGCAGGCCCTCCAAGGCCTCACGGTGTCTTTGGTTAAAGGTGGGGAGTGCTTCTCAGCACATCCATCCTCTCTCCTCTTATACAAACGGAATCTAGCCCCGAAATGCATCATGGGAAGTATCAGGATTTCAAAAGAACATCAATTCATCCCCTCGCATCTGGCTGCGCGAAGTCAAAGTCTCATAACTAGCCGATTTGCGCTCTCAGAATGCTGTGCCGGGGCAGCGGAAACTTCTACACTCGCATACCCACATGACCACCATGAACTCCGCTTGCATTCGATTCGCCTTTCGATCCGCCGCCGTCCAATCCTTGGCATCCCTGGTGCTTGCAGGTCTGGTCGCGCCCGGCGCGTTCGCTCAGACCCCTGCGCCTGCGCGTACCCCTGCCGTCGCAGTGCCGGCATCGGGCCAAGCGGCCGCTCCAGTCCCCGCTGCTGCGCCCCCGATCGATATGTCCGGCACGATCGATTCGCTTCCGCCGCTCACCATTCAGCCGCCAGTCTTGGATCTGGGCTTCATGGCGCCACGCATCGGTAACAAGGGAACCGTCACGCTGACCAACACCGGCACAACACCGCTCACGATTGCGGCGGTGACCCCAAGCTGCAAGTGCACCACCACCAGTGCTCTGGCTGGGACCGTGTTGCAGCCGGGCCAATCCGTTCCGCTCGAAGCAGCGCTCGAAGGCGCAGCAATGCCGCAGACGCATCGCGCCAGTATTCGGGTGTTGGTGGAGGGGTATGCAAAGGTTGCAGAGATTCAGTTGCGCGCCGAGACCGCCATGCCGGTACGTGCGGTGCCGCCCATCATCAACGCGGTCGAGGGCAAGGCGCGCCAAGGTCGATTTGTTGTGGAGAGCATTGATAAGAAGCCCTTCACCATCTGCGCGGTCGGTGGGCGCGTGCCCGAATTCATCGGCTACAACGCGGGCGATGCACCGCGCGCGCAGTACTTGGTGAAGTTTGATCTTGATACATGGCAGCCTGATTTCCCCGCATATTTGGCAATCGAAACCGATCGTACCGATTGCCCGATCTTTGACATTTGGATTCGGAGCGAACGCACTATTCCAACATCCGCGTTCCGTATGAAGGATTATCGAGTCAATGCTGGACGTATTGATGTGGGCGGTAGCACCGATGTCAGTTTGGAGATGGAAGATGCCGGCGAAGACATCTTGGCTGTCGAGAGCGGATCACCGGAAGTGCAAGTAGAGATGCTTGGCCAAAAGGTTGATGAAAAGGTGCGCAAAGTCAGCGTTCGCATCACGCCCAAGAGCCCGCGCGAGGGATTGCTCTATGGAGCGCTCAAGTTGTATGGCCGCGAGAAGGAACAGCCGCTCACCATGTTTGCCAGCGTGCGTGCCAAGGGAGCCGCTGGTTGCACTGGTTGCAATCCAGTGCAAGGTCCGCCTGCCAAGGCGCCTCCTGCGCCGACGCCAGTCACGCCTTCTGCTCCCGCAACTGCTGCGCCGTGATTTCAGCACTCATCATCGATAGGGGTTTCCATGTCCGATCCCGGTACATCAGCGCCAATGGCGCCCGCCACGCTCCCACAAGTCATTTCCAATACTGACCGCCAAGCAGCCATCGGCGCAATTGTTGCCGCCCATGGCGAGGCCGCTCGCAACGATGCAACCGCTGGCGTGAAACGCGTTGCAGATCGATGGTCTGCGACCGATGGTGATGCAGCTGCATTCCACGCTTTGTGCGAGAAGCATTTCGTTTCCGACGCTGCGCTCCGTACGCGCCTGCTTGCACGTCTGGAGGAGTCGCTCCGCCAGATCGGCGGGCACCTGTATGAAATGCGTCGATCACTGCGACGCTGGAACGACCTGGTCGGCGATGAGTGCGCTGGCGTGGATGACGTGCTGGCATCGTTCGACCCAGCACCGGATCTTTCCGATCAGCTTTATCGACAGAAGGTGGCGTTCATTGCGCTTCTCAATTTCGACCGACCGGACTTGCGCGCCATGCTCGCCGGCGGCGATAGTTGGAGCGTGGAGCAATGGGCCGCAGCGCGCGTTGCGCAGCAGTTCGGCCCGCGTGTGCCAACGGAACTGGCCGATCATGCGCGTCGCGTTGGTCATGAGGCGCAGAACTTCGTAGCAAAATTTCACGTGCCAGTTGGAACCATGGTGGACGCCAAGGGCAAGCGTTGGTTTGAGCCCGACCGCGCACTCCTTGCGCACTGGTTGGTGCGTGAAGAAATCAAGGCTGGTTACGGCGACCCCGATGGATTGGACAAGCAACATGCGTTGATGTGGGTGATGGCACGTCATATTGATGGCACCATTCCACGCAGCGTGATGGAACGAACATCCGCCGGCGCAGCATGGGACCCGGCGCGCAACACCGTGGGCGGCAAGCCCGTTGCCGATGGAGACACGATTGGCCCAGAGCGCTATCAACACATTCTGGCGCATCACGGCGTTGCCGCACGCTTTGATGTTCTCTATCCGGAGGCGCCCACCGCAATCGCTCGCAAGTTTGATCTTGCACGTGAGATTGCCGAGACGGATGTGGAACGGCTACTGATTGACTTGCTTGAACACCCTGTGCGCGCGCCGCTCGCGGCGTTCTTGCGTACTCGGCTCGGCCGCGCACTGGAGCCGCAGGACATCTACTTTGAAGATGTTGCGGAATCCAAGCCAGCGGCGGAGTTGAACGCTGCCGTGAAGGCACGATTTGCTGATGAGTTGGCATTCCAAGCAGCGCTTCCTGAAGTCCTGCGCGGGCTGGGATTCCCTGCCAGCGAAGCCGATTTCCTGGGCGCCCGTATCAAGGTGGAAATTGCCAAGGGTTCCGGTCACGCCATGCGCCCAATGCTTGGTGAATACGGGGCGTGGCTCCGCACCAATCGTCTTAAGGATGAACTCGGTTGGGACGGATTCGATACCGCCATGCATGAACTTGGACACAACCTGGAGCAGCTCTACAGCGCGTTCAATGCACCGCGGCCTGCGCTACAGAATGTGCCGAACACAGCATGCACAGAAGCATTTGCATTTCTCTACCAGTCACTCGCCAAGCGTGTGCTTGGAATTGAGGACACCGCTGATATGCAGCGTGCCCAGGACATTGATGCAGTTGCCACCATGTTGGCTGCACGGCAAATCGCTGGCCCAAGTTTGGTGGAGCTGCGTATGTGGCGTTGGATCTATGCGAACCCTGGCGCAACGCCTGCTGCACTGCGCGATGCAACGCTGGCCATTGCAGCTGATGTATGGACGCGTTACTACCAGCAGGACTTTGGTCCGGATCACACGCACATCTTGGCGGCGTATCAACATATGGTTGGGCATCCGTTGTACTTGGCGGATTACACACTTGGCCATGTGATCAGTCACCAGATCCGTTCGCACATGCATGGCAAGGATTTGGCCACGGAAACCAAGCGCATCTGCTCCATTGGTCGCGTGACTCCCGATCTTTGGATGCGTCGCGCTGTTGGATCCGGAGTGGCCGTGGCGCCGCTCGCTGATGACTGCACCGCCGCGCTGGCGAGATTGGCGCGCTGATGCTTCGGGCGCGCGCAGTATTCATGGGCGGAGCGATCGCCGCTGCAGCCGCGCTTGTGGGTTGCCAAACGCCGAAATATGAGATGAATTGGAATCGCATGCGCGTTGGCATGACGCACGATGAGGTGGCTGGCGCACTTGGCGAACCTTCAAGTAGTTACATTCCGCCGCCGGCCGCGGTTGTCAAACCAGGTACTCCTGCTACCCATGCGCCGAGTCCGTTGCGCGGGGAGCGTTGGCAGTACGGCGACACGCTTTCAAGCTTCGCCACACGGGCTGTGTATCCCGACGAAGCCGACGAGCGCGCCTGGTGCGTGTTCTTTGGCCCCGACGGTAAGGTCAGTGGATTCCGCCCGCCTTCGTGGGCAGACGCGAAGCGATCGCGCGATCCAGTTGATCCAGTTAATCCAATTGATCCAGCCGAGCGCACGGAGTCTGCACCGGGCGCTGCCCCCAACGCTGCGCCCGTTCAGTCAACCCCTTAACCGGCTGACGAACCCACTCCGCGCCGTGTCACTAACCACAGTGCGCCGATTGCTGGACCAACCAACATCGTGAGCGGTGCCAGTGGTTGCGGGTCAAACACAAATTTCGCTTTGGCACCAGTTGGTGCAGCCCCGACGCTTGGGCTCGATACGGCAGACGATGGGCGGGTCGCAGTGTTACCTGGCGCGATGGCCGAAGGCACCATCGGTGCCAGCACAGCTGGCTGAACGGCCGGTGCGGGCGCAGGAGCGACTGCCGGCGCGGGCGTCGGCTCTGGCAACTCCGGCTCGGGCGTTGGTTCCGGTGCCATCTCTGCTGGATCCGGCTCGTTGGGATCACGCGCAAGGTTTTCACGAGCACGCACGCGGCTTGGTTGCCTTTGCTGTCGTTCGATCAAGCGGCTCGGTGGCGGATTCTGCGGCGGTGTGGCTGATGGTCCCGCCCCGGCAGGGGCTTGCAACGCAACGACCAGTAGCAGGGTGGCGTGGACCATGCACCCACCGTACCACCATCGGACCATCGCGGGAAGTCTAAAAACACATCGCGGGACGCAATTGCGTCCCGCGATGGGAGTGTTGTGATGGTCGCACTCAGGCGATTCAGACGGCCGCAGCCATCTTTTCTGCCTTCTTACGGGCGTCGTCCAAGGTACCGACGTACATGAACGCACTTTCAGGGAGATTGTCGCCTTCGCCGCTGCAGATGCGCTCAAAGCTGTCGATGGTCTCGTCGAGCGTGGTGGTGACGCCCGGCAGACCCGTAAAGATCTCGCCCACGTAGAACGGCTGGCTGAGGAATCGCTCCAGCTTGCGCGCACGTGACACGGACAGCTTGTCGTCTTCGCTCAGTTCATCAACGCCGAGGATGGCGATGATGTCCTGCAGATCCTTGTAGCGCTGCAAGATGTTCTGCACGCGACGCGCCACCTTGTAGTGGCGCTCGCCGACGATCTGCGGATCCAAGATGCGGCTCGTTGAAGAGAGCGGATCGACAGCAGGGTAGATGCCCTTCTCAGCGATCTTGCGCTCGAGCACGATGAACGCATCCAAGTGGGTGAACGTGGTTGCTGGTGCCGGGTCGGTCAAGTCATCGGCGGGCACGTAAATCGCCTGCACGGAGGTGATGGCGCCATCCTTGGTGGAGGTGATGCGCTCTTGCAAGGCACCCATCTCCGTGGACAGCGTCGGCTGGTATCCCACGGCGCTCGGCATGCGGCCGAGCAGTGCGGATACCTCGGAGCCAGCCTGTGTGAAACGGAACACGTTGTCGACGAACAGCAGGGTTTCCTTACCGCTCTTGTCGCGGAAGTTCTCTGCCATCGTGAGCGCGCTCAGTGCCACGCGCAGACGTGCGCCTGGTGGCTCGTTCATCTGACCGAACACCATGGCCACCTTGTCGAGCACGTGCATCTTCTGCCCGTTCGCATCGGTGTACTCGGCTTCTTGCATTTCCAGCCAGAGATCGTTGCCTTCGCGGGTGCGCTCACCGACGCCGGCGAATACTGAGTATCCACCGAAGTTACGAGCAACGCGGGCGATCATCTCTTGGATGACCACGGTCTTACCTACGCCGGCGCCGCCGAACAATCCGATCTTTCCACCGCGCACGAACGGGCACAGCAGATCGATGACCTTGATGCCGGTTTGCAGCATTTCAGTCTTGGGGTTGAGGTCGGCAATCGTTGGAGCGGAGCGATGGATCGGCGCAGTGTCGGTGGTGTTCACCGGTCCGCGTTCATCCACGGGCTGGCCGAGGAGGTTGAACACGCGTCCGAGCACGCCTTCACCCACGGGCACGCGCACTGGCGAACCAGTGTCGACGCACGGGGTTCCGCGGCGCAGACCGTCGGTGGACGCCAATGCGACGCAGCGAACCATGCCGCCGCCAAGGTGCTTGGCAACCTCGCCGACGAGGACTTGCTTCTGACCGTTGAGTTCAAACTCCACGGTCAATGCGTTGAAGATCTCGG
>JBIKZY010000130.1:0-6236 GCA_044354475.1 Phycisphaerales bacterium
CGGTGTGGAAGGTGCGCCTTCCCGCTGCGGGGCGGTACGACATCGTGCTTGATGTCCAAGGCCTGAGCGGGGGCAAAGTGGATGTGTTCTTCGGCGATGACCTGATGACGATGCAGGTTCCACCGTCGCGTGACTTTGGGCTGTTGCGGGTGGGGGAGTCAGTATCGAGTGTTGCCGAGGAACTGCTGGTGCGCATACAGCCGCTCGGGCGCCCCAATGGTCCACTGATGTTCCTGCGCGGAGTGGTGATTCAACGCACCGATCAATTACGTATGGCGGAAGCAGCGATGCCACTCTTGCGATGGAAAGACTTTGAGCGATTCAAGCGCGAATGGATGCGCGAAGAGCGCCGTAAAGAGCGCGAGGCGGCTCGTGAGAAGATGAAGTCGGAGATGAAGACCGGTACCGGCGTCAACGCAGAGCCGGGCGCTGGAAATTCCAACCAGGAGCGAAGCAGACCATGAGCGGAATGAATGTTTCGGAGAAGTGGGATCGACGATTTTTGGAGCTCGCTGAGCAGATTGCCGGTTGGTCAAAGGATCCAAGCCGCGGCGTGGGTGCTGTGATCGTCAGTGCAGCGCGGCAGATTGTTGCCACGGGCTTCAATGGACTTCCGCGTGGAGTGGATGACTTACCAGAGCGCCTTGAGCGACCAGTGAAATACGACTTTGTGTGTCACGCCGAGTTGAATGCCATCATTCAATGCGCACGTAATGGGGTGAGCCCTGTGGGGAGCACCGTCTACACGAGCTTTAGTCCGTGTGTGCAGTGCACACTGGCCATTGTGCAGGCTGGGATTGTTCGCGTGGTGACCTATGAATACGGCGGAGATGGCGACGAGCATTGGCAAGTGAGTTTCGCCAAGGCAAAGGCCGTCATGCGTGAAGCCGGGGTCGAGTATCTGGCGTTGCGGAAGTAGGGCGCCGAATCCACTCAGTGCCTACATACGCTCCGGCGCGGTGATACCCAAGAGCCCAAGCCCGTCCTTCATCACGTGCTTACTGATTGCGCACAGGCGCAGGCGGCTCGCGCGGAGGGCTGGATCTTCGCACTTCAGTACCGGGCATTGCTGGTAGAAGCCGTTGTAACTGGTGGCGAGGCCGTGCAAATAAGCGCACAGCCGGCTTGGGTCAAGGTGTTGCGCCACTTCACGAACGATCTGTGGATAGCGCAGGAGCGTCAGGGCAAGTTGTCGCTCCGCCGGCTCGGCCACGCTGATTGCGGGGCGCGGCGGCGCGTGCGCGGCGGCATCAAGCGCTTTGCCAAGAATGCTGGCCATGCGCGCGTGTGCGTACTGCAGATACGGGCCGGTATCGCCTTCGAAACTCACCATGCGATCAAGGTCAAAGACGTAGTCACGCGTGACATCTGAACCGAGATCGGCATATTTCACCGCAGCAATTCCGACCGCGCTGCCGATGGCGGCAAGGTCGGCGTCAGACATGCCGGCGGTTGGCGCGTTGGGGTCCGTTGATCGAGCGCGCACTTCGCGGGTGCCGCGTTCGATGGCTTCGTCAAGCAGGGCTTTCAGTGTGAAGTTTTCACCACTGCGCGTTTTGAGCGGCTTCTTGTCAGCACCAAGAACACTGCCAAACGGAACATGCACCAGCTCCGCTTCCGTGCCGTCAGCAAGTTTGTTCCAGCCAATCATTCGGACCGCATCAAAGACGTCTTTGAAGTGGTCGCGCTGTCGTGCGTCAACCACATAGACCACGCGATCACTCTTGAGATCTTGCACGCGGAATTTGCAAGCGGCGAGATCGGTGGTGGCGTATAGGAATCCGCCATCACGCTTGCGAATGAGCATGGGGCGATCGCGATCTGGGTAGCGGACCACAATGGCGCCATCGTCTTCTACTCCCAGTCCACTCTTGGCGAATGCTTCGACGGTCGGCCCCAATCGTTCGCGGAAGAAACTCTCGCCGCGACTGTGCTCATCAGTGAGTTGCACGCCAAGAACTGCAGCGGTTTCAAAGACTTCCTGCATGGTGCAGTGAATGATTTTCTGCCACTCTGCCACTAGTTGCGCGTCGCCAGATTGCAGCCGAACCAGCGTGGCACGTGCGTCTTCTTGCGCAAGCGCGGCCCCAGTATTTTGTGCTTCAAGTTCAGCAATTCGATGTGGGCCAACCCGGGTGGCGTGCGCAGCAATCATGCCCGCAGCGTCATCGCGCCCCTCAAGTTGCGCGGCGCGGTAGGCACGATTGAGGTCCTCAAGCGTGAGTGAATCCAGATTGGTTCCAGCGCGGCGCAAAGCCGCAAGGGTCATGGCGATCGGAAGGCCCCAATCTCCAAGGTGATTCTCACGCCACACCTGACGGCCGAGGCGTTCATGGACGCGCGCGATGGTGTCGCCAATGATGGTGGCGCGCAAGTGACCAACATGCATCTGCTTGGCAACATTCACGCCGCACAGATCGACGGTCACCGCATAGGTAGCCGTGACGGGAACAATGCCGAGCGCTGGTGAATCAAAGGCATCAAGCGCGGAAGCAAGTGCGCTTCCGGCGAGATGGATGTTGACGAAACCAGGGCCAGCAACCTCGGCCTTGTCAGCGATGCCAGTGAGTTGCGCCCGCGCCAAGACATCGGTGGCAAGTTGCCGCGGATTTGCGCCAATCTTCTTGGCGAGCGCCATGGCGAAGTTCGCTTGGAAGTCACCGAATTGCGGATTGCCACTGGGACGTATGTGCGGGTCCGACTCCTCGGCGGACAATCCGGTGACGGCAGCGATCGCTGCACGGAGTGCGCGTTCAAGCGCCGCCGTTGGATCAACAGAGGCGGCAGATTCGGCGGCAGAGACGGCAGCGGGCATCTGGAGAAGGATAGGAGAAGCGTGAATCCCGGGGCTTATTGGGCGCGGCAAGCCCGGATCGAACAATTGATTTGATCTTGGCAACTACCGTGCGAGCCACTAGTAGTATTCGCATTATGGATGAGATCGAAGACCTTGCTGCTGAGGATAAGTCGGTTGCGGACCTGTTCGGCGAAATCATGGGCGAGCTTCGGCTCCTCAGCACGCTGTACATGAAGTCGCACCCGCCCGAGGTGACACTGCAACCAACGATCATCGTCAGCGAAGCTTTCGTGCGCCTTGCGAATCATCGTCCGGAGCAGTTCAAGAGCGAAGATGACTTTCGCGCTACCGCCTCGGTCATTCTTCGGCAGGTATTCGCGGAGCGCGCCAAGAAGCGCATTGAAGAGAAGCGCCGCGCCGCCGAGGCGATGCAGGCGCGTCGACTGCAGAAGGGTGCCACCGAGCCGGTTGCCGAACCAGAACTCCCGTCCTTTGAGGGCGCTTCACCAGAATTGACCCTGGCACTTGAGAGCGCACTGGAAATGCTTTCTGAGGTGGATGATCGCTCCGCGCGCGTGGCGGAATTGAAGATCTTCGGCTCGCTGCCGATGCTCACTATTTCCACCATCGTCGGCGGCACGCTGCAATCGGCGGAGAAGGACTGGCGGTTTGCCAAGGCCTTCCTGCAGAAGCACCTCAAGGATCGCGGCGAGATTTCATAAGCACGAAGGATCGTTCGGCATACAGCCGTTCCATCAGTTGCTCCGTTGACTCTGGCAGCGTGGTGTCGATGCCGCGTGCGGCGATGTGCAACATGGTGATCATGGAGTGATAGTCATCAATGCTGACGAACTCGCGCCCGACCCGCGCCGGTCGTGCGCCGGCGGTAACACCATCAATATCCACCATGTTGTGATAGTTGCCGAGTGGTAAGCAAATACACGTGGATTGGTATCCGTAACAGGCGAACGCGCTCGCTTCGCAGCCGCCGCCTGCCATCAGCTTTCGCTGCCATTTGAATCCGGGATTCTGCTTGGATTCCGCGCTAAAGAGGTGCGCCAAGTGATTGGTGAGGCTGGGGCTGAAGACGCTGATACGGTCACCGACGCGACAAATGGCGCCGGCCCCGATCGGGGAGTCGTTGGGGAAACTTCGCGAGTTCTCCAGGCAGAGCAGGCGCGCGTCCTTGGGGATCCAGGCATTGCGAGCGGCATGAATGGCGCCCATGAATCCAACTTCTTCAGCGACGGTGAATAGCAAGCCGACATGCCCGCACTGATCGGTGTGGAGCATTTCTCCGAATGCGCATAGCGCGGCCGCAACGGCAGCAAGGTCATCGCATGCATCAGTGTGAATTAAGCCATCACGAATTTCTGCGCGTGGAAATCTCCAGCGGGCAATACAGCCCGCAGTAAGCCACGCGGGCGGTGCGGAAGTGGACGCACTGCCATGTGCTGCAAGTTCCGCAGTGATTTCTTTGAACGGCTTTGCCTCTGCCGCGAGCGTTGCAATGACCGCTTGTGTCCGCTCATCGCCAGGTCCAATGATCTCAATGTCAGCCCCTACAAAGTACGGATCGTTGACACCACCGCGGAAGGCCGCGTGGATGGTTGTGCCGTTGACAGCCGTGACAACAAACGCGGGGTGATCAAGATGCGCGGTGATGATCAATAGCGGGGCGTTGCCACTATGCCGGCGCTGAGTAATGAGGTAATTGCCTACATTATCGCGTTGCGTGGTGACCGCATTGGCATGCTTTGCAAGCCACCGATCGATGAATGCCATGACAGCGCTTTCATGGCCGGCGGCGGTGGGAATTTGCGTCACTTCCAGTAGAAGGGCTTCTCGGGCTGCACGGATTTCAGGGGTTGGCATCATCATGGGGGCTTTGAATGGTATTGCCATCCCGGGCACCCGCTTCGCCTAACCTATTTACCCTATGCCGCTTTGCCCGATACCCGAGATTCTTGCAGACCTCCGCGCCGGGAAGGCGATCGTTCTTGTCGACGACGAAAATCGTGAGAATGAAGGCGACTTTGTTGTTGCTGCGGAGTTTGTCACGCCAGAGATGGTGAACTTTCTGACCCGCATCGGTGGCGGGTATTTGTGCGTGAGCCTTGACGGTGCCACCTGCGATCGCCTGGACTTACATGCACAGACGGCAAGTAATACCAGCCTGCGTGGTACGCCGTTCACGGTGAGTATTGACGGGCATCCGCGTCATGGAGTTGGTACCGGAATCAGTGCTAAGGACCGGGCCAAAACGATTCAGATGCTCATTGATCCGGACATTCGCCGCGATGACTTTGTGCGCCCGGGTCACATCAACCCACTGCGCGCACGTGATGGCGGAGTGTTGGTTCGTACTGGGCAGACCGAAGGTAGCGTCGATTTGTGCAGGCTGGCTGGATTGAAGCCTGCAGCAGCAATCATTGAAGTGGTACGTGAAGATGGTGAGATGGCCCGCGTTCCTGACTTGGAACGCATGTGCGCGCAGTACGGATTGAAGATGTGCAGCGTTGAGCAAATCATCCGGCATCGACTGGGTGGTGAAGGCTTAGTACGCCGTGTTGACCCAGTACATGGCGCCAAAGTAGAAACGCCAGAGGGAACGTTCACACTGTTTGCGTGGGAGAGTGAAATCGATGCGCTTCCGCATGTTGCGCTGTGCCTTGGCGGTATCGGTGATCTTGATTCTCGGGGAATCGCCAAGACGCGGGTGGAGCCGGTGTTGGTGCGCATGCAGCGTCGTGAAATTCTTTCGGACGTCTTTGGTGTGCGTTGGAGTCCTGCGGAAACAGCGGGGCAGGAGACGATCCGCGCCAGCCTGCGAGCAATCGCTAGCGCGGGCGAAGGGGTGCTGGTTTATCTGCGGACGGAGGGTGCCGGCGTTGACTTGCCCGGGCGTCTTGCCCGTATTCGGCGCCCCGATCGGGATGACGTCAATGCGCCCGATCTAACGCGCCTTGACGGTATTGGCGGCGGCAGCAATCCGATGGATGCACGCCTCTTTGGCGTCGGGGGTCAGATTCTCCGTGACCTTGGTCTTTCGCAGTTGCGTCTGATGACCAATCACCCCAAGCCGATGCCTGGGTTGCACGGATTTGGGCTCGATATCGTAGAGCACGTGCCGATCCTGGTTTGACCGAGGCGCGTATCGTTTTGCCTATGGCGTGTTCGAAGCAGACGATTCGTGGTGATTCATTACGCGTGGCAGCACTGTCGGCGGCCGCGCGGGGCACGGTGGTTGCATGCCTGACGGCGTGCGTGACGTGCAGCGCGTGTGCGACCGATGCGAAGAGCGCGGCAGAGACGCCAGTAAGGGCAGTGACGCTGGCGTCACCGATGCTGCCGGTGCCGCCGAGTACGCCGAGTGCGCCCGCTACGCCTGCTGCATCGACTTCGTCGCCATCTGCTCCACCGACAACGGTACCTTCGC
>JBIKZY010000131.1:0-6162 GCA_044354475.1 Phycisphaerales bacterium
TGGAGGCAATGGGCGTCCTGCTCGCGCGTCGCTATCAACGCGTCGCGCCGCTTCCAAGGCGTGCTCGGCGAACACCTCATGGAAGGCATTGATCTCGGTGTTGCGCTCGGCGGTCACCGCCAGCATGCCCGCGCAGATCGATTCCGCGGTGGTGGCGCCAGTAGCCACGGCATCGCGCAGGGCGGTCATGTCGCTGGTTGTGTTGTGTCCGGGTGTGTTGTGTGCGGGCGAAGTCATGTCAGTCTCCCTCTGCCAGAACCTTAGGTACCGCCAAGAATCGCCCTTCAACCGCCGGCGCATTCATAAGCACAGCCTCAATGGGAAGGCCATCCACGGGAATGTCAGCAGCCAACCGATTGTGGCTCTCAAATGGGTGCGCCATCGGCTCCACTCCAGCGAGGTCAACCGCGTCAAGTTGTGCAATATGCCCAAGCACCGCGGCGAGTTGCGTTCGGTACTCCTCAATGCGACCCGGCGCTACTTCCAACCGAGCGAGCTTGGCCACATGGGTGACTTGTGCCGTGGTGAGGGCGGCAGTCTTGGAATGGGGGTTGTCTGGCATGGCGGATGAGTGTACGAAGCCGCGCTATCTTGGCGCATCCATGGCAAAGAGCGAACTAGCAATCGGTATTGATCTTGGCGGAACCAACATGAGCGTGGGCGTGGTTGATCGCCGCGGCAGGGTGTTGGCGCGTGCAAAGAAGAAGACCAAGGCGCAGGAGGGTCGCGATGTTGTCATTGACCGCCTAGTGATGACCATGGAGGCCGCATGCGAGGCGGGAAATATGAAACTCGCGGACATTCGAACGGTGGGCATTGGCGCCCCCGGACCGGTTGATAGTGAACGGGGTGTGGTGATTACCGCTGGCAATCTCGGCTGGAAAAATGTTCCGCTCGGGGAGATCTTGCGCAAGCGTCTCGGCATTCCGGTCACCGTCGACAACGATGCCAATGTTGCCGCGTGGGGCGAAGCCACCGTCGGCGCTGGCGAGGGTTGCGAATCATTACTTGCGGTATGGGTTGGCACTGGCGTTGGGGCGGGCATCGTGATGGGTGGCAAGATCTGGCGCGGCGACCTCTTTACCGCCGGCGAATTTGGCCATGTGATCATGTACAGCAATGGTCAGCCCGGAAGCCGCAAGGTGGAGGAGTTCTGCAGCCGCACCGGCATTGTGCGCTCCCTGCGCACCTTGGCTGGATTGAATCCAGAATCGCTCTTTCACAAAATTCTGGCGCGCCACGAAGCTGACGGCAAGTCCGGGCCACTGGGTAGTAGTGGCATTGCCGAGTGCTACAACGCCAACGATCCGCTGGTCCGTGAAGTGGTTGATTCGTCAGCAGAACTACTTGGAATTGGTATTGCCAACTGGATCACCATGGCTTCCATGCGCACGGTCATCTTGGGTGGCGGAATCACCGAGGCATTAGGAAAACCCTACGCCGACCGCGTCGAGGACTCCATTCGGCGCCATGTGTTCCCATCAGCAATCGCGCCCAAGGTGAGCGTTCGCGTGACCAAACTCAAGGACGATGCAGGAGTCCTTGGTGCTGCCATGCTGGCGTGGGACGCGCTGGGCTAAGTGGAACAGTGGTGATTTGCTCCGGGGCTGACTTGTTCAACCCCGTTGCAACTACTTGCGGTCGTTGGCCATCATGGCTGCGCGGAACGCAAGCTTCAGTGCTTCCAAGTAGATCCAGACCAAGGTCACCATGAGCGCGTAGGCGAAGTACCACTCGTACTCCTTGCCAACGCGGCTGGCCACAGCGGTCTCCACTTGTTGGAAATCAACAATCAGCCACAGCGACGCGATCAACAGAATCACCGCGTTGATGCCCAGGCCGACCCACGCCATCGTGCCACCTTGGGTAGCGCTTTGCAGCGACAACCCAGGAATCTCGATACTGAAGAAGCCCAGCACAAACTGTGCCAAGTACATGATGCCAATACCAATGGTGAGCGTTGAAAGCACTGCAACGAAGCGTCCGTTGGCGCGGATCAAACCAGCGCGGTAGACGATGAGCATGGCGGCAGTAATCGAAAGCGTGATGACGAAGGCTTGTAGTCCCAAACCCCCAAACGCAGTGATGCCGCGCGATGCCAACATGGAGTCAAGCAGCAGAGCCATCACGCCAAGCATGGCGCCTTGAGTAACGCTGTAGAGCGGAGCCGCCCAGTACGCGCGCTCCGGCTTGCGCCACAGCGCAAAGAAGCACACCAGGCTGGCGATCAGTGCTGCAATAAAGATTCCCCAGATGGCGCCTTGGCCAACGGTGCGCACCAGCACGCCGCCACCAATGCCACCAACCACCGCCAGCGAAACCGCAATGGTGGTCTTCTGTGCCACACCAGCCACCGTCGCCAGTTGCGTCGCTGGGCGGGCGTGTGAATCGGCTGCGAGTTGGGTATCGGCGAGAACCGGATTTGATGATCGGAGGTCGAGCATGGTGGGGGATTGTAGCCCCCCACCATGGGGTTCAGCAATTTCGTTCTTCTTGCCGCTACTTAGAGGACTTCCGCCGCCAAGCTGGCCAATTCGCTGCGTTCCGTCTTACTGAGCGTGACATGCCCAGCGATGGTCTGGCCCTTCAGGCGTTCAATGGCGTGCGCCAAGCCGTTGGAGGCGGCATCCAGGTACGGGTTGTCAATCTGTCCGATATCGCCGCACAGCACAATCTTGGTGCCATCGCCAACGCGGCTCACGATGGTCTTGATCTCATGCGGGCTGAGATTCTGGGCCTCGTCAATGATCATGAACTGATGGGGAATGGAGCGACCGCGAATGTAGGTCAATGGTTCCATGACCAGTTTGCCGGTGGCCATCAATTGATCCAAGCGCTGCTCGGTGCTCTTGCTGTCTGCATCGCCTTGCCCGGCGGAGCGAGTGGAGAGTAGGTAGCCGACATTGTCAAAGATCGGCTGCATCCACATGGACAGTTTCTCGTCCTTGTCGCCCGGTAGGTAACCGATGTCGCGACCGAGCGGCATGATGGGACGCGCCACCAACAACTTGTCCAGGCGCTCTTCCTTGAAGACCTTCTGCATTCCGGTAGCAATCGCCATCAATGTCTTGCCGGTACCTGCTGGCCCGATCAGCGTGACCAGTTTGACATCATCATCAAGCAGCAAATCAAGTGCCATGGTTTGCTGCACGTTGCGTGCCATGATTCCGTACACCGGCTTGCGTGGTCCGGTCACGGGAATCAGATGCCCAGTATTTCCAAGCACGCGCGCCAGGCCCGTGTGCCCGGAATCTGCTTGGTCAATCAGGATGACGAACTGATTCGGTACCAGATCCTCGGACTTCATCAACTGTCCATCCGGCGTTCTTCCCGGAGTGATATCCAGCATGGTGCGCGGCAATTGTCGCTCTTGATAAAGGGAATCGATGACTTCCGTGCTCACCTGCATGGAGCAATAGCCGGAGTGCAACCAATCAGCGTCTACACGATCGGCTTCAAAGTCCTCAGTATCAATTCCCAGCGCATCACACTTCACGCGCGCGTTGATGTCCTTGGTGATGAAGATGGTGCGCAGCCCTTGACGATTCAACTTGGCTGCAACGCTGAGAATCAGATTATCATTCTTGTTCAGCTCCAGCGAACGTTCGTCCTCCATTGGCTCCACGCGCGCTACGCGAATGATGCCGCCTTGTTCGTTCCAGACAACGCCTTCGAACAGATGGCCGATGCTGCGCAATTTGTCCAAGCCACGCACCACTTGGCGTGCGTTGCGGCCGGTTTCATCATTGTTCTTCTTGAAGGTGTCCAGCTCTTCAATCACCGTGAGTGGAATGACAACCTCGTGCTCCTCAAACTTGAAGATCGCTTGCGGATTGTGCAGCAGCACATTCGTGTCAAGCACGAAATACTTCTTGGTTGCCAACGCTCCCTGCGCGGCAGATTGGGTTGTGCTTCGGGCTTCAGACGCGTCGTGAGGGGTGTGAGTGGTCAACGCGCGATCCTTCAGTTGTCAGAGCCCCAAAGGAGCTCCGTAGGTGCTGTGCCGGCAGTCATGCCGGTCATTGGCGGCCGCATCCGTGCGGTCCCGGTTCTGAACTGACATAAGAGTGCGATGTTCTCGGCCCCCCGTCAAGGGGTTTCCGGACGAATGAACGCTACTCTTGCAATCCATGGCACGCCCATCACCACGCCGCCCCCGCCCGATCGCTCCTGTTGGACGGACTCGTCGATCGGGGCGCCCGCCCGCGGGCAAGCCGTCGTCGGTGGGGGCGCTTGCCGCGGCCATGGAGGCGGTGGCGCCCGCTCGGCTTGCTGAAAGTTGGGACAACGTTGGTCTCTTGCTTGGCGATCGCGCCGCGCCCTGCGGCCGCGTGCTGGTGGCGGTGGACTGGACAGCGGCTGTCATGGAAGAGGCACTCGCGCTGGGCGTGGATGCAGTGGTGAGCTACCACCCGCCCATCTTTGACCCACTCAAACGCTTGGCATCGGACGACCCGCGACAGCGCCTCTTGCTTGATGCGGCGCAAGCGGGCATTGCGCTTCTTTCGCCACACACGGCCCTTGATGCAGTGAAGGGCGGAGTGAACGATTGGCTGGCAGAGGGTATTGCTGGCGGAGCAGATGCACTCGCTTTGAGCGCCGGTTTCGAGCCGCTTCGGCCGGCTGCGCTGCTGCCCGGTGGTGAGGCGTTCAAATTAGTTGTGTTTGTGCCAGTACACGCATCGCAGTCCGTGCGCGATGCACTCGCTCAAGCTGGTGCTGGAGTCATTGGTCAATACGATCAGTGCACAGTGCGTGGCGATGTCACCGGAACATTTCGTGCAAATGCTGCAGCAAAGCCCACAGTGGGCACGCGCGGCGTGACTCAGGAAGTTCGCGAAGAGCGCATCGAAATGGTCAGCAGTGCGGCACGATTGCCCTGGGCTATTGCAGCTCTGCGCGCGGTTCACCCCTATGAAGAACCGGTGTTCGAAGTCCACGCACTGGCCGCGCGACCCTCATTGGACGAAGGCTCGGGACGACTGCTGGTCTTGCGCGCCCCGGCTACGGCGCGAGAAATTGCGGCACGCCTACGGCGCCACCTCACTACCAAGCGCATTGACTCCGTGTGCCCACCTGGTTGCGAAGGATTGCGTCACACACGGATTGCGCTGTGCCCAGGTTCAGGCGCGTCGTTTCTTGCCGAAGCAACCGCGCGCGACGCAACGCTTTTGGTGACTGGCGAAGCGCGTCACCATGATCACCTTGCGGCAATCTCCGCAGGCATCACGCTGTTGTTGCCGGGTCATACCCAGACGGAGCGCGGCTACATGCCAGAACTAGCCCGACGATTGGCAGTGGCTCTACCTGGAGTTTCATTCACCACTTCGCAGGCGGATCTACCGCCGCTCAGTGAGGCTTCGATGCGCCCGGTGCCGGCACTAGGCGCGCGGCCGCGGCGACCGCTTCGCTGAGACTTCCGGCTGCTGCTGTTGCCCCAATCGCTTCCGCAAGCCCGTCGTCGGCGTTGAACACTCCGCCGCCGACAAGGAGCGGCACGTTTTGAGCTTCGGGATAGGCGTTCATGGCGTCTGCCAGATCCATGGCTGCGCGTACTGAGAGCAGGGTGGACGCACTTGCCGCAACCAGGTGGAACGCGCGACGCTCATCCGACGCACTGTCGACAATCGACATGACCACTTCATGGGCTGGCACATCGGCTCCAAGAAACTCAACGGTCCAGCCGTCCATTTCCAGGACGTCGGCAACCATGCGAATTCCAGCGTCGTGAAAGTTTCCGCCCACGGTGCAACACAACACGCGGCGCCCATCGGCAGGTGGCGCCGGCACCGACGCTCGTAATTGCGTAATGATGGAGCGCATGGCCGCGCTGCAGAAATGCTCATCCGCAATGGAGGCTTCCTGCATGTGCCACATGCGGCCGATCTCGCACAGCGCTGGCGCCATGATGCGCTCGTAGACATCAAGGAGTGGCAATCCGCCGCGCAGCGCATCGACGGCAATGTTTGCAGCTGCTTGGTGGTCACGTTGCAAGAGATGCAGTAAGAACAGTCGCGACAGCGTGGAATCTTTAGCAGTTGCCTCGATGAGGCTGTGTTCATGATCCGGAGGATCGGCGATCGCGGCGGTAGCCGCTTGGCAGAACGGACTCAAGCGTGCAGCGACAGCGTCAGGGAGTTCCTTCGATAAGCAAGTGCACAG
>JBIKZY010000132.1:0-6130 GCA_044354475.1 Phycisphaerales bacterium
CACGGGGTACCGTTCGCTGTTCAACCTGCTCGCCGTCCCGCCCGAAAGCACTCCAGCCGATGCTCCTGAATTCAGTGAAGTTCTCATCCTCCGCACGCATCGCAGCGATTGTCGGAGCGCTCACGTTGATCGCCGCCGCGTCGCCGGTCTTGGCGCAAGCCGACGCCATCCCGCCAGAACTTTTGAACGTGAAGCAGGCGCTCACCGCCGAGCAACGCAAGTCCGTGACGGAATTCGTCACCAAGGTGGCCGAGCGATTTGCCGAGGCTGACCCCGCAGGCGTGGTGGCTATCCGAAGCAAACTGGTTGACCAGATTCGGCAAACGACGGTGAGCCCAAACTTCCGTCGCGATTTCGGAATTGCATTCGTCAAGGGATTTGCAAAGTTTGCGGAAGGCACTGATTCGATGCGGGCCACCAACGCCTTCATCCTGGCGCGATTCGTCGGCACCGCCGAGAGTATCGACTTTCTGGTCGACAACCTCGATTCAGACAACCAACCGGAAGTTGCGATCCGCATCGCCGCGAGCGCGCAGTTGCCCAAGGCACTTGATACGGCACCGCTCTCTCCGCCGCAGTTCGATGCGATCACCAAGCGGATTGCCGCCGTCCTCAAGAAGGAGCGCGACTGGGTGGTCGCTGCACACGAAGTGGAATCCATCACGCAGATGCTCCGAGAGGACGCGCTGACTCCGCCCCAAGCGGAGGCCATTGCCATGAGCTTGGCTGCCAGTATCAACGATCTGCAATCGCGCGTTGCTGCCGGTTCCGATCCGCAACTAGTTAATGCCCTGCAGCGCGCGCTGCTCGGGGTGCGCAATCAGTTGTCGGGGATCGCTGGTTCGGCACGCAGCAAACTGCTCACAGCGATCGCGCCGTCCTTGGACGCCCTGGTGAAGATGAAGGCCACGCCACCGGCAAGTATTTCTGAGGCGAAACTCGACCCGACTTTTAAGGCGGTGGTCAACACTGCTGGGCTGCTCCAGAAGGTCGCCGCAAGCGGCGGGGCATAAGGTTATTGGACTTACTAGCCTGCTTTGGGTGTGGTTTGGCACAGATTCCGTCACAGAGCACTTTGGGGGGATTCGATTAGTGCCGAATGCACACAAAGTCCCTTGACTTGAACGATCCTCCCCCCCACTATTGAGCGTATAGAACGTGGGATCACCATTGATCTCCACTTGCATGCACTTCTGAGCCCCCACACTTTCTCGCTAGACGACACATGAAGATGACAGCCCCCTTTCAACGCCACCCACGCGCGCGCGTCACTCTGCTTGTTGGCGTGAGCGCCATGTTCGCTGCTGGTGTCGTGAGCACGGTGGGTGCATTCATGGGCGGCCCGCCGGTGCAGACACAAATCCCAACGACCGCCGAGGATTTCCGGCAGCCCGGAACACAGCCGAACGCCAACACCGATCAATTCACGGCGACCATTTCAAGCACCAATTGCACCTTCTGCCACTCCGACTACAGCCCAACATTTGCCCCGTTTGATACGTGGGTCACCAGCATGATGGCGCAGTCGGCTCGCGATCCGGTGTGGCATGCCGCGCTGGCGGTAGCAAACCAAGACGCCAACCTGTCCGGCGAATATTGCATTCGATGCCATGCGCCCGGCGCTTGGCTCGGTGAACGAAGTGCCACGGGAACCACTGTGGAATTCACCAACGATGATTTCGACGGCATCAACTGCCACTTCTGTCATCGCGCTGTGAATCCAGAGCTCGGGAAATTCAGCGCTGTTGGTTACCCCATTGAAGGTCAGGACGCAGATCCGGATCCTGAAGTGCTTTCGCCACTGGCCGCGGCGGGTCTCATTCCGCAGGGTCACGGCAACGCCCGCTACATCATTGATCCGCGCGACGTGCGCCGCGGACCGTTCAGCGACGTTCCAATTAACTTCCACGGTTCATCATTCTGGGGCGAACCAGTGTGGCTGATCACCAGCCCGTTCCACTCCAAGAGTGAATTCTGCGGCACGTGCCACGATGTTTCCAATCCAGTGTTCACCAAGAACGCCGCCGGCCAGTACGACCTGAATGCACTGAACACTCAGCATCCAACGCAATTGCCTTCACAGATGTTCCCGGAGCAACGAACCTACAGCGAGTGGAAAAACAGCACGTTTGCCACCACCGGTGTTGAATTTGCCGACGGTCGATTTGGCGGAAACCTCACGGGTCCGATGAAGTCGTGCCAAGACTGCCACATGCCTGACCAAGTCGGCGGTGGCTGCGTCTTCTGGGATACCGGCGACCCATTCTTCACGCGCCAGAACATGCCCGCGCACTCCATGGCCGGTAGCAACACGTGGGTGATCGAAGCCGTTGCGTACCAAGCGGGCGGTGACGCGGAATCAATGGGGCTCACGCCGGAGCGCATTCAAAATGCCAAGGCGCGGACTGTGCAAATGCTCCGTGACGCCAGCGACTTGGCCTTGACGCAAGAGGGAAGCAACCTGAAAGTACGGGTCACTAACCAAGGCGGGCACAAGCTGCCGAGCGGTTATCCCGAGGGGCGCCGCATGTGGGTGAATGTCAAATTCCTCAATGCTGCCGGAGTGCTGGTGGCAGAACGCGGCGCCTATGACCTCAGCAGCGCCACGCTCATCACTGACGACACCAAGGTCTACGAAGCGCGCCACGGAACCACCCCGGAAGTGGCCGCCGCCGCGGGCATACCCGCTGGCGAGAATTTCCATCTGACCTTGGCGAACACCAAGTTCAAGGACAACCGAATTCCGCCGCGCGGATTCACCAACGCTGCGTTCGCCGCCGATGGCTGCGGACCAGTGAACTACACCTACGCTGACGGTCAGTATTGGGACGACACCCTCTTTGCCATCCCAGCCGAAGCAACCCAAGCTGTAGTGACACTGAACTACCAGACTTCAAGCCGCGAGTACATGGAGTTCCTCCGTGATACCAACACCACCGATACCACCGGTCAGACTGCGTTCGACCTGTGGACGATGTTTGGCAAGAGCGCGCCGGTTGATATGGACACTGCCGCATTGGTCTTGGTGGCTGCAAATCCGGCTGACCTGAACGGCGATGGCTTCGTGAACGGCGCTGACCTTGGCATCCTGCTGGGCGGCTGGGGCCAACCCGGGCCCACCGATCTGAATCATGATGGCACTACCAACGGTGCTGACCTTGGCGTGATGCTCGGCAGTTGGGGCTGATCCCTAAGATCCACGCATGTCTGTAACGCGCTGGATCTCTGATCTTGGCCCCACCAATCCCATCATTCTGCGCATCGTTGCCAACGGTTCGCGCCGGACGCGTCATCTGTGGATTCGAAGCGGCTTCCTGGCGCTGCTGATGGTGGCACTGCTCTTTGGAATGGTTGGACAGACCTCGTCGCTGCGTGAACTTGCGCAGCGCGGCGCCACTGCGTTCACCATGCTCTCCTTTGCAGAAGTGGCGCTCATTTGCGTATTGACTCCGCTCTTCATGGCGGGTGCCATTGCACAAGAGGCAAACCCACGCACGTGGGAAATCATGTTGGTGACGCCGCTCAACCGCGTGCAAATTGTGATTGGCAACCTGATGGGGCGCCTGTTCTTTGTACTGGCACTACTCATCGCTGCACTTCCGCTGATGATGAGCACACAGTTCTTTGGTGGCGTTCCACCAACCGCGGTGTGGGGCAGTTTCATGATCAGTGCCAGTACCGCTGTCGTTGTGGGAGCAGTGGCAGTAGCGCTCAGCATTACCCGCAGTGCGGGCAAGCGCAGTGTGTTTGTCTTCTACAGCACCGTAGTCATCTATCTGTTTGCAACATGGGCGGCAGACAGCGCACTGCGTGTTGCCACCAGCGCCGGAAGCGCCACCCAGTCAACCACGGTCTTTACTCCCATCAATCCATTTCTAGCCATGGAATCGCTGCTGTTGCCAGCCACCTATGCGCCCATGTCGCTTGAGCAGCCTGGCTGGATTGCCCAAGCATGGATGATGCATCCGGCACGGAGCTACTGCATAGTCACGCTGGCGCTGTCATTGATGCTGATGATCATGAGTACTTTCGCCGTGCGAGCACTGGGGGCACGGACCGTTCGAACGCCGTGGTGGCGACGCTGGATGCAGAAGCCCGCGGCGGACGGGCGCGAGTCGATGCGCGTTAGCCACAACCCAATCGCGTGGCGCGAAAGCCAATTGCGCGGCACCAGCTTGGCGGCACTGACTGGCCGCTGGGGCTTTGTGGGAGTGGGCATTCTGGGCGGGCTGTTGCTGCCCATCTTGCATCGCACCGGCGCATTATCAATGGACGGCTTCCGATTGGCATTGCAAACCGTTGTTGCTGCGGAGTCGGTAGTGATCGTGCTGACTGCGCTCAATATGAGTGCTACCGCGGTCAGTCGCGAGCGCGAAGATGGATCACTTGACATCATCTTGACGACGCCCATTCAGCCTGGGCCCTACATCGCCGGAAAGTTGCGCGGCATCATTCAATTCTTGGCGCCGATGTTGATGGTGCCGACCGTGACGCTGGCCGCATCAGCGGTGTATGTACTTGCTAACGGCATGGGCGTGGCGGGCGGATCGTCGGTGAGTGTTGCTTCTGGAACGGCGACGCTGGTGATTCCTGCCATGCTCCCAGAGGGGGCGCTTGAGTACCCACTGGGAATGTTGGCATTCACATCGTTCGCGGTGATGATCGGGTTGCAGTGGTCGATCAAGAGCAAGGGAACCATTGGCAGCGCGGTGGGCGCCGTCTTTGCTACTGGCGTGGCCGGCCTGGTCCTTGGCCTGTGCGGTATGGCGGCCGGGCGGAGCATCCCAGCCATCGGCGCGTTTATGAACGCATTGACCCCCATCAACTTGGTGGCAGCCATTGTGACTCCAGAAGCGGTCGCTGATGAGGTCCTGCAACAGGGCGTGGCAACCTACCGAATCTTCCTTGCTGCCGGGGCGGTAACCGCCGGCGCGCTCGGCGTCGGGGTGGTCTGGGCGATGCACTCCGCGATGAAAAAGACCTTTATGTTCACTGTCCGGAAACTCGCCGGCACGGCGTGATCCCCACTTGTGATGTAGGGCATTCGTACTACACTTCAAACTTCCACCCGACCGTTCTGCGGCGGGTTTCAACGGACGGAGTGCGGCTCACCAGCCGTTCCGACCGACCATCCGACGAGTGCTTGCGGACAGATCCGAAGTGCTCGAAGGCAACCGACCACGGCATGGGCCGCGGATCCGGTTGATAGATTCGACCGTGTATTAAGACCCTCTCGCCTGTTCAATGCAGCACAGCAACCATCGCGTGGAATTTCTGTTCACTATGAGCGAATACCGAACGAGCCCTTGCTGAATCTTTACTGAACACCGCTCGCCACATGCCTCGGCAGGTGGCACGGTTGGGACTTGATTCATCGTCAATCGTTGGTCGACTGCAGTTTCTCTGCAGGTCGGAATGTCTGCTTGCGTCGTACCTCGTTGCATTCGCCGAGGAGGCGCTGTCATGCAGATCGAAGTTTGGCTGTTCATCCTGATCGTCCTTGCCGCGCCTGTCTTCGGTGCCGGCGTGATGTGGACCTTAGTAAAGCACTTCTCCACCCGATCCATCGCGCGAGCCACCAAGGAAGCGGAGAGCGTGGTTGCGGCAGCCCGAGCGCAAGCCGAAGCCCGCAGCAAGACCATTGAGTTGCAGGCTGAGAAAGCCGCCACCGAGCGCCGCCATGCACTTGACCGCGAAATGCAGTCCGCCTTGGCGGACGTCAAGGCGTCGCAGACCCGGGCGGAAAAGCGTGAAGAAACGCTGGATCGCAAGCTGGAGCAAATTGGGCAGCGCGAGCAAAAACTGGAATCCCGCGAGCAGCGCATCGCTGACTTGGAGAAGCGAACCACTGAATTACAAGCGAATCTGGAAACAGAGCGCGCCACGATTCGTGAGCAAATCGAAAAGGTCGCCGGCATGACCATGGACGAAGCGCGCGAGTTGTACATGGCCGAAGTGCGCCGCCACGCTGACCATGACGCTGCGGTGCTCGCTCAGAAAATAGTTGAAGAAGCAGAACGCGACGCGCGCGACAAGGCGCGACAGATCACCTTGTTGGCCATCCAACGCTATGCAGCGGAGAATGCCACCGAGACCACGGTTCGCACCGTGAAGATTCCGAGCGATGACG
>JBIKZY010000020.1:0-23360 GCA_044354475.1 Phycisphaerales bacterium
ACGCGCGAGCAGGACGCCCATTGCCTCCACTGGCGGGAATGCCCATTGCCATCAAAGACAATGTGGCCACCACGCTTGGTCGAACCACGTGCTCAAGCCGCATGCTTGAGAACTATCGATCCCCATTTGATGCCACCGCTGTGGAGCGCCTTGCGCACGCCGGTGCGGTGCTGATGGGTAAGACCAACATGGACGAATTTGCCATGGGCTCGTCAGGCGAGCACTGCAAGTGGGGACCCGTGCGTAACCCATGGGACAAGACCCGCGTACCCGGCGGCAGCAGCGCGGGTAGCGCAGCAGCGGTAGCGGGTGGGATGTGCGCCGCCGCCATTGGCAGCGATACCGGTGGCTCGATTCGGCAACCCGCGTCATTCTGCGGGATCGTTGGACTGAAGCCAACCTACGGTCGCATCTCCCGCTGGGGACTCGTTGCTTTTGGATCAAGTTTGGACCAAATTGGACCAATGACACGCAGCGTGCGCGATGCCGCGCTCATGCTTGATGTCATGAGCGGCATTGATGAACGCGACAGCACCACTGCCGACCGTCCGCCCACCGAACTTGCCAAGACTGTCGAGCGCCCGATCGAAGGACTGCGCGTTGGTATCCCGCGGCAGTACCTGAGTGACGCCAACGACAGTGAAGTGAATGCTGCGGTGAACGCCGCAGCGGACGCGTACCGCGCTCTGGGCGCAACCATTGTTTCTGTTGAATTGCCGTTAACGGATGTTGGCATCAGCACTTACTACGTGATTGCGCCAGCAGAAGCGTCCAGCAACCTGGCTCGCTACGACGGCATCCGCTACGGACACCGCGCGCAATTGCAGCCCGGTGAAGACCTGTTTACGCTTTACGCTCGCTCGCGTTCGGAAGGATTCGGCCCGGAAGTGCAGCGCAGAATCATGCTGGGCACTTACATGCTTTCCAGCGGCTACTACGACGCTTATTACAAGCGCGCCCTGCAAGTGCGGCGGCGCATCAAGCAAGAATTTGATCAGGCGTTCAGTGCCTGCGATGTGCTGCTTGGCCCAACCGCGCCGACCCCCGCGTTTGGATTCGGTGCAAACTCGGATCCATTGGCGATGTACCTGTGCGACGTCTACACCGTCAACACCAACATTGCGGGAATCTGCGGCGTGTCAATTCCAGCCGGTTTCGCGGAACGCAACGGCAAGCACCTGCCGATCGGTGTGCAGTTACAGGCGAATGCATTTGAGGAAGATCGATTGTTGCGCGCGGCGCGGATGTTGGAGCGCGCGCTGATTGCAACAACCGGCGCACATGCTCCGCGGGTGTGATTGTTACTGCGGTCGAGCGATTGCGCCGAGGCGCGACATCTCCGCGGCAAAGGCCTTCGCAAACAGTTCGTCCCGCTGTGAATCTGGAAACACGCCGATACTTACAACGGTAGTGAAGTCGCCGCTACTGACCCGTTCCACGGTCACCGTTCCGTCCTGACCATCCGCGGTAAGCATGGTGGCTACACAGCGATCGGCGCCAGACTCGAACGACTGAACGCCAAGGAACTGCCGACTGGCAACATTGCGCATTGCCATTTGAACATCGGACCAACGAACATGATCCACTGCCGGTACCAGCGGACGAGCTTGGTAGCCCGCGGTCGGTTGGCGCATACCTGCGACTGCTGCAGTGGCCGCCGAACCCTTCAATACCACTTCCGGCGGAAAGGTATCCCCGGGCTGAGCCTTGTTGTCAGTGGCGGCGTCCGGCAAAGTGCAGGACGTCAGTAGGCACGACGCAACCACAGTGACCCGATAAAAAGTGCTTGGGCTTGAGAGGATTGCTGCGAAGGCGGGCATGAACGCGGATGGTATCGCGGTCTGTGGGGCGCGCGACGCACTGACCGATAGACTCAAATGGCTGCTCTTCAGCAGCCGTTCGCTCGCACCTGCACCCATATGGTCTTTGGTCAACAATCCACTCGCTTCGGCCGCTCCGTGAGGAGAACGCGACTTCGTCGGAAATTGCCCCGACAGACTGCGCCGGTATTGCTTTGGTTGCGCGACGAACGCAACCTCAGCGCGGCACTGGTGGTGACTGCGTTCGCCATCACTTCCGCGATTCTGGTGGCCTGGAGTGCCGACCTTCCACGCGTGTTTGTTGGTCAACGAGCGGAGTCCGGTCGAGTCAATCGACTGGAGTACAGCGACATTGACGAAACCGCGACCCGATTACGCCAAGACGAGGCCCGCAAGTCGGCGCCGTTGGTGTACATGGTGAACACGGATTACTTGGAACGCATGCAAGGTGAGATTGAGGGACTACCACTCCTCGTCCGTGACAAACTCACCTTGGAAGAAGTGCAGCCCGCACTTGTTGAGTGCTATGGACTGACTGAACCAACCTTCGCCGCGTTGCGCGAACTTGACCGCGCCGATGAAATAGAACTATGGCAGCGCTGGACCAGCAGACTGATTGGGAAGCTCACTACCGGCGCGCCACTTGTCAGTACTAGTGAGTTTGACGCGTTCTCAATTGCGGCTCGACGCATGGTCATCATTCCGCCGCGCACTGATGTGCCTGGCGATCGAACAAGGACTGCGCCACTTGGTCGCGGTGCCATCGAACTACGCACCGATGACCTTGCCGCCACGCGTGCCCGACTGGCTGCAGAATCAGCCGAAGCCGGATTTCCGCTGGAATTTGCCCGCGTTTCTGTGGCTCCACTGCTTGCGGACCCGAAGCCAACTATCACCTTTGATGCTCTCGCCACCAAAGCGGCGGCGGATGAAGCAGCCGAAGCGGTTCCCTCCGTCGTGCGCGTTCACCCACGCGGCGAGTCTGTGTTTGCACCTGGTGATGTGCTGACGCAGGAACAAGTTTCACGTGCCAATGATGAACAGCTGCGCTTTCAAGAATCACGAAGCGCGGTCGGATTCATTGGTGACCTCGCGCAGGCGATGGGTATTTCGCTGGCGATCGCTTTGCTTGCGGCAACGTTCCTTGCTCAACATGAACGACCCATCTTTCGCAACTGGCGACGTTTGGCCACCATGTTTGCCATGGTCCTATTTCCGGTAGCAGTCACTGTGCCGGCATCGATGGCATTCCCACAAGCACTTCTCTTCTGCGCGGTTGGTAGTTCACTACTTTCAACCGGCACATTAACCGTCGTCTTTGGGCTTCGCGTGTCGCTGTTTGCCATTCTGCTGCAAGCAGTACTAGCGATCTTTGCCCTGCACCCACCCATGGGGGTGTTCTTGGCTACCTTGGGCTCATCATTGGCGTTTGCGATCGCCGTTCGTAACTTGCGGCATCGCTCCGCGTTGGTGATCGCAACGGTGGCGTCTGGAGCAACTGCAGGCCTGGCAATTGTGCTGGCGGGGTTCGCGCAAGGGTTTGCTGATCGCAGCGTTGTGACTCAGGTCATTGGCGATTCACTGGTCGCCGTGGTCACCGCGTTCTTCATCGGTTTCCTGGTAATCAGCCTGCTTTCCACCATTGAACGAATCTTTGGCGTGACCACGGGGCTCACTCTCAGCGAACTGCGGGATCCGCGCCAGCCACTCCTCCGCGAACTTCAACGCCGCGCGCCCGGTACATGGAATCATTCGCTGCAAGTGGCCAACATCGCCGAAGCAGCCGCTGAGTCAATCGGTGCCGATGCGTTGCTGACGTATGTCGGTGCGCTCTACCACGATATGGGCAAGATGAACAAGCCCGAGTACTTCGTGGAGAATCAAAGCGGCATCAATCGCCACGAACGACTTTCACCTGCTATGAGTTTGCTAGTGATTGTTGGACACGTGAAGGATGGCATGGAACTGGCCGCTGAGTATTCACTTCCGCGCACCGTGCGGCACTTCATTGAGAGCCATCACGGTACCACGCTCATGGAGTACTTCTTCCACGTTGCACGGAACCGCGCTGGTGATGATGAGATCAACGAAGCGGACTTTCGTTACCCAGGACCCAAGCCGGAGACTCGCGAAGCCGCCATCTTGATGCTTGCTGATTGCGTTGAAAGTGCAAGCCGCACGCTGAGCGAACCAACGCCGGCACGTATCGAACAACTGGTCCGCGATCTCAGCCACAAGCGACTGGTAGACGGGCAATTTGACGACAGCCCACTGACGCTGCGGGAATTGCGTGTCCTTGAAGATTCCATCATCAAGAGCCTGAACGCCATCTACCACGGACGAATCAGCTATCCGTCGGCTCGGACCGAGCAGCGCGAGGCGCGCGGCGACCAGCCGATGCCGAGAGTGGCGTCTTAACCGGAACCCCAGCGCATTCAATCACTCTCCATGCGGCGTTGGATAGCGCTACCGACTCAAGCAATTCAAGCGGAACACGGCGTGCACCGGTAATTGTTGGCGTGCATTCGCTTGCACTCAACAGCACCGTGAATTCCACAGTGCGATGACTTGTGACATGCGTGAACTGCGCAACTTGGTTGACTGGAATTCCCCACGTCGTGCCGAGCACGGTGACATCCATCGGCGTGTCTGACTCGATGGTTGGTGGTTGCAACATGCCAGCCCACAATCCGGCGGCAGGTCGTTCGGTGAGCAACACTCCGTGCTCGTCAACGTGTACGAGCGAATGCCAGTAGAGCGTGCGGCGCGCTGCGCTACGACGAGGCGTTGGAATGCTGGCTGCGCGGCCCGATGCTCGACCCGCGCATTGCGCAGCGAGCGGGCAAGCATCACAACGCGGCGCGGCGGGAGTGCATACGGTTGCGCCAAGCTCCATGAGTGCCTCGTTGGTCACACCTGGTGCCGAGGCGACCTGCACCAGCCGAGTTGATTCACGCCACGCCCATCGTTCCGCAGCTGGATCGCCCATGCGCGTTTCATGGTCGGCAAGACGCGACAGGACGCGAAGGACATTGCCATCAACAATCGCCGCCGGCTGACCAAAGACGATGCTGGCGATGGCGCCAGCGGTGTATCTGCCGATACCGGGCAGCGCAGCGAGTGCTGCAACGTTGGCCGGAACCTCGGCGCCATGCATGTCCCGAATGGCCTGCGCCGCACGGTGCAGAAATCGTGCGCGCCGGTAGTAGCCCAGGCCCTGCCATGCTGCCAGCACCTCCTGCTCCGGCGCGTCCGCGAGGGAACGAACGGTGGGGAACTTTGCCATGAAATTGGCAAATCGCTCAACCACCCGGGACACCTGCGTCTGCTGGAGCATCAGTTCGCTGACCAAGGCTCGATATCCGGAGCGCTCTGACCGCCATGGCAACACCCGCGCGGCGCGGGGGTACCACGCCTCTAAAATGGCAGAAACCAACGGTAAATCAGGAATTTCCGGCCCGGCGGGAGATGTACCCAAGGAGGGGGAACCCGCGCGGGGGGTGGTGCGGATGGTCATAAGCCCAATGGGTTCGCTTGCGGTGAGATCAACGCCGCAGGTAGCGTATCCCGCTGTGGGCGTATTGGACGCCGTTGCCGTTTCGACTGCCTGCCCCGTGGCGGGTTCAAATCTCTGGAATACACACCATGGCTAAGTTGTTCTACACGCTCGAGGAAGCTGCCCAGAAGCTTCGCAAGTCCCAGGACGAGATCATGAGCATGGCCCGCGCTGGCCAGCTTCAGGAACTCCGCGACAAGGACCAGGTGCTCTTCCGCCGCTCTGCGATCGATCAGATCGCCGGCGACGGGGACATGGGGAGCGACATCAACTTGGACGGTCTTGATCTCTCCAGCGCCGGCAGCAGCATGGCCGCCATGGATCAGCTCCGCCTTGACGACAGCTCCGTCACTCCAGTCGCGCCAGCAGCGACCGGAATGAACGCCGGGCTCAACATGAATGATGACCTGAGCATGGACGATGGCCTGCGGATGGACGATGGCCTGCGGATGGACGATGGCCTACGGATGGACGATGGCCTCAGCCTTGACGACGACCTCCGCCTGGATGCCGGTCCAATCGCAGCGAGTGGCGCTGACGACTCCATGGGTCTTGATGAACTGAGCCTTGCTGACGACGATGAGCCAGCCCCGGCACCAACCCGCGCGCCCACGCCAGCCGCGGCGCCAATGGCTCGCTCGGCACCGCCAGCGCGATCACCTGCTGCCAGTAGTGGCGGCAGTGGCATTGGTCTTGCAGACAGCAGCGCTGACAGCATGATGATGGATGCTCCGGCATCCTCGGGTGCCGGTCGCGCCAGCGCTAACGATGACTCCATGTCTATGAACTCCGACCAGACGCAGCTTGAAGCTGTTGGTTCCGGCAGCGGATTGCTCGACATCTCCAGCGACGAAAGTTTCTTCGGCGCGCAGATGATTGAAGAGAGCATGGGCGGCGAAGACGCTGCGATGACTGAAAATACAGCGGACATCTTTGGTGGCGGCGAAACCGCAGCCCCCGAGGAAGCCGCGCCAGTGACATCGGGGACATCCGCCGTTACCTTCGGCACCGCCGCGTTGGCCGAAGCCAGAGATCCAAAGTTCTCAGGATTCACAGCGGGCGCGATGATTGTTGCAGCCATCGCCTTGGTTGGAATGGGCTGGTCCGTCACGGAAATGATGGTCGGCAATTACACCGAAGTGGCGAAGATGATTGCCGAGAATTGGATGTACGTGCTCGGCGGCACCGCTGGCGCCATCTTGGTGTTCGGCGGAATCGGACTTGGAATCGGTAAGGCAACTGCCTAAATCGCATGACCCTTACTCACTACGGATTCAAGGAATGGGGAACGATCACCCTCATCGCCGCAGCCATTGCTGGCGGCTTTGTATGGGCTTCCATGTGGTGGCCCGTGGTGGCAACGGCGCTAATCTGGCTGGCTTTGGTGGCGTTCTTCCGAGATCCACGCGGCCGACGCCCGGCGACTGACGCCCCGAATGACATGGTGAGCCCAGCAGATGGAAAGATTTCTGCTGTGTTTGATGTTGAACACCACGCATCGATTGGCGGCCCCGCTAAGGTCATTCGAATTTTCCTCAGCGTCCTTGATGTGCACATCAACCGGTTCCCATGCGACGGCGTGGTAGCAACCATTACCTACACGCCAGGCAAATACCTTGATGCACGCACCGCAGAGAGCGCCAAGGTCAACGAGTCAACCGTGACCACACTCACTACTGCGAGCGGTGAATGCATTGGCATTCGCCAGATTTCCGGCGCAATCGCTCGAAGGATTGTGTGCGGAGCGCACATCGGTGGTCGGGCTAAACGGGGCGCGCGCTTTGGAATGATCAAGTTTGGATCAACCACTGAACTGATCCTGCCCCGCCCCGCCGATGTGACATCTCACGTTGCGGTGGGCGATCGCGTCACTGGTGGCGTGACGATCTTGGCCACGCTTGCCGCACCGCGCTGAGTGATTTAATCATGCTCCGGCGGAGTGCTTGGCCACTCGGTTCCGCGCTGCACAACGATGCGCGTGATGCGTTCGATTTGTTCCCCTAATACAGCACCAATCGAGGCAACAATCTCTGGGGCATTCGGCTGCCATGCTTCCGATACCGGTTGGAAAACCAGCACTGCACCAAATAGTTCGCCACGAAACACCAGTGGCGCAATGATGGCGCGATTGTTTGCCAAGATGCCGCCGCCTGGCGGTGGCACGGACACCATCTCAATCGCACTGTCAAAGACACTGGCCACTGGTTCATTTCCGAGGTGAGTGCAAGCTTCACGGCCAAGCACGCCAAGCGATGCCTCGGCACGAGCGCGCGACACGCTGTTGGCGCCGTAGGCAGCAACCGCGTAGTCGCCACGACTGTTGCACAGCCAGATGGCTACATTCGCCGGACGGACGCGCGCCAGCAGGTGTTCGGTTGCAACGGTCAACATGGTGTCAATGTCCAGGTCTTGACACAGTAAGCCGCGCAGTTCGGCTGCAGCAACCGCTGCTTCCGTGCGCGCGTCGATGGCCTCGAACGCCACAACGAAGTCATCGCCAGCACTTCGCAGGCGCGCGCGGGCGCTATCGCGTTCCGCGCGGGCTGAAGATCGGCTGGAGAGCGCTTGGCGCAGGACCGATTCAAGGCGTTCGCAGCGCAAACGAAGGTCTGCAAGGGTGACGCGAGCGGTGGACGGGCTGTTGCGGCGGCTTGACATGGCAGCCCAAGCATCGACCGAGCCAGAGGCGCCCTTTACGACAGTTGCGGCGAACGGCCACATTGCCTCCCGCAGTCAGCCCGCACAGACGGAAGCGCAGAGGGGGTTGGCGCCGGGCTTATGCGCCGCAGACTTTCCCCGGGCACCGAGCGAGGCACCAGGGGCCTGTTTAGGGGCCGGGAGACAGCCCATGCCGCGTCTCCCACAGGGTGACGGCCTCTGCAGGGCGCGGGTAGAGGGGCGCCAGGTGCAGAGGGTCAGTGCGCTCCCCTGCCCCAAGGAGCGCCTCAGCAACCTCCAGGCAGGCGGCGGCTGACCAGTTGGCCGGTTGGAGGCCGCCATGTTCGAGGGCTGCATGCACAAACCCAGGCGGCACCTGCGAGTCGCCAAAGAGCGGGAAGGCAATCGACTCCGCCTCGCTCTCGGCGCACAGCCCGGCAGACAGCACCTGCGGCATGCCATGAACGATGCTCATGTGGGTGCACCACGCGGTACCCGCCTTGGACGCCAGCGCAACGGTGCAACTCTCTTCTATACCAAGGCGTCCAGCGCGCACCGCTGCCCGCGCCACCACCAAGGCCGACGGTACTGCCACCAAGCCACAACCAGTGACATCGGCGATCGCCTTGGCTGTAGCGCATGCAACACGCAGACCGGTGAATGCCCCGGGACCGCAACTCACCGCAATGGCGGCAAGGTCCGCAGGCGCAACGTCGTGCTCCCGACACAGCTCATCAATGGATGCCATGAGGTGATCGTTGGCATCATCCGAGACGGGAACCTCCATCTCAAAGATTCCGCCCTCTGCGCGCGGGCGCAGTGCGATGCTGCCAGCGCGTTGCGAGATTTCGATCGCAAGAATTGACTCACGCATCGCTTGCGCCGTAGGAGGAGAGCGGGACAGAATTGAACATCAACTCATTGGCGGTGGGCACATCTTCGGAAAGATTGACTGCCACCACACGCGCGCCTTCATGGTCGGTGTTCAATAGGAGCAGGTTTGGGAACGGCGCATCAGCACCATGTTCCACCAGCGCATGACCAAGGACGAAGGTTCGAACATTCCAGCGTGCTGCGAGGGCTGCTAGTAAATTGCTGTCCCATCCTCGGCCCCACACCATGCGCCACGCATCGCCGGTACGCAACGTGTAATCCTTGTCCACCAACAAGCGATCAACCACTCCACTGTCGAAGGCAGCCAGTTCGTGCGGCGCTGGCAAAGAATGACTGAGCATCAAGCCATTATCGCAGCGAATCGCTAGCGGCATAGCGCGCACGAATCGACCAATGGCCTCGTCAACGATGGAGGCATCATCGCCGAATGCCCAATCAAGTCCAGCGTCAAAGAGCTCCAGGTTGTCGCCTGCACCCTTCGATACCGGGTGCCGAAACACCTGCGCCAATTCATGGTTCGCAAGCACCACATGCACCTGCCCAGGAAATGCAAGCGTCAACTGCGCCACGCGACACAACATGCGGTAACTGAGATCAACACCGTTTACGAGCCGGTCGCCGTGGATCAATTCATGGAGCACTAAATGATTGTCCGGCGACGCGGTGAGCTTCGCCAACTGCTGCACCAACATGAAGTGCACTGGGTTGTCATGCAAATCGCCAGTCAGCAAGATGCGACCGCGGCGCGGAAGGAACACCGATGATCCCTTGCGAAGCGGATCAGCAAGCATTCGCTCGGCCGCAGCATCAAGCAACGTGCTTACACTGACCGCGTCCTGCATAGAAATCGTTTGTGGATCAAAGCTCACGGAACGACCGTCACTGCCACAAAGACAGGGCCCTTGCCGGTGGGGGTTTCAATCATCACTGGAATGTAGAACGAACCGAAACGCCCTGCCTTTGCAGTGAATTCAAAGGCAATGTCCACAAAGTCGCCCGCGCGCTTGGTGGCGGAGATAAATCGAGCCGTGCCCTCAGCGCCAGGGACTGTCATTGCCGAAACATCGCCCCACGTGGGAGCAGTGACTCGGCCCTGCGCAGCGGGATTCAAGTGTTCAATAGTGGTGGTCAGTGCCACCGGTGTCCCCGCCTTCACTACGCCGGCAAGGACGATGCTCTCGGGCGGAAACCAGAAGCGCGCGGATCGCTCTGGGTCAAATCGACCGCCGGTGGATTCATGGCGAATCCGTAGCGGGATCTGCGCGCAGTCGGCACGGTCGGTGTCAATCACCCACCACTGCGGAAGTGCTCCAGAGGAAATCTCTGCCGTGCGCCACCGAATGTCATACGCAGCGCGCGGGGAATCCGTGACAGGATCAAAGCCCACAAAGAGCGGCGCCCGACCGCCAGCACTGGTCACTTTGAATGGCTTGCCATCAATGGATGAAAGATGCACCACGCCCTCTTGCTTATCTTTCAACGCATCAACAAATGCTGGCGCAGCGCGAATGGACTGCGTGACATCAGCCACCATGTTGGCAAGTACCAGACCGGGGTAACCAGCAACGGTGATCATGACTTTGGCGTCCTTGTCGCCTGGCGACTTGGGTACCAAGAGCGATGCAGTCAGTTCCAATGTGCCGCCCGGAGCGATCACCTTGCCCGCGATGTCTGAAATATCCGTGCACTTGCAGCTCGGCTGCGCGCGCGCGATGGTGAGGGGTTGACTACCAATGTTGCGCAGGACAAAGCGCGCAGGATGTTTAGTGCCTGGCGCAACCACGCCGAAATCCACAATCGGCGGCTCCACCATGAGCGGCACCTGTGCTGGGGCGGCGGGGCCGGACGGAGAAGCGGCAAGGCCGGACGGAGGTGCGGCCGCGGCTACCGAATACAGCCCCGCATGCAACAGGCAGGCGGCAAGGACGGCGGCGGGCATGGCACTACGAATGGTGTGTAGAAGCATCACGGTTCCCTTCAACCGTGAGTCTACGAAGATTGCTGCGTTCAGTCCGCTTGAAGAATCAGACGCTCCAATTACTGAGCATTAATCCCAAGTCGGCTCCATTGATCACGCCATTGAGGTCCAGATCGCCTGGGCACGGTGTGCCGCAGACGCCCCAACCAGCAAGCAGCAAACCGAGGTCTGCGCCGTTGACGACGCCGTTCAGATCCAAGTCACCGAGCAGTGGAGCGATGCACGGGCCATCACCACTGGCAGGAATGATCTTGTAAATCTGCCCGCCGTGATCGGCGATGTACACCTCACCGTCTTCATCTTGGCCGAACGTCACTACCTGATTGACCACGCCACCCTCAGCCGATGTGCCAAGCGCCGCATTGCGATTCTGGAACTCGCTCTTCACACCGTTGGTGTAACGGAACGACCAAATGTTGGCATTCACGTAATCGGCAAAGAAGTACGTTCCCTGCAGATCAGGAATACGGCAGCCGCGATAAACGACGCCACCACTGATGGAGTAGCCGCCCGTGGTCCCGGAAACATGGCTGTAAACATGAATTGGAGCAGTCAATGTTGGGCTGCCGAATGTGCATCCCGTGAGACCGGTGTTAGAACTGCCTTCAGTGCATCGCCAACCGTAGTTGCGCCCCGCACCGGTTCCAGCTGCTTGAAAATTGACTTCCTCAGCAGCGTTCTGACCAACATCGGCCATCCAAAGATCTCCGGTCGCGCGGTCAAAGCTGCACCGCCATGGATTGCGCATTCCGTAGGCCCACACCGTATCGTCAGCCGTTGTTGCTCCGCCAGCGAAGGGATTGCCAGATGGAATCGTGTAGTACGGCGCAGTCCCGCCCGTCGACGGCTTGATTCGATGGAGTTTGCCGAGTCGATCACTGAGATTCTGCGAGCGATTGCCCGGGTCATTAGCACTGCCACCATCGCCAACACCCATGTACAGGTTGCCGTCTGGACCAAACTCAATCCAGCCGCCGTTGTGGTTCGTGTACGGATCCGACCACGTCATCATGACTACCCCAGCGCTGTTGGCGACATTGGGGTTGGACGACACGGTGTATCGAGCCAGGTTGTTGGTACCTGTTCCGGTGTAATACACATAGAACTGACCGTTGGTGGCGTAGTTGGGGTCGAAGGCCATGCCCAAGAGGCCTTGCTCATCGCCCGTTGATGCACCGCCAGTGACGAGGGCATCAATATCCAAGAACGAAGTGGCCACCAGCGTGTTGTTGGCCAAGTTAACGATGCGGATTCGACCAGCCTTCTCAAGCACAAAGAGTCGAGTGCTATCGCCGGGCGCGTGGGTGATGCATGTTGGATACACCAACCCCGTACTGATAATGCGCTTGGTGTCGATGGCTGTCTGGGCAACGCACGGAGCAGCAAAGGTGGCGGCAACAACAGCGACGGCGAGTGTGGAAATAGCCTTCATGGGGATCATGTGATTCATGGGGTGCACTGAGATTCGAGTCTGCAGGTGTGTGGGGTCGGTAACAGTCCAAACAATACGCGCCCGTGCGCCGGGCGGATCGCTGACTTCCTAAGATGTTCTGAGAATGCACATCAGCAAGTGGAATCGGTTCACGGGGCGGGACATATCAGTGATAGTTCCCCGGAAACTTCACCCGGGGACAGCCCCAATCAAAAGTTCCCGGACGCTATCGGCTTAGCGCGTCCCTAGGGGCGCCGGCGGCCCGTTCCCGCCGGACACCGATTGCATGGCCGCCCGCGCTTGATCGATCCCCCGATCAAGACGGTCGAACACGGCTTGGTAGCGCACCACGGCGGCGCGGACACGATTGATATCCCCTGCGTCCACCGCTTCGGTAAGAAGTGGAAGCATGGTGGCGGCATATCCGCTGTCCTTGTCACTGGCTGCAAGCATGCTGCGGAACCACGGGCGCCCTTCGAGGCCGGCATCATCAAGCCATGCGCGGTCAAGTGAAATGAGTGCACGATCAATTGCTGCACACGCGTCGCGTGCCGATTGCGATCGATTGGCGGCCGCCGTTCCGATCCATGGGTGTGCAGATGCAAGCGCGGCATCAAGTTGAGCACCCGATTCGGCAGCGCGACCAGCACGCTCAATCAGTTGGTCAATGGAGAGGGCCACTTCCGGGGCGGTAGTACGTTCCTTCAACGCCCGCAGGAATCGTTGACCATCAATACCGTGCCGGGCCGCACTCAAGGGGAGCACTGGCGAATCCGCCAAGATGGCCGCCAGCGCGTTGGTGACACGAGTCACCATCAATGCCGGCGCGTAATCATCACCAACCACTGATCGATACCAAGCGATGGTGTCATAGTTTGAGTGGTAGCTGTTGCCTTCGGAACCACCGCTTCCAAATGCAGCGCTGGCCACACCGATGTGGCAATTGAACGCCACGTGATCTGATCCACCGCCGAGCGTTCCAAACTGTGGTTCGTTGCGACCGCCACCCGAGAGACGATCGTAAACCGTCTCGTTGGCAGCACCGCGCGCTTGCGCAACGCGCACGGTTGCACCAAGCACTGCTTCGCGCAAACTTGGCGAACACGATGCGCCGAACGTTGGACCCATGGCGGCCATGTCAAGATTCACGTACGCCACGGCGCCGCGCAGCAATCGATCACGGTGGCCTTCAACCCACTCCGTGCTGCCAATGATGCCAAATTCTTCGGCACCCCATGCGGCAAACACCACCGTGCGCGCCGGACGTTCGCCAGCCCGCAGTGACTCCGCAAAGCTACGCGCGCATTCCATCAACACGATGGTGCCCGCCAATGGATCTGCGGCACCAAAGCACCAGGCGTCGTGGTGGCATCCGATGATGATCAATTGTTCCGGATGCACTGCACCTGGAATCATGCCAATGACGTTGGCAGAGCGACGAATCTTTCGATCCTGCACAACCTTGACGCGCACCTGCAATGCGTCGCCGCCAGTGATTCGATACTCAAATGGCAACCCGCCCTTCCAACCAGAATCCGCAGCAACCGGCTCGCCCTGCATGCGGCGCACGATCTCTGCGGCCGCGGCGTAACCAATCGGCTGCACAGGAATTTTCGGAAGGCCGATCGCTTCGGTGTCGCAGCGCGCAGCAGTGGGGTCGGATGGATTAAACGGAGTGGTTGGATCGCCCGGTTGATCAGACGCAAGAATGGAGCCGCGCTGTACGCACGTGTCATTGGCCCATCCACCTGCAGGCCACACTTTTCCCTTATTGACTCCGGTGTCTGCTGGGTCGGTGTAAATGATCAACGCTACGGCACCCGCTTCTTCAGCAAACTTCGCCTTGTAACCGCGGAAGTTTCCACCGTAGCGCGCCAGCACTACCTTGCCTTTGCAGTCAACACCGAGCGCTTTGAGCTTGGCAAAGTCTGCCTTGGTTCCGTAGTTGGCGTAAACGATGCCAGCGGTCACATCGCCGGAGGCGCTGTACGCATTCCATCCGAAAGTGAGGCCAGGATGCGTAGTGGCAGGATCTTCGGCAAGATTGCGCTCAACGGTGGGAAGCGCAATCACGCCGCGTCGAGTTCCGTTCACTGGTGGTGCGATATCGGTAGCACCAACAATTTCTACAAGCGCCTCGGTTGCCTGCGGCAGAAGCGCATCAAATTCTTCCACCGTGGTGGAGATTCCCATTTCAACAAACGCGTTTTGAATACGGGCGATTTCGCGCAGGTCGCCGTCGGTGCCGGCCACGTGCGGCTCGCTGCCCAGCAGTTCATGCCACGCGCCGAGCGATGCTGCAGTTGGAACTGCGTTGAGCATCCGCAGCGCGCGATCAACCGGCGTGAACGGGGTGATCCCTGCAGCGGGCAATGGTGCACCGGCACAGAGCAGCGCCACCACTGGTACCGCTATCACACCGCTGAAGATGGCTCGCAAGTGAATCACGGTCACACAGGTCTACCGGAACCACCACGGGAAGTTGCCGAGGTCGCAGAAATCAGTGTGCTGCCGGGACACCCTTCGCCGCTTGGCCGAACACTTGTGGCCATGGATTTGAGCCGTGGCAGGGCCGTCCGCTGCGTTCCACATAATCCTGGTGATAGTCCTCGGCGGGGTAGAACTTGCCGCCACCATCAACAATCTGCGTGACAATCGGCTTGCCGCCGAAACTCTTGGCGCCGCCGAGTTCCGCGACGTATGCCTTGGCAGCGGAGACTTGTTCAGGCGAGGTGCAGAAGATGGCGGATCGATATTGATCGCCAACATCCGGGCCCTGCCGATCAAGTTGGGTGGGGTCATGCATGATGAAGAAGCCTTCCAGCAACTGCCGGTAGGAAACCTTGGACGGATCAAACTCAACCTTCACCACCTCCGCATGACCGGTGCCGTGGTTGCAGACATCCTTGTAAGTGGGGTTGGCCTTCGTGCCTCCCATGTATCCACTGACGGCGGTGGTGACACCGGGGCAAATCTGGAACCAATGCTCCACACCCCAGAAACATCCGCCGGCAAAGTACGCAGTCATGGTGCTTGCAGGGGCTGATGTACTGGCCGCTTCGCCGCGAGCCAGTCCGGTTGGGTTCTTGGTGATGGTGTCGGCAGGCAAGGCGCCCTTCTCATAGAACTTGAGCGACGCGGAGTTGAGGCAGTAGCGCTGACCGGTTGGCTTGGGGCCATCATCAAAGACGTGCCCGAGATGCGCGTTGCAGCGGGCGCAATTGATCTCGGAACGCATCATGCCGTGCGAGACATCACTCTTGGTACTGACATGCGCTGGATCAACGGGGGCATAGAAACTTGGCCAACCAGTGCCAGAGTTGAACTTGTGCTCGCTGGAGAACAAGGGCAGACCGCATACCACACAGGCGTACGTGCCCTGCTTCTTGTTGTCGAGCAGATTGCCGCAGAACGCGGCTTCGGTGCCAGACGTCTGGGTGACCCGATACGACTCCGGATCAAGTTTCGAGGCCAGCTCCTTGACCACAGCAGGTGCGAGAGGCGTGATGTCATAGCCAGACTGGCTCTGCGAAGGCGATGCGGGCTTGGTGGTCATGGGAGTCGAGCTCGGTTCAGGCGGGGCACACGCGAGAAGCGCGGTGCACCCAAGGGTCAGAAGAAAGGCGATGACGGATGGGATGAATCTCATTGGAAGTGCCACGGTGGGAAGCGTAGGCGGCGGCAGCGGCACCGTGTAGCGTTCCGGGTAGATCAGTGTTATCCATCGCCGTTATGGCGCCAATTTCGCACCTCTTGATTGCCACCGTGGCGCTGTGCGCGGCGCCACTTGTACAGCAAGTTTCCCCACCCCCTGACCCAGACGAGTCGATGCGGCAAGACCGACCGGGTCTTGAACCAGAGCCGACCCCGGCTGGACCATTCGCGCAGCAGGCGGGCTTCTCGCTGTTACCCAAGACGCAGCCGACCCTGATGCCGTACTTGGCCACGGTGAATCTGTACGGCGACTCATGCACCCAAGCCGGAGCGTTGATCACTGGAGACCCGTTGTCCGCGGCAGCGCAAAGTGTGAAGACTGCGTTGGCGCAGTACGGCGTCAATTACGCCATCTGGCAGTCGTACGACTTTGTGGCCATGTCCGGAACACTTGGCAACACCAAGGATGTTCTAAATTATTACGCGTTCAATTCATACTTGACCTGGAACATATTTCAGACCGACGAATTGGGCGGCAGTGCCGGATGGCTCACCGTCGGCAGTAGCGCAGGCACTGGCCTTGGCTACGACGGTAACGAGCAAACCGCGCAAGGGAACATGGGCACGTTGGGCTTTCCACTTGGGACAGACTTGGGGCAAAGCGCCTATCTCTATCAACTCGCGTGGCAGCAATCGTTCATGGGTGGGCAGGTAGTGGTGACCGCGGGGTTGCTCGATCCGGAGATATACATGGATCTGAACACCTACGCCAACAACCAATTCAATCAGTTGATGAACTATGAATTCATCAATCCGGCAACCCTGCCGTGGTCGTACAACGCGCTGGGTGTAGTGGTGCAGTGGCAGCCCGTGAATTGGTTCTACGCCATGTTTGCAAGCAGTGCCAACAACACGGCCTTTGGCGCAAGCCCGGTCCAAAACATTTCCAGTGATGATTGGACCAATACATTTGAGTTGGGGCTTATCGGTGAAGATGTCTTGGGACTTGGCCCCGGCACTCTCCGCGTGCTGCCATTCTTCGGAACAGCAAAGGGTGAAACCGGCGCCGGAATCGCCATCAATCTTGAGCAGAAACTCAGCAAAAGTGCACCGCTGGGAATGTTCTTACGCGCGGGCTTTACCAACGACGCACTTGGAGCAGTGCAAGGCGGAAAATCCAGTTTCGCCACTGGTCTGGTGTTGAACGGCCCCAGTGAGTCCGCCCTATTGAGGACACAACAGGCGTACCTGGCCGGTGGTTTCTATTGGCTTGAAGCCCCGTATCCAACCACTGCCCATGAGAACGAATACGGATTTGAACTCACCTACGTGTTACAACTCACCGAAACATTGACGCTGCAGCCAGACATTCAAGTGATCTTGGATCCAGCCAACAATCCAACTACTGATTCAGTGTTGATGTTCACCATGCAGCTCACCTATACGTGGTGACGATGCTTAACGCGTGGTGGGAGCGGCGGGAGCGGGAGCGGCGCGAGTCGCCGGAGTCGCGGGACCCGCCGGAGTCGCGGGAGTCGCCGGCGCGGCTGGCGCAACAACCGTCGTCGCCACAGTCACGACCTTCACTTCTGCCGTAAACGCCGCCTTTGGATCAAAGCGTTCCTGAAGCGTGCGTTCGATGACTGCCTTGGAACGCGGCACGCGACCCACAAAGAGTTCTTTGCCGCCTTGCGTGACCCGCACATCTTTGTCGAGGTCAAGCATGGCGTCGTCAAGCAGTATGCGTAGTGCGAGCGCCGATGGCGCTTCCACGATGTTGATCTCCTGCCCCTGCCGCGTTGCCACAATGCGCTGACCTGGCTTTGGTTCATCAACAGCAAGCCAATAGAAACGCGGATGCGTGACATCATCTTGCAACCACACCACTTTCTGCGGTCGCGCGTTGCGCGTGTACTTGGCCATCCACGGCACAGCCGATGCGTCTTCGCGGTCCATCCAGTGCCCCTTACCTGCATGCACTTCCACTTGATGTACATAGGCTCCGGGGTCCGATTGCGCCAGCGCGTCAAGCATGACCCCCCATTGCGCAGCCACTTTATTGCGATCAAACGCACCATCATCGCCGCCAACATGAATGGCAAACGGCAAATTGCGAAGCCCTTCCGGGCGCGCGTCGTTGGGATGCCCCGCCATCATCGACGCGGCCGCAAACCGATCTGCCATTCGGGGCGCCAGTTGATACACACCATCACCGCCCGCGCTGTATCCCATGAGATACACACGATCTGGATCAACGCGCTCACACATCACCAAATCTTCAATCAGCCGTTCGAACAGTCGATCGACTGGAGCTTGGTGCCAGAGATTCCACTCATTGCTCGGCGCGCGTGGTGCAACGTACACACCTTCAGCAGGCTGATAGAGACCCTTCTGATTATTCCACTGCTGATCGTTCACCTGCGCGGGCGCACCGCCACCACCATGCATAGAAATCCACAGTGGCCGCGTTCCGTCCTTTGACTTGGGTCCAAATTGCGTAGCCCAGATGGGCATACGTGCGCCGTCAACGGTAAGTACGCCCGACTTGAGTTCGGCTGCTCGCTCCGTACGTGATCGATCCGCGATCCGCTTGACGGCTGCTTCCACTGCTGCCGTTGCCTCGGACCGAGACAGGGGCTTGGGTGCATCCGTTCCTGCCGCGGCGATGCACAACCAGCATGCGATGAGACCGAAGGTTGTCATGAGCGTCCACGCTCGTTCCACGCCTTGGCATGACGCGCCGAGTGACGATTCAGTTGCGTAGGCGCCGCGCTGGCCGCGTCATGAGTGGAGCACTCCGCCATTCGAGCATCCAACTCCGCCGCTGCAGCCGCGTTGCCGCGTGCACGCTCTACTTCCGCGGCAAATGCGATGGATTCACGGTTTTTTGGCGCAAACTTCAAGGCAATCTGAAAACTCTGCGCCGCATGTTCTAGTTCACCCGCCCATGCAAGGGCCGCCCCAAGCAGATGATGCGCTTCAGGGATTGCCATGTCGCGCTCGGTGGCGTCCATGCAGAATTCGGCACACTGCTCAAAGTTGCCCAGCTCTAAAGCCGCACGCGCTGCAGACAGCCGTGGCTCCGGAGTGATTGAGTCGTGCTCCACGGCGCGCGCGGCATATTCACTGGACGCCGGCCACTGCCCCAGCAACGCCAAGATGTCGGCGATCGGGCGTGCCCGTTCCGGCGCGCTGCCGTGCTGAAGCACAAGCGTCTCCATGGCCAGTGCAGCGGCAGCATCATGACCAAGCGCAATGAGTGACACCACCCGAAGCATGGCAGCCTCTGCATTCCCAGGCGCGTACTGCTCCCACTGCTCCAACGAGGCGAGCGCTGCAGCGTGATCGCCCGCTGAGTGTTGGCAGTGCACCAAGAGCGAAAGGTAACGAGCTTCGCCGGGAAACTCAGCCACGAGTTTGATGAAGATGGGCACCGCAAGCGCAGCGCGCCCCGTGGTCATCAGTACAACGCCAAGGTTGAACTGCGACTCTCGGCGCGTGAGTTCCACTAGCTTTTTATGGTCGCCGCCCATGTCCGCCATGTATCCAAGGTCGATGAGTTGTTGCAGCGCGTCGGATGCCTCAAAGGGATCCTGCCGCATCTCTGGTGGATGCATGCCCGCCTCGCCAGGAACATCGTCCCAACTTGGAACGGTGGCGATCGTTGGGGCAACTGCAAATGCCTCGGCAACAACACGGCCATCCATATCAAGCCCCACGGGGAGCCCAAGCGCCGCCAATGCGGTGGGGGTGATATCAAGAAGCGTGGGCGCGCCGATCGATGCTCCGGCGCAGAACCCGGGTCCGGAGAACATCGCCACGCCATGCATTCGGTGCCAGCGGCTCTCCAGCGTCGCACGCTCTTCCTTGCTCACATCCAAGATCACCGGTCGCTCGGCGCCGGAGTGGAATCCATGATCAGAAATCAACATGACCGAGGTGCCCGAGCCGGCTACTTCCATGAGTTCGCCAAGCAAACGGTCATGCATTCGATAGACCCGGTCCATCACTTCGCCGTAGACGCGCAGGTCCGCGGGCTTGACATGGCTCATGCGCGGCGGTCGGTACTCCATGAAGTGATGACCGATGGTGTCGATGGTGTCATGGAAGACCATGGCGCAGTCCCACGCCCCGCTGCGCAGCGTCTCAAGCGCGGCGCGATGCAGCGACCGCATCCGCGCGAATTCCTTTGCAAGCGTTGCCGGGCGGTGATCGCCACGCGCTGCCTGCGCAGCATTGGGTAACAATTCTTTGAGCTCATCGCGAGTGATATCTGTGACGCGCACGCGAGCTGCAGCAATACGAGCTGCGGACTCTGGCTCACCATGCACCACCCCGCTCATCAGAGGCCAAGACGCGCTCGCGGAACTGGGCGCCTGCTCCATCAGAAGGTTACTGACACATGTTGCACTGATTGGCTCGGCGGGATGTGATGCATACCAACCCACGGTGTGCACGCGCAATGCATTCTGCGTGAGGATGTTCCACAGCGCCTTGGTCTTGCGCGTGGTACTTGCGGACACACGCACGCCATCGCCGGATGGATTGGGCTCAACAAAGTTCAGAATGCCGTGCTTGTCGGCCGTCTTGCCCGTGGCAATGGTGGACCACAGTATCGGCGAGAGTTTGGGCTCCATGGTGCGGAGGTTGGCCCGCGTCCCGGCTGCAATCAGCGCGGCGAGGTTGGGCATCTGTCCGCGCGCGAGCAGCGGGTCAATGACCTGCCAATCGGCGGCGTCCCAACCGAGAATCAAGAGGCGTTGGACCGGGCGAGTGTGCATCAGGAACCGCATCGTACGAAGCAAACGAGGGGCGGCTGTTGGGCCGCCCCTCGTGGGGTATCAGTGTGTTGGGTTCGCACGCAGGGCGAGCCATGCAGGTAACAGGCTCAGTGGCGACGTCGCGAGCGACCAAATCCAGCCAGTCCAAGGAGTGCCAACGCGCCTGGCGCTGGAATGACCTGCACAGCTAAGTTCGCCGTCTCGTTCCACTCAATGAACTTGAGTGTCCGAACGTTGGCATTTGCTCCGACGTCCATGCGGCCGTAGCCGTAGTGAGTGGCGCCAGTGTTGGCCGAGAATCGGAAACCGAAGTAGTTGATCGAGTTCAAGTTCCAGTTGCCGACGCCCGACTGTCCAGGCGTGTTAAAGATCGCGCTATAGGCTTCACCCGCCGGGTTAAACAGACCTTGCGCGAATTGGGCCGAGCCAACGTCTTGCTCCTGTTCCAAATTGCCGACCGCGTAGCCAAATTGAAACGGCGCACGCATGAAGCGGGTTCCAATGTTGCCGAACATGGTCAACGACGGAGCGGACGGGCTGGTGGTGTACAGGTTGAAGTCCCAACCCGATACCGACGCACCCGTAGTTCCGGTGACGCGGGTTTGGACATTGATGAACAGGCCTGCTGTGGTGGCTGGAATACTGAGGTTGCAATCCCAGCGGTTCACTGCGGCTTGGGCGGTGCCAGCCGTGGTGATAGCAACTGCAGTTGCAGCGAAGACGTGTCGGCCGAGCCGGTTTAAAATAGACATGTTTTCCCTTTTCCTTCTTCCGATTGTTCCAACAGTAAATACGCGTCTGGAGCCGGCTCCTTTGCGGAGCGCCTACCTCAGACAAAGGACAACATGCCGCGGATTTGCCGTCGTGCAAGTGATTGATCCGCCTTCGCCGCAAGAAATCTTTGTTTGTCAGATAACCTGAGTGAATAGGCGGAAAAATGCGTCAGGGGTAGCCCATGTGGGCTACCCCTGTGATTTCACGCATGTTTCGGGCAGGTGTCTGCACCGAGTATGGAGCGTCAGTCCTGCCTTAGCTGCGACGGCGGCGGGCAGCGAAGCCAGCGAGACCGAGGAGGGCGAGTGCGCCTGGAGCAGGAACGTTAACAACTGTGATGCCGGTTGCTGCAACGCTCTCGTAGGAGACCGAGGTCAGAGTGCGAACACCCATGGTCGCCCCCACGGTCATGATTCCGTAGCCGTAGTGAGTCAGCCCATCAGCAGCCGTGAAGCGGAAGCCGAAAGCGTTTGCTGCATTCAGCACCCAACCACCATTGGCTACGCCACTGGCGGTGTTGCCGAAGGTTGAAGCCGCACTGACCAAGGTTCCGTTGGACAGGTTCGCCACCCCGGTGATGGTTCCGCCCGTACCGAGGCCGGTAACGCAGCCACTTGGGGCCGCCGCGGCGAACCAGCTCATGGTGGTGGTTGAAGTTCCGTAGGGGTTGAGGTCCCAACCAGCCGCTAGGCCAGCGGCGGAGCCGTAGACCTGAGTCTCAACGTTGATGTATTGACCGTCAATGTTGTTCGGGATAACCAGGTTGGCATTCCAGGTGACGATGGCGGCATTCGCGGCAGCAGCGCTCATGGCGACAGTTGCAGCAGCGACGATGTGCTTCTCAAAGCGGTTCGAAATACGCATTGTTCTGATCTCCGAGATAAGGGTGAAACTAATGCCTGCTTGTGGGAACTTGCAGGCTGGGAATAATGTTCAAATCAGAGTCAGAAAGTGGGAACATTCTGCTCTTACGGAACACCATGCCTCGGGTACGGTCTTATAAAAGTAACAGGTGAACGCATTTTTAAAGAAAAATGCATAATTCTGATAATAGTCGCATCTGGGCGCATAGCGGCTGATCCATGCAAATGAACAGGGGTAGCCCATGTGGGCTACCCCTGTGATTTCACGCGTAGTTCAGGCAGATGTCTGCCCGAGTTGGAGCGTCAGTCCCGTCTTAGTTGCGACGGCGACGGGCGCCAGCGAGGCCTGCAACGCCCAGGAGGGCGAGTGCGCCTGGAGCTGGCACTGCGCCTGCACCAGCGAGGATGGAGGTACCAGCGACTGACTCGTAACCGAAGTCAACCACGGTGCGGGTCATCGAGGTGCCCGAACTGCCGGCCGCGCCCATCAAGAAGCGCATCCAGCCGTAGTGGGTGGTGCCAGCCGCGGCCACGAACTTGAAGCCGATGATGTTCTCCGAGCTGTATGTCCATCCACCCAACAGGCCAGTGGCAGCAGTCGTGCCATAGACATTGCCGGTGCCGGTGTTGAAGGAGCCCGCGGCGCCAATCACAGTGCCCAAGGCAAGGTTGCCAGCGGTGCCAGTCGTCACGCCCGGCCTGCGCATCTGGCCGCCACCGGTCGAGTTGAAGAAGTTCATGCCGCCGGTGGTCGAGTACGGGTTAACGTCCCAGCCTGGAACGCCGCCGCCTGGGCCGTTGCTGAGCGTGTTGGTCTCGACGTTGATGTAGCAACCATCGATGTCGACGGCGCAAGCGAAGTTAACGACGCCGCTGTAAACGACGGCGGCATTGGCAGCGGCGGCAGCGCCCATGGCGACAGCAGCAGCAGCGACGATGTGCTTCTCAAA
>JBIKZY010000021.1:0-23354 GCA_044354475.1 Phycisphaerales bacterium
GGCACTCGCTACCGTTGTCGGCGTCTTGATCGAAGTGCCCGTCATGCTGTTGGTCGTGTACATCGTCAACAACTCCAAGGGCTGGTACGAGCGCGGCAACGTCTCGTCCTGACGCGGAACCCAACCTCTGATCCCGGCGCGCTTGCACTTGTGGGCGAGGGTTGCCATTGGGCGTGCTATGTGTCGGTCAGGTTGGCGTGTTACCCTTAACACATGGAACTATCGCTTCGCAGTGGCTATGTTGGGTGCTTGCGCTGCATTGCTGTGGCCCTGAATATTGCGTGGTTCGTCCCCCTTGCTGGCTGCGTCGCCAGCGGCCGCCACGCTATTACGCCGAACAACCCGGGCATCGCCACGCTGGACACTGCGCATGCGATCGCGCTGCAGTCGGCGGTGATGAGTATGTCGGACGACTGGAACTCCGCGCTTGGTGCCATGGCCTACCAAGTGCAGCGCGAGTGCGGCAGCGATATGGAGTGCATGTGGGTCACGCAGGCCTTCCTTCGCAACGGCATGGGTGCGTCGCTCGATGTGGCGGTTGGTCCGAACCCAAGCGTCGCCATCATGGACATGCTGGTGCTCTGCTCGCTTGAGACGTGGACGCTCGAGCATCACTGGGCGGGCTTTGGCATTCCGCTTCAGTCCGGTCTTGCCGGCTTCAAGCAGCTGGCCAAGGCGCGCGATTCGCTCTGGGAACAGGCAGCCGATCACCTGAAAGTTGACGAGTTGGCACGTCTGCGCACGCTGATCGACGCGTGGATCGCGCGGCATCCGGACCAAACCCTCGTGTCATTTGTGCGCCTGGCGGACTTTGCCTCTGACCGCAACCAGCTGACGCTTGCGGAGCGCGCCGATGCAGGCGGGCTTTTGGAGGAGCTTAATGAGGTCTCCCTCGCCGTTGACGATGCGCGCTTGCTTGGCGAACGCGCGCTGTGGTATTCGTCGCGCTATCCGTACGTCTTGGGGCAGCAGGCGGAGATGACCGCGCTGCGGCTCACGCAGAGCATCTCAAACCAGGTAGTTGCGCAGCGCGAGGCCATTCTCAGCGGCGTAGCCAAGGAGCGCGAAGCAATCATCTCAAGCCTCTCCGAACAGGAGCGCACGCTCACGCCGGTGCTGGCGGAGGCGCGCGGAACCATCGCAGAGGCACGTGCACTGTCCACAGAGCTGCAGAAGGTGATCGCCGCCATCGACGGACTCGTGGCGCGGTTTGACAACACGCATTCGGACGGCAAGTCACTCACCATTGCAGACCTTGAGTCGCTCGTCCGCCAGGCTGGCACCTCCGCCGCCGAAGCGCGCAAGCTCATCGAGGCAAGCAGTGGGTTGGTGCAGTCGGATCGCCTGCCCGCCGCTGCGGCCAGCGTCGATCGCGTTGCGCGCGACCTGGTGGACCGCGTGCTGTGGGGCGCTGCCGGGATCGTGGTACTCCTCGTCGGCGGTCTGGCGCTGGTGCGCCGTGTGCCGCAGTCTGCCTCGCAACCAGCGAAACACCATGTCTGAGTATCACTATCAAGGCGTGAACCGCGCCATGCGCACGATACAAACGAACATTCTTCTATCCGTTGCCGCGTTCTTCGGATTGCTCGTTGTCTTTCCAGTGAATGCCTTTGCTCACGGCGTCACTGATGGCGACAAGGGGTATATCTCGGAAATATCTGGCGTTCACATCATGCCCTTCATCTACCTGGGGGCGAAACACATGATGACCGGATACGACCACTTGTTGTTTCTCTTTGGGGTGATTTTCTTCCTCTATCGGGCCAAGGATGTGGGGATGTATGTCACGCTGTTTGCCGCTGGCCACATTGTGACTCTGCTTGCTGGCGTACTACTCCATATCAGCGTCAGCGCTTATCTCATTGATGCGATCATTGGATTTTCGGTGGTCTACAAAGCGTTAGACAATATGGGTGCGTTTCAACGTTGGTTTGGCTTCTAGCCAAACACCAAGGCTGCAACATTCATCTTTGGCCTATTCCATGGATTAGGTCTTGCCACCAAGATCCTGGATTACCAAGTGTCTTCGGATGGGTTGCTGATCAACCTGATCTCATTCAATGTGGGCGTGGAGATTGGACAGATTCTGGCATTGGTGGTCATTCTGATCGGTATCAATTATTGGCGTAAATCAACAGGATTCATGCAGCACGCCTACAGCGCCAATGCAGTCATGATGATGCTTGGCTTTTTGCTCATGGGATACCAACTCACTGGCTACATAGTTTCCTGAGTATGTGAACAGATCATCAACGGAATCATTCCATGTACAACACAAACATACCGATCGACAGAGAACTTCCTTCGGGCAAGAAACTTTTAAAGTCCACCATTCTTGCCGCCACCACTGCGGCTGTGTTGCTTGTCACCGTGGTGATGCCAGCCGAGTACGGAATTGATCCCACTGGGATAGGCAATGTCATCGGGTTGACAAGTATGGGAAAAATAAAGATGGAGCTTGCTGAAGAAGGTGCGCGCCAAACGCCCGCGACGGAAGTTGTCGCACAGGCCGCGCCGCCTTCCGCCGCGGTTCAGCAGCGCAGCGATGAGATGAAGGTCACGCTCGCTCCTGGTCAAAGCACTGAAATTAAGGTGAGCCTTCAAAAAGGCGAAAAGGTGAATTACAAATGGTTCAGTAGCGATGGCAAAGTTCAATTTGATAACCACGGTGATTCTGCACAAGCCAATGTCAACTATCACGGCTATGGCAAAGGAACCAAGGCAAATGATGAAGGCGTCATTGAGGCGGCTTTCAATGGTCAGCACGGCTGGTACTGGAAGAACCGCGGCTCGGAGTCACTCACTATCACGCTGCAGACCACTGGTGCTTACACCGAGATCAAGCACCTGAAGTAGAGAATGCGGAATCTCAAAGGCGCACGGGGCGCGTGGGATTCCTACGCCCACACCGGCGGTTCCGCTTCAAACGTCACGCGCTCCTTGGTGAGCGGTTGCGTGAGTCAATCCGTCCACAGTGCTGAAATGGGGGCACTGGAAAATTCTTGGTCAAAGTGAACGGTTGAATCGCCATCGTGAAGAACAATGCCGCGCACGAATTTCTTTCCAGCAAGTTCGCGCAGCACGCGAAGCCCGCGAAAGTCATCAGCGCCGACTGACTTCGCCGACTTCACTTCAATTCCAACAATTCGGCCTGTCTGATCTTCAAGGACAAAGTCCACTTCTTGGCCACTGCTTGAGCGAAAGTGATGCGCAGAAGGACGAGTCTTGCTCCAGCCAATTTGCTTGAGCAATTCCATGGCTACAAAATTCTCCATCAGCATTCCGCGAATGCGACCATCGGTGCGAATGGTGTTAGATTCAGCCCCAAGGAGATGGCACGCAAGGCCCGTATCAGAAATGAATATTTTAGAAGCCTTGGTCTGGCGTAAGCCGCGGTTGGTCGTCCATGCTGGAATCGTGACCACAAGAAACGATGCCTGAAGCAACGTGAAATATCTCTTGAGAGTGGTTTGCGGAATTGAAATTCCTCGGGACAAATCAGCGAAATTCAGCAAGCCACTTGTGCGATGTGAAATGAGCGAAAGCAATCGTGGTAACTCAAGAAAGCTATCAATGTTGGCCAAATCTCGAATATCGCGGCGCAAGGTTGTCTCGAGATAGGCGCCATACCAAGCGCGGCGGCGTGAAGTGTCAGCACGGCTCATTGGTTCTGGAAATCCACCGCGAACAATGCGATCAGTCAGTGGCCGTGACTTACTAGTGGGCGCTTGCCATTGCATACGTGAGTCGCTAAATACCCTATCGATAAACGATTCGACCGTTCCGTCTATTTCGCCTTGCGAGAACGGCCAAAGGGTAATCACTTCGACTCGTCCCGCGAGGGATTCTGACAGGCGCGGGAGCAGCATGACGTTGGCAGAGCCGGTCAATAGGTATTGACCGGCGATCCGTTTGCGATCGACTGCGGCCTTGATCGTGCGAAACAGTTCTGGAGCCCGCTGCACTTCGTCTAGGACCACCGGACCGCCAAGCCCGCGCACATAGCCCTCGGGGTTAGTCAACGCCGCGGAGAGTTCGGATTCATCATCAAGAGATTTGTATTCGCGACGCGGACGCCCATTCGCAATCGCGTGTGCCAACGTTGTCTTGCCAACTTGCCTTGCACCATGCAGAAGCACTACTGGCGTGTCAGTCAGCGCAGCCTTAACGGCGGGAAGAATGTTGCGTGTCAGCATATTCAAAGTCTACTAAAGACCTCCAGTAAATCAACCACGTAGTGGACGAATATCATCCACCAAGTGGACGATTTACACAGTCGCCCACCCCGGCGGCTCCGCCTCAAACGTCACGCGCTCTTTCGTCAGCGGATGCGTGAACGTGATGCGCTGCGCGTGCAGGCAGAGTGGGGCGTCGCCCACCGCGAGGGTTTGGGTTTCTCCAACCACGCCGCCGGCGAGATAGGCCGCGTCGCCGACGATCGGGAATCCAAGATGCCAAAGATGAATGCGGATCTGATTGGTGCGGCCAGTCAAGGGGCGGGCAAGAAGTAGGGCGGTGCCGTCCGCATGACGCGCAAGTACGCGGAACTGCGTGTGGGCCTCCAGGCCAGTTTCATCCACCGTGCGCCCGCCGAGTTTGCCCGCTTCCGCACTCACCGGCGCGTCGCAGGTGAACTCATCGTGTGGCGGATGTCCCTGCACGCGGGCGAGATAGTGTTTCTCCACTTCGCCATGTTCAAACTGCGGCTGCACCATGCTTGCAAAGTGCCGCGTCTTGCACAAGACAGTGACGCCAGTAGTGTTTGCATCCAGGCGATGCACGCTGCGCGGTCGGAGCGGATGCCACACCGTATTCAGGATGAATTGCAACGTGTTGCGATTGAACCGTCCGCACGCATGCACCGGGAGCGGCGCGGGCTTGTTCAAGACGATGATCGCTTCGTCTTCAAACAGCACGCGAATGTCCGCATTCACATCGGGCTCACACTGCGCGGGCTTCAGGTGCCGGTAGCGCTCCCCAGCGCGCACCATGTGCTGCGCGGCAACAGGCGTGTGATCATCGGTAACAATGCCGCCAGCCTCACACACCGCAAGCCATTCCTCACGCGAAATGTGCGCCATGACCGTGCACAAACAGTCGAGAACCGTGCCGCGATCACAAGCTTCCGGCACGTTCAGCGGGCGCGCTTGGTCATACGGAACGCTTCCAGGGAGCGGCGTCACCGCGGCACGAATGGCAGCGTGGCGCGCTTCGATCTGCTGACGCTGCTGCTCTTCGGTTGCCTTGAAGCAGTACGGGCAGGACACATTCTCCACGTACCGTTGATCGGTCTTCTCTTCAGTGGTGAGCGGCGTCCGGCACGCGAAACACAATGACCACGCTGTCTCATGCAGCCCGGGGTCAACGCCCACGCGTTGATCAAACACAAACAGCTCGCCTTGGTAATGCGAGTTACCGCATTCCTCAAAGTATTTCAATATGCCGCCTTCAAGTTGCCAGACGTGTTCGAAGCCCGCACGCTCCAGGAACGGCGCGGCTTTCTCACAGCGGATACCGCCGGTGCAGAAGGACACCACTTGCGCGTGCTTCATCTCTGGCGGCAATTTGGCGACCGCCGCTGGAAAGTCGCGGAACGAATCAATACCCGCGATCACCGCCCCCTTGAACGTGCCGAGCTTTACCTCGTAGTCGTTGCGGGTGTCATAGAGAATGACCGGGCGGCCTTCATCAAGCCATTGCTTGAGCACCTTTGGCTCCAAGCGTGGCGAGGTGTACTTGGCAGGCTCGATCCCCTCGACCCCAAAGGCAATGATCTCTTTCTTGATGCGCACCAGCATGCGACGAAAGGGCTGCTCGGCGCTCTCGCTGTACTTGGGCTTGAGGCCTTCCAGTCCCGGAATGGCATGCAACACAGCGACCAGCGCATCCACATGCTCGCGGACGCCAGCGACGAACATGTTGATGCCCTCGGTACTCAGGAGGATCGTCCCCTTGAGCTCATTGGCTTTGCATTGCTCCAAGAGACGCTGACGCAGCACCTTGAGATCGGAGAGCTCGGCGAACTGGTAGCAGGAGATATTGGTGATCGTGTCCGCGGGCATGCTGAATTGAAAATCATATGAAACTTGTCGGCGAAGGACTATTCACTACGATCACTCAACATGCCCGTAGACCAAACATCGATCCTGCACGCCCTTGAGCACAGTCTCTTTGAATTCCCGCTGTTGCCGGGTCGGTGGGACGTGCCCACATTCCCGGGACTCAAGGCGCATGCCACCCCCGACGTGTCACATCCGTTTGGCAACATGGTTGGTCTTTCCACGCTCACGGAAGAGAACGCCGACGCCATGATCGCGCGGGTGCAGGAGTTCTTTGGCAAGCGCGGGCACATGGTTGGCTGGTGGCTCAATCCGTCGTCCACGCCCGTTGACCTGGTCGCTCGGTTAGAAGCCGCTGGGTTCTCCCGCATGGTTGAGCAAGCGGGTTTGGTGCTCACCGATATGGCAAAAGAATTCAAGCCCAATCCGCGCGTCACCGTGCGGAAAGCGACCGCCGCGGATCGCGATGACGTCATCCGCCTGTACACGGTGGCGTACCCCATGCCCGAGCGGCTCACGGCCATCTACTACGACGCGTTGCCGTTGGCTGGATCGGGAGGAGCGCACTACCTGGCATTCGTCGAAGGTGTGAAGGAACCAGTGTCGGTCTCCAGCATGTTCTCATCGAAGGGCAGCGGCGTGGCAGTGCTGCAGGGCGCGGCCACGCTGGACTCTCATCGCGGGCACGGTATTTACACGGCGATGGTGGCGGCGCGGGTAGCTGATGCGCGCGCCATGGGCAAAGAGGCCGCGGTACTGCAGGGCGATCGCAAGACGTCCGCACCAATCTGCGTCAAACTCGGCTTTACAGAAGTATGCAGCGTTGACCTCTACGTGTGGAACGGAGCCTGAGGTCGCGCGCCTTGAAGTGGCCACCAACCGCCGCAATGGCTGAAGACTTCATCCCGCTAGGCTATTCCATATGAGTAAGACTTCCATCATCATGGATGTAGACACCGGCGTCGATGATGCATTTGCACTTCTCTTTGCCGCCATGCACCCGGACATTCAGTTGCTTGGCATCACCTGCGTCGATGGCAATACCAATGTTGATCAAGTGATTGCAAACACTTTCAAAGTATTGGACGCCGCTGGGGCGGGGAATGTCCCGGTTGCGCGAGGAGCGGTTCGCCCGCTCTTAGGAAAGAGTCGATACGCCGAATACGTTCACGGCGCGGATGGAATGTGCGATTTGGGAATTGCGCCTTCGCACCGCACTGTTGATCCTCGATCGGCAGTTGAATTGCTTCGCGACTTGATTGAATCTTCGCCGGATCCGGTGACGATTGTTCCGGTGGCGCCGTTGACAAACATCGCACTGTTCTTACGGGCATTTCCTGAAACGGCAAAGAAGATTCACCGGATCGTCTTCATGGGCGGTTCAGCGTCGGCAGGGAATGCAACGGCGGCTGCCGAATTCAATATCTGGCATGACCCTGAAGCAGCTGCCATTGTGTTCCAAAGTGGGGTTCCGCTTTCAATGTACGGCCTTGATGTATTCATGCGTCCAACAGTTGGGCGCGAACAGGCCACGGCAATGAGTAAGTCAAGCAAACCCGCGTCACGCTTTGCTGGCTCGCTTGCACTTGGATTTATGGAACAGATCAAGGCGTCGCCCGTCTCGTTGGGCGATTACGGAGCGGTTGCCTTTGCAATCCGGCCTGAATTGTTTACTGCTGAAATGTTCGATGTCGTAGTGGATACATCTGCTGGGCCGTCACGCGGTCAAACGATTGTTGATCGCCGCGATGCGTGGCTCAAGAGTTTGGAACCGCTCGACCTTGAGGATTCAGCCAAGGTTCGCGTGGCGCTTGATCTTGATGTCGATGCGGTAGTGAGTTTGTGGTCGCAGACCGTCAATTCGTGAGCCGATTTCCATTTAGGCCAACTCAGTTAAGCCCAACTCAATCAAGCCCAACTCAATCAAGCCAAAGCTTCTGGTAGCTGCCCGCGGGGTCATACACGTCCGCTTGACGAGTGATGTTGAAACGGCGATTCTCGCGGGGGTCGTTGCCTACACCAGCTAAGTACGCCCAATTACCCCAATTGGAATACACGTCGTAATCAATCAAAGCCGCCTCAAAGTATTGCGCCCCAAGGCGCCAGTCCAACCCTAGTTCATGCACAAAGTAACTCGCTACATTCTGTCTGCCGCGATTACTCATGAATCCGGTCAACAGCAACTCGCGCATGTTGGCGTCAATAAACCGATTGCCGGTGTTGCCGCTCGTCCACGCTTGGAAATCGGCGCGACTGCGCCCCCATGAGCGGGGCGTTCTGCGACGCGCAATCCCATCCAGTGAGAACAGGGCAGTACCGAATTTCTCCATCACTAAGCGGAAGTAATCACGCCACAGCAATTCAAAGATCATCCAATAGGTGCTGTCATTGGCGATACGCTCGCTTTCGTAGCGGCGCACTTCATGGAACACTTGTCGCGGGGAAATGCACCCAGCTGCAAGCCATGCACTGAACTTGGATGAATAGTCAGTGCCGATGAGTCCGTTGCGTGTCTCTTTGTAGATGCGAAGTTGGTCAGACTTCCACACATAGTCACGAAGCCGTGCCTGACCGGCCGGCTCGCCGCCCTGAAATGGCAGGGCGCTTCGAACATCGGCGATTGTCTCAGGAAAGACCGGCTCGAAGAGCGCTTCGTCATGCGGCAGCACCTGCACTGCGCTGGGCGTTGAAAAGCAAGCGCGAACATTGAGGCGAGCTTCAATAATCTTGCGGTACTGGGTGAAGATGTCGGGGAGATCGCGCAGTGCAAACGGAAGATCGTCGGGGTGAATCAGCGGGGCGCCGTGAAAGACGTTGCATGCAATGTTCGCGCTCTGCAGTTGCTGCGCCACCTGCTTGTACTGAATTGCCTCATCATGCGATGACTCGGCATTCAGGCACACCGCGTTGATCTGATACTTGGCGCAGAGCTGCGGAATGACTTCCGCTGGGTCGCCGGTCATTACAACCAGCGAACTATTCCACTCACGCCACTGCTGATCGAGCGCACGAATCGATTCCAGTCGAAACTTCCGACGAAAGCCAGGAATGGTGGGATTCCCCGGCAGTTCGTAGCGCTCGGGGGTAGAGCCATCAACGTATACCGGCAGAATCTGCGCACTTGCACGAACGGCGTTGTGCAGCGCTTCATGGTCTGCGACGCGCAAGTCGTTTCGATACCAAAGCAGGATGCGTTGTGGCATGATTCAGGAGTTTCCGCGCTTTGATGATCGACAGCGATCCGAGCAATACTTCACTTGATCCCAATCGCGTTCCCATTTTTTACGCCACGTGAAAGGGCGCCCACAGGAAAGGCAAATCTTCTGCGGTAAATTCTCTTTCTTTACGCCTCGCATAGCGGCTCACATTTGATTGATTGATCAGACTTTACGCAGGAAATGCATTGCGTCACGCGAACAGTCTCAGCTGACCCATGCCGCCATCGAGGTGCAGCACCTGGCCCGTCATCCACGACCCATGCTCGCCTAGGAGCAGTGCAGCCAGCGCCGCTACTTCGGCGGGTTGACCTACGCGGCCGATCGGATGACGCTTGTTGGATGCGTCCAACTTCTCAGGACTGTTGAGCAGTCGATCGGCAAGCGGCGTGTTCGTCAGTGATGGCGCAATGGCGTTCACCCGAATGCCCGCGGTTGCAAACTCCGCCGCCAAGGACCGGGTGAGGCCCTCAACGGCTCCCTTTGCAGCAGCGATCGAAGCGTGGAAGGGCATACCGGTTTGCACTGCCACGGTGCTAAACAAGACGATGGATGATTGCCCTGGCTTCTTCAGCGCGGGTAATGCTGCCTGAATGAGGTGGACTGCTCCCAAGACATTGATTCGATAGTCATTCAGAAAGAGGTCTTCCTTCATCCGGTGAAACGGCTGAAGTTGAATGCTTCCGGGGCAATAGGCAAGCCCGTGAATCTCCTCAGGTAGCCCTTGGATCACTGGCGCGGGGACGCTGAAATCCGTCTCAATGAATTGGAGATTGGCGTGCGGCTCCAATGCCCGGGCGGCGCGCGCCAAGACATAGACGCGGTGACCCGCGGCAAGCAGCTGTTCAGTGAGGGCCTTTCCGATTCCGGAACTACCACCTGCGATGACGTAGTTTTTCATTTCGCGAGGATATTAGGCGTCATGTTTGCCAAAGCGATCGGCAATGAACGCCTCAAACGGAACATTTTCGTTGCATATAAATCCCTTGGAAGGCAACGCGCCTTCTTAGCGCAAATCAAGCGCGGCGGTATGACATTGAACCCATGGAACCTCCGCGTGATAGCAAGCACGGACCGCCGGTGGAGGAATGAACGGGGTAGGGGGTGGCTGCGCGGCGGCATCGGGACATTCGTCGGAATTTTCCGAGGGAGTATTCTTCCGGGTTCGTAGGTCGTCGGGACGCTGGGCGCGCGTGCGTTCGGGGCTCGAGGGGCGGCCTGGACCACTGAGAAATCACCCGATGAAGAACCCGATCCATCGCTCGTTGCTGACCGCCGCAATTGCGCTCGTCTCGATGTTGCTTGCGCCGTCGGTGCAGGCGCAGACGTTGAACGACCTGTATCCCGAGATTGCGACGGTGCTGGCGGCCGATGGTGCGGGGAGTGACGAGTTTGGATATTCGATCTCGCTGTCCGGTGACACGCTCGCGGTGGGAGTGCCGGTCGACGCCGTGGGCGCGAACATCCAGCAAGGCAGCGTGCGGGTGTTTGTCCGCAGCGGCACGTCTTGGAGCGCGCAGGCGACGTTGACTGCCTCTGACGGCGCGGCGGGTGACTCTTTTGGATATTCGGTCTCGCTGTCCGGTGACACGCTCGCGGTGGGAGTGGAGCGCGACGACGTGGGCGCGAACGGCAACCAAGGAAGCGTGCGGGTGTTTGTCCGCAGCGGCACGTCGTGGAGCGCGCAGGCGACGTTGACTGCCTCTGACGGCGCGGCGAGTGACGAGTTTGGATATTCGATCTCGCTGTCCGGTGACACGCTCGCGGTGGGAGTGCCGGTCGACGACGTGGGCGCGAACGGCAACCAAGGAAGCGTGCGGGTGTTTGTCCGCAGCGGCACGTCGTGGAGCGCGCAGGCGACGTTGACTGCCTCTGACGGCGCGGTGAGTGACGAGTTTGGATATTCGATCTCGCTGTCCGGTGACACGCTCGCGGTGGGAGTGCTGAGCGACGCCGTGGGCACGAACACCTTCCAAGGGAGCGTGCGGGTGTTTGTCCGCAGCGGTACGTCGTGGAGCGCGCAGGCGACGTTGACTGCCTCTGACGGCGCGGCGGGTGACCAGTTGGGAGGTTCGGTCTCGCTGTCCGGTGACACGCTCGCGGTGGGAGTGGAGCGCGACGCCGTGGGCGCGAACGGCAGCCAAGGAAGCGTGCGGGTGTTTGTCCGCAGCGGCACGTCGTGGAGCGCGCAGGCGACGTTGACTGCCTCTGACGGCGCGGTGGGTGACGGACTTGATGGAATTTCGATCTCGCTGTCCGGTGACACGCTCGCGGTGGGAGTGCCGTTCGACGACGTGGGCGCGAACAGCAACCAGGGAAGTGTGCGCATCTTCGGCAACTACCGCGTCTTCAATGCCACCCGGAATACGGGCCACGACAGCCTTGTGTCCGCGATCTCCGCGGGTTTTTCAGGCGACCGGCTGCTCGCGGGCGCACCGGCGTTCGCGGAGGCCAGCGGCATCATCGATGCCTCCTCGAGGCGCTTCACCTTCGTTGGTCTCGCGCCGCTCACGCTCTCGTCGACGGCGCTGATGCAGGTGGCCACCGGCACGGTGTTCGAGAAGTCGCCGGACGTGGCTGCCGCGGGTCTCACGGTGGCAGGCAAGCTGGTCGCGCCGAGCGCGGGCACGCTGACCTTCGAGCAGCTTTCGGTGTCCTCGGGCGGGCAGTTCCTGCAGCGCAACAGCACGGTGCTCGTGAACCAAGCGCTCGCGAGCCAGTCGGGCGGCGTGTGCTACCTGCAGGGCCCGGTGCTGGCGGAGACGGTCTCCACCGCGGTGGGCGGCCAGAACCGCGTGGCGGGCGACACCGACATCTTCGCCAACTACACCAACGCCGGATCCACGGTGATCCAGCGCGGCATCCTCTACATCTACGGCTCGCTGACGAACACGGGCACGATGACGGGCGACTTCAACAATGGCCTGCTTCCCCCGACCCCCGGTGATGGCTACTCGATCGGTGGCGACTACGTGGTGTCGGCGTCCTCGTCGATCGTGCTGCCCGACCCCGTGTGGTGGCTGCGCGTGGGCGGCGATTTCGACGTGGCCATCGACGATGCGTCGCGCTTCGTGATGGACCAGGCGACGCTCGAGCTGACGGGAATCAGCGCCGCGCCGACGCAGGCCGTGGAGGTGATCGCGGCGGACCTTGGGCCGGTGAATGCCGGCTTCTCGACGACGAACTTCCTACTCGGCGCGCTGCGCATCCGGGCCGGGGCAACGGTGCACCTGGTGGACGCGCACGGCAACGCGCCGGGCGCGGGGAACGAGGCCATCTACGTGAACTCCCTGATGGTTCCCGCCGGTGCGACGCTCGTCACCAACGGCTTCAAGGTCTATACGCGTGCGGCGACGATCGTCGGCAGCGTGTCCAACCCTGCGGACATCGTGGTAGTGCCCGGTACGCCGCCTTGCATCGCCGACCTGTTCGGCGACGGCATCGTGAACGGGGCGGACCTGGGGATTCTTCTTGCAAACTGGGGTGCGTGCGGCACGGGCACCTGCGCCGCGGACCTCAACGGCGACGGACAGGTGAACGGCGCGGACCTCGGCATCGTGCTCGCGGGCTGGGGCTTGTGCGCGAATTGACGGCGGGCGGGGTCAGGGGTGGCTGGTGCACCCCTGGCCACGTCATCCACGCGCGCGCCGCCTTGCGGCGGAAATGGCGCGGTTCATCAAGTAATTCGATGCGCTGGTGATCGTGATTCAGATTGCGATTGCGACTGTTACGGACACGGTCCAAAGTCGTTCAGCAGCTTTCCCAAGTCGGCGGAGTTCACTACGTTATCCCCGTTCAGATCTGCCGAGCAGGGCACGGAACACACACCAAACTGCGCGAGAAGTAAGCCTAAATCCGCGGAATTCACTGCATGATCACCGTTCAAATCAGCGGGACACTGATTGCAAGTCAATGCAAATGTGTACACCGCCGCGCCGTTGGGCAAACCATCGCCTGAAGGAAGACTTGCGGGCGCATTTGCATTGGCAATTTCACCGTCAAGGCGAATGCCGCCAGCCGTGATGAGATCCGACACCGTGACCTGGTATGTGCCCGCAACATCAAGCGTGCCAAGACCAAGTGACACCGTGTTGGTGGCAGAGTTGTAGGAATATGTTGGGGTGATAGCGCCCGCAGGACCAACCACTGTGAAGTGCGCGCCAGTGGCCACGATATTTTCACTAAAGGTCAACTGCGCGGTTGTTGGCAACCCCGAACATTCCATGCTGGATCCAAGCGCGGGCACAGCCTCAAGCAACTTTGGCGCGATAGCCACGTACGTCGTGCTCGCCTTTCCATTGTTTAAAATCCAATTGTTCTCATCAAGCACTACGGCGGTGGCCAAGCCATTGGTTGGAATCACAAATGATTCCTCGCGTTCGTTATTCAAAATAACCGCAGTGCTTACGCCACTTGCGGTTGTGACTTTCACATCAATCGGCGTGACAAATTTGCCGTTCTTGCCCATGAGCACGTTTTGAGTTTGCTTTAAATTCAACTTGAGATAGGTCTTGCCATTGATGGTGACCGCTTGAGTTGCATAGGAGTACACGGGCGCTCCTTGACCAAACACGAAGGAATCAAAGTACCCTTGCAAACTGAATCCATACACTTCGCTGGCAATATCCACGAATTGTTGCGTGGTTGCGGCAGAGCCTTGATAGGCCGCGCGATAACTGGCAAGGATTTGAAAGAACTTCACGTCGCCCACATATTTCCGCAGCGTGTGCAGAGCCCACGCGCCTTTGTTGTATGAGTTGCTAACACTAAAAATGGCACTGGCACTGGCAACGTTGTAGCAATACACGCTTGCGCTTGTGGTCCCAGTCAAGGTCGCCGATGAAGGGCGACGCGACGCCATAGCGCTGTGCAACGCGGGCAGGCCAGCGGATCCAGGCTTGCGTTCATACCAAAGGGCTTCCGAGTAAGTGGCGAATCCTTCATTGAGCCAAATATCATTCCAGGTTTTACATGTGACATTGTCCCCCCACCACTGGTGGCCAAGTTCATGCATTGTTACGCTTTCACTGAATCCACCCATCCCGGTCATGGTTTGATGCTCCATGCCGCCGCCAAATGTGAATTGATAAATGCCGTATTTTTCTGACACAAATGGATATATGCCGAACAGCGGGCGCAGTGTTTCCATCATTTGCAAGGACTGGCTCCAGACAGCGCGGTTGCTCGCAGTATCACTGGGCGGAGAAATATTTATCTGAAACGGCATACTGCTAATGCCGCCACTGGCTAGCGGATAGGTGTAGGTGTAGTCGTACACGTTGTACGCGTGAATGGCGAAGCAAAATAAATACGACGCGGTTGGAATATTCGTGCGCCACGTGGTTTTATTTTTTCCACCAGCCACTGGCGTAACAGATTGCAGCACACCATTGGAAACACTTTTATACGCGCTTGGCGCGGTAATTGAAATGGTCGCCGTGCTCTTGTCGGAGTTGTCGCCAGGCTGGGCATTTTCTCCGTCCTTCACCGGCCACACACTTGCGGAGTAGTACGGCTCTGAAAGATTGCACGCAAAGGGAAGAAAGTTCATGGCCGTGGCGCCAATGACAAAGCTGCCAAAGCCAACGCTGACCGGGGTACCCGAATAATTCACCTTCACCGTGAATTGCTCGCCGATGTTGTAGGCGCGATCAAGCGTGACACTGCGGCCATAGGTGCCCACGACTGTCACGGCCGAGCCTGGCACTGTTGTGACACCATTAATCACCACGCTTGAAATGGTGTATCCGTTGGTGATCGTTGCAGTGTTGGTACGTAGGCGAAAGGTGAACTGCGTCAACCCGTTCACCGTGCTCGCTAGCGTCATGGTGTTGCTGCCAGAAATAAATGACACCGCGGGATCAATGGTCACATCAAAGTTGTTGTCAAGAATGTCCGTGTCGCTCGGCGTGTCCGCAAGCATTTGCACGGCCTCGTCTTGCTGACCTCTTGAAGCGATGAACGCTTTGTACATGGCTTCTTTGTTACAGCCATTGCAACCAGTTCTCAGTTCGTCTTTGCCCCCGCCGGCAATGCCAATTGGAAGTGGCTTCATAATGGTATTGGCGTGTGGCATAACGCCAATTTGGGAATCAACCGTGCCGTCAAATTGCCGCTCAACTTGCGCGGAAGCGACGCACGAAATTGCCAATAGCGTTGTCAGAGCACAAGTGAAACGGGTTGTTGACGGATGCACTGTGTTCAAGACAGCTCCTGAGAAACAAGATCGAAGTCATAAAGAAAGTGCTGCACGGGTCTGGCCTAGAAACGCACTACAGAATGACTGTAGTCCGATGAATTCTGTACGCCAATAATTATGCCAATTTTCGAAAGTTGGAATTATTATGGCGTTCAAGTCAGTCAAGCCCCCCGTGTAGGCGCAATGACGTGTGTCGATCTATTTAATACCGTTGCGCAAGTCGTACAGGTACCACGCCTCTACTTTTTGGCGCGCCCAATCAGTCTTGCGCAAAAAAGTGAGGCTGGATTTTATGCTTGGGTCGCTTGTGAAACAGCGCACTTTGATTTTCTGCCCCAAAGTTTCCCAACCATGACGCTCGACCAAGATGGTCAGGATGGCTTCAAGAGTCATTCCCTGAAGTGGATTGTTCGGATGCTCAGTCATTGCAGGTGAAAGTAGCAGATTCACCTCGACACGGAGCCGAACGCGGTGAATGGGTGGTATAATCACCGCAGATCATGCGGCGAAAGACGACCTATATCCACGAACGCGCCAGCTGGCCGGAGTTCACTTGGGACGGCGAATCTCTCGCCGGGCTATTGGCGACTGTGCGTCACAAGCAGGGTCGATTGCTTGGAAGAATGGAGGCGATGGGATTCGACCTGCGGGCCGAAGCGAGCCTCGCCGTCTTGACGAGTGACGTTGTGAAATCCTCTGCCATCGAAGGCGAACACTTGAATCCAAACGAGGTCCGATCCTCGATCGCACGAAAGCTCGGACTGCGCATCACTGCATTGCCGAAAGTTGGACGTGATGTCGAAGGCGTTGTGGACATGATGCTCGATGGCACGCGAAACTTTGGCAAGCCGCTTGCCAAGAGGCGTCTATTCGACTGGCATGCATCGCTCTTTCAGACTGGCAGAAGTGGGATGAGTCGGATCACGGTCGGAGGATGGCGCAAGCAGAAGGCGGGAGCGATGCAAGTTGTCTCCGGACCCATCGGCCGGGAGAAGGTGCACTTCGAGGCGCCGGATGCGCGCCGCCTTGAAGCGGAAATGGCGCGGTTCATCAAGTGGTTCAATACGCCTTCCGTAACGGATCCAGTGCTCAAAGCAGCAATCGCGCATTTCTGGTTCGTGACGATCCATCCATTTGAGGATGGCAATGGGCGCATCGCCCGCGCGATCGCGGACATGGCGCTCGCCCGCGCCGACGGCACGAAGGATCGGTTCTACAGCATGTCGTCACAGATCGAGAGCGAGCGGAAGAACTACTACTTGCAACTGGAGTCTGCCCAGCGCGGCGACGTAAACATCACGGATTGGCTGCACTGGTTTCTCGGTTGCCTAGACCGTGCCATTGTTGGCGCCGATCAGACGATTGGCACCGTCCTGAACAAGTCCCGTCTCTGGCAGCGCATCAACCTCCGACCAGTCAACGAACGCCAACGCCTGGTCATCAACCGGATGCTGGACGGATTCGAGGGGTTCCTCTCAACATCGAAGTACGCGAAGTTGGCAAAGTGTTCGACGGACACGGCCCTTCGCGACATCCGTGAATTGCTGCAGCGCGGCATCGTGGTGCAGAACTCCAGCGGTGGTCGAAGCACCAGCTACCGCCTCGGCGATCCGGACGATGTCCGCGACTGACGTGGACCGGGGCGATACTCAATTGAGAACGCCCCGGCGCAAGGCCGGGGCGTTCATAAGACTTGAGTGAATCCAATCGATTGCGCGAGTGGCGATCAGGCGCGACGTCGGCCCTTGGCACCCACGCCAGCGATGGCGAGTAGTGCGATGGCGCCAGGAGTTGGGACCATTGACGAATCAATCGTCATGAAGCGGTCCGAGTCCGAGTAAGCAAAGCTCGAGAGAGTTGAGCTGGACTCGTTGTTAAACATATCGTTACCTCTCGCGTAGGTTCGGAAGGCTGTTACTACACCATTCACGACTACTGAGTTGTAACACACTGGGCTGTTATCGATTCCAGCATTACCCCAGTACTTGTTAGCTCCGTTCTGAGCGCCGCCACCGAAACCGCTAGTATAAAATGGGTCGTTATTTAGCAGCTTGTTGAAGCTGTCATTCGCGGCGAAACCATTGTTTGAGCCCGTGTTCTCGAGCCCATCTCCACCATTGCCTCGGAAGAACCAAGGGGTCCCATTGCCGCCATCGCCAGTCCTGGCTACGACATCCTCATTGAAGTACATACCCCGACCATTGAACAGGAGCGTTTCGCCACCAATGTTCGCGGCCAAGTTAGAGAGACTGGTGTATTTGATGAACGCGTTGTTGTAGTTCGCGCCAAGATCGGTACGCGTGGTCTTATAGACGTGGTTACCGTCAGTCCAAATTCCATCCTGATAATTGATCGTGCTTGTGGTACCCAAGCTCTGACCACCCGTGTTGGAGGCCATTTGCGCAAGCGAACCGTAGACAAACGACTCGGTTAAACCGCCGCCAAGGTTCGTCGAACGCACCCAGACCTGCGCAGCATCCGCGGAAGTTGAAAAAGTTCCAACAACAAACGCCGAAACGGCAACGGAAAAGAAGGATCGGATCATTGGGAAGGACCTCTCGGGAAGGGGACATATGAAGGCGTCGCATGACACCCGCTCTTATAAGAACGCAATCTCCGCTTCTCATCCATCATGCATTTTTTGAGATTTTCATGGTGAGTGAAAAAGCGCCGTTCTAGCTGCGCTACGACCGAAAAATCTTCCCTGGCCGTAATCGCCGGAGAGGGCAGATCCGCGCTCAGCCCAATAATGCACGCGCTCACCCCATCCCGCGAACCGCCACTTCAAACTCACTCACGCCTCGTCATCCATGTTCACACGAGGTAGCGATGGAGGCGAGGCGTGCGTCAGCGATTCGATGCTTCGTCCTGCCTCATGGGCATCGCATCGATGATGGTGAAGAGCTCATCGGTCGTCATTGGCGTACTGCGGTCAAGCTTCACTCCGCCGTCTTTACCAACGAGCCGTACTCGAAACGCTGGCGCTGATGTTTGGGTGATGACTTCCAGGTCGCGTTCCTTCAGACCCGCCGCAGCGGCATCGAAGGCGCTGATTTGTTGCAGGTAGGGGGCGGCCTGCATGGACGGCGTATCGATGATCAACACGCGGTGCTTCCACTGGTGCGCCGCGAGGTCGGGCAACGCGAGACCTGCAGTTGGCTCGCCGGTACATCCGTGCGCCAGGCAAGCGGCGAGGCCGGCGAGTGCGAAGTTCGCCAATGTGCCACACTGGCGCCCGCTTGCGACACTGGAAATGCGAAGTCCTATCAATTCCACTGGCCCAGTAGCAGTCCCAGGTCTTCGCCGCCGACCGTACCGTCCTGGTTGAGGTCGGACCGGCAGCCCCAGCCGGTGGTCGTGCACGGGCCCCAGTCGCCGAGCAGGACGCCGAGGTCCGCGCCCGAGACCGCGCCGTCTCGGGTGATGTCCGCGACACTCGGCATCTCCGAGCGCCATGCGCCACGGCCGTAGGTTCCGGCAATCACGGTGCGCCGCTGGGCGTCGACCTGGAGTTGCCCGATGTTGACGTTGGGAAGGTCGACGCCGTCCTTGATCCAGCTCACGGCGCTGTCGAATGTGGCGTAGATCCCAGAGCCCGCGCCGACGTACACCGTGGGCACCGGTCGTCCCCAGTCGACCGCGAGCGCCTGCGCCCTGATGCCCGTCGGCAGCGACCCGCTTGCGGCGGTCCAGTTCGAGCCATCCACGGTGCGGAGCAGGCGTGTCCCCGACGACGCCAAACGAGTCGCGAACGCGACGCTCGGGCTTCCCGGCCGCGCATCAATCGCGGAGATGTATGTGCCATCCGCGGCGCGTCTGCGCACCCACGTGCTGCCGGCGTTCGTCGACTGGAAGATGCCGCCGACGCTGTTCCCCGCCCAGATGACGCTGCTGAGGCCCTGGACGATCTCGATCGCCGTAACCGTTCCGCCGTCGGAGACCTCGGTGGTGCTCACGGCGGTCCAGGTGGTTCCGAAGGTCGCGTTGTTGCAGATCCAGATCCGGTTCGTGCCCGCCACGAGGCGGATCGCGTTCCCTGGGTCGATCACCATCGGTGCGATCCACTCGCGCGGGTCGTCGGCCCAGGGCCCCGTGATTTCCGTGACCGAGCCGTTGGTGACCCGGTAGATTTGGAGGTACACGTAGGTGGTGTAGAGTCGGTTGAGGGACACCGGGTCATAGGCCCCGAAGCCACCATCGCCCTTGGTGATCTGCGCCCAACCCAGCGAGCCGTTGGACGTGCCTGCCATTCCGTTGTCCTGAGTACCGCCCATCATCCGATTGGGATCGAGCGGGTGCTGCGCGATGGTGTAGTTCTGGATGGCGGCCAGTGTCGCGTTGCAGTTGATCCACTGCGCGCCGGTGCGGCGCCACACGCCGCCGTCGCAACCGAACCAAGGGGTTCCGTCGGCGCCGAACGCGATCCAGTGCTGGTCCGGGTGGATCTGGCCGCCGCTGCTCGAGATCTCGGTCCAGGTCGCGCCGCCGTCGAAGGACTCGATGACGCCGGCGATCGCGTAGACCGGCGAGACCCCGCCGCAATACAGGTGGTCGGGGTTGGCGGGATCGACGCCGATGGAGAGGTCGTACGAGGCTTGGGGCAGCGGGAAGTCAGGCGTGCCGGCAAGCCGGGTCCATGTCGAGCCGCTGTCCGTCGTCCGGTACAGACCCAGCAGACCGGAGGTGGAGGAGTTCACGAATGCGGCGTAGAGCACCTGCGGATTCGATCGCGCTATCGCCAGCACGATTCGGGAGAAGCCCGAGGTGGGGAGCCCTCCCGTCAGCGTGGTGAATGTCAGGCCGCCGTTGATTGACTGGCGAATGCCGGATCCGCGGACGGCCACCAAGACTCGCTGGGAGTTCGTCGGGTCTACCACCAGGCTCGAGCAGTTCGAGGAAATCAGCGTGGACCAGGTGGTGCCGCCGTTGGTGCTGCGGCGGTAGCCGCTCGATCCCGTGGCATGGATCGCCGCAGGCGATGTCGCGGCGGAACCGGACACCACTGCCAGCCCGCTGCAGTTGGCGCCGGACTGCGTTGCGAGCAAGGTCCACGTGCTGCCGCCGTCGAGCGAGCGGAGCAGCCCGGTGCCCGACGAGCCGGTGGTGTATTCGCCTGTTGCCGCGTAGATCGTCTCGGGGAATGCGCGGTCGATCTCAACGGCGCCGTGGTTCAGCGACGGTTGGGCGTCGGTGAGCGGCGTCCAGTTGGCACCGGAGTCCGTGGTCTTCCAGATGCCTCCGGAGGCCGATGCCGCATATGCGACCGAGGCGATCGTCGGGTGGCAGGCGATCGAGACGACGCGGCCGCCTGCATCGTTGCTCCCGGACCAGTACTCGTTGCGCACCGGCTTGCCGCCGACGAACGTCCAGGCCATGGTCGAGACGGCCGCCGTGGTGGGCTCGAGCGCGTAGGCGTCCTCGGTCATGGGCTCGCCCACGATCCGCCAATAGCCGTAGGGCGGTGGACCGAACCCCGTCCGCGTGCGCGGGCTCTCGGTGCTGATCACCGCGAGGGCGCGTCCGTCGGAGTCGAGCGTAGCGGGTCTCGCGCAGCCCGCGACGGCTCCGGCGAGTGAGAGAGCTGTAAATAGGTCCCGGATCTTCAGCATGCCCCAGAGTATAGCGAAGCATGCCTCCGGCTCAGCACGCGGACCCTGGCAGTGCCTGATTCATTCGTCGCCGTCAAAGCACACGCAGAAGGATTCGAACCTTTAACTCTCGGTTCCGAAGACCGATGCTCTATACCGCCACCCGCACGCCCACAGCCGCCACTTGCTCGCCCCCGTTAACGCGCGTCAGGTGGCCTTTGGTGCCCATGTCGTCAAGGAGGATGACGTCGCCTGCGCAGAGGGTGCCATGGTCCTGACCAGGCGGCGGCGCGAAGCTGCGCGTACCGAGTGGCAGTGTGCACTCTTCGAAGTGCGAAAGACCGGCGGTGTCGACGAAGAGGCCGGTATTTACCTATCGATGATCAACACGCGGTGTTTCCACTGGTGTGCGGCGAGGTCGGGCAATGCGAGATCGGTTGTTGATTCGCCGGTACAGCCGCGCGCGAGACAAGCGGCGAGGCTGGCAAAACTCATTTTCAAGGCCATAGTCATGCGTTCATAGTGTGCCGGGCATCGGTCGGACTACGGAGGCAGCGACGACCTCATCCGTAATTGGCTGCGGAACCGCAATACCATTGAGTTCCTCGGCATCTGGGAGCAGATCAATAACCAAGGGTTTAATCCCGTCGAATTCGACGGGATTAGAAAGCAGGCTGGTCTCAATAGTTTCACGCTGACGCCCAAGCAATGGATTGAGCGTACGGGGGCCATTGGTATTCAGTCGAAAGCTGGTCGTTACGGCGGCACGTACGCCCACACGGATATCGCTTACGAGTTTGCCTCCTGGATCTCGGTTGAGTTCAAGCTGTACCTCATCAAGGAGTTTCAACGGCTCAAAGAAACTGAGCGTCAGACTCTCGGCTGGGATATCCGCCGCAACCTCGCGAAGATCAACTACCGAATCCACTCCGACGCTATTCAGACTCACCTCATCCCTCCAGAGTTGAGCAAAGCCCAAACAAGTCTGATTTATGCGAGCGAGGCCGACGTACTCAATATGGCGCTCTTCGGTCAGACCGCCGCTCAGTGGCGTAGCCAGAACCCAGGCGAGAAGGGCAACATCCGCGACCAAGCCACTGGCGCACAATTGGTGTGCCTGTCCAACCTTGAAAATCTCAATGCACTGTTCATTGGACAGTCATTGCCCCAGCCCGAACGTCTCGCTCGGCTAAACCAGATCGCCATTCATCAGATGAAACTGCTCACCGCAGACAAGCGCACGCCAAAGTTGCCAGGCGGCTGAGGCCCATGACCGCTGACGGCTGCCGAGAAGGCCAGCGGTGCTAAGCAGGGCGAGTGCGCTTGCATGCCCTTATCGAACATCCGGCACCCGCACCCCCACAGCCATCACTTGCGTGCTGCCGTTGACGCGCGTCAGGTGGCCTTTGGCGCCCATGTCGTCAAGGAGGATGACGTCGCCTGCGCACAGGGTGCGCTCGGTGCCGTTGCCGGCGGTGATGGTGAGCGAGCCGGCGAGCATGAAGAACCATTGTCGGTACGGCGAAGGGTGCCATGGTCCGGACCAGTCGGCGGCGAAGCGCACCACCACGAATCCGGTTGCTGGGATGAAGTCGGATGCTTCAAGCGGCGTGGTCGGCGGCGCGAAGCTGCGCGTGCCGAGTGGCAGCGTGCACTCTTCGAAGTGCGCAAGACCGGCGGTGTCGACGAAGAGACGGAGGTACCGGTGGGGGATGAGCATGGGGTAGAACTTGAGGTGGGGACGGTGGAAAGAGCGGTAGTGTACGAGTGCCGATGAACCGCTTCAGGGTCCAACCCAGTGCTCGCACCCGTCTGGGTGTTGGCATGACTCAGACGCAAGTGGAGTTGTCGTCCGCCACGCCGGTTGAGCGCGAAGATATTTATTGCATTCGACATGATGTGTACGCGCGGGAACTTGGTCAGCATGCGGTGAACGAAGCAGGCCGATTACGCGACGCGCTTGATGATCACAATCATTACGTTGTGGCAAAGAGTCACGGGGTAGTGGTTGGATTTATCAGTATTACGCCACCCACTGCGCCTTCGTATTCAATGGACAAGTATGTGGCGCGCGAACTCCTTCCATTTGCATTTGATGATGGGCTGTATGAGCTTCGGCTTCTGACTGTCACTAAGTCCGCGCGCAACACGGAGGTGGCAACGCTTCTGATGCACGCGGCGCTGCGGTGGGTTGAGTCGCATGGCGGAACGCGGATCATGGCGATCGGGCGTCAAGAGATTCTTGACATGTATCTGCGGGCGGGGTTGGAGTCGGTTGGCATTGAAATCCGGA
>JBIKZY010000133.1:0-6109 GCA_044354475.1 Phycisphaerales bacterium
AGACGATCGACCCAATCAGTACCAGCAGATTGAACGGCCGGTCCCAACGCAAGTGCATAAAGATCAGTGCCACGATGGTGGCTTTGACCACCGCGATGGCAAGAGCAAGCGCCAGGTTCGCCTCGCCGAGATCGATGTAGCGCACAGCGACCGTGATCACCGTGAGAACGAGCAGCGCTGCGCCCGCACCAACGAGGTACTTAATGGGAACGACATGCCCAACTTCGGGGTGAACTTCGCCAGCATGTGAACTAGCGTGCGCGCCGGCAGAATGTGAGACTTGGTGTGCCATAGATGTATTCCGTCCAACTCAGTGGATGAGATAGAAGAGCGGGAAGAGGAAGATCCAGATCAAGTCGACGATGTGCCAGTACAGGCCACCAGTGTCAACTGCCGTGAAATTCTTGCTTGAGAAGTCACCACGCACTGCACGCCAAGTAAGCCAGGCGATGATGCCCATGCCTGCCACGACGTGAATGCCGTGCAGGCCGGTCATGCAGTAGTAGATAGCCAAGAAGAGGTGCGTGTTCGGCGGAAGCTTGGTGTCTTCCAAGTGCGTTCCGGGATGCGCCTCTTCCAACTTGCCAGGGGCTGGGGCAGCGGATTGCTCAGGTGCAGGCGTGCCATTGGCTCGGGCCATGCCGCTTGGACCAACCGAAGCAGACTTCACCGCTGACACATCCACAGCAGGCTTGGCAGCGAGGTCCGGGATAGCAAACAGTGTTGGATCCTTCACCACAATCGCTGCCGCAGCCACGGGAGCGGTCTTCAATGCCATCGCTTCAGCGTGACCTTCCGCATCATGCGGAGGCACATAGAAGGAAGATCCCCAAACAAGGTTGTCATGGAACTTGTGGGTGTACTCAAAGTACTTAATCACTAGGAAGCCAATGGCGCCCATGAAGGTAAGCACGAGGCACACGATCAACCCACCGCGACGATTGGTTTGCGCACAACGAACCGCCAGTGCCATGGTCAAGCTCGACAGAATCAGCACACAGGTGTTGATTCCACCCATGATGGTGTCGAGGTAATGGCTGGCGTAACTGAACACCTCCGGATTGCGCATGCGCAAGATGGCATAGGCCACAAACAGCCCGCCAAAGAAGAGGATTTCCGTAGCAAGGAACAGCCAGATGCCCAACTTGGCACTGTCGAACTGCTGCGCCATGCTGTCAAAGTGGTGGGCCACATGCGGATCGTGACCGTGGGCATGGTCATCATGGCCGTGCGCTTGGTCAGCGTGGGTGGTGTGGGTGTTTGCGATGGTCTGACTCACATGTTGCTCCGGGGGAGTTCAATGAAGACGAGGGGCGATGCCCCCAGTCAGTGCGCAGCCTTGGTGCCCTGCGCGGCGGGATTCACTTCGGGATCGTTGGATTCATCGACGCGGTAGCCGCCGAGCTTTGGATCCCAGTGCACCACTGAGAAGTCGTAGCAATCACCAACACGCGGGGCCTTGGCGAAATTGTCGAACGGTGGCGGGCTGGCGCACTGCCACTCCAAGCTACGACCACCCCACGGGTTCGCGGGAGCCTTTTTGCCGTTGAAGAAACTGCCGAACAGGCTAATGGCCGTCAGCGTGAATCCAACCGCCATGATGTAACTACCAATGGTGGAAATCACGTGATAGATCTGGAATTCAGGCTGATAGTCGTAGTAACGGCGCGGCATGCCCTGCGAACCCAGCATGAACTGGGTGAAGAAGGTGACATTGAAGCCGATGAAGATGATCCAGCAGGCGATCGTTCCAAGGCGCTCGTCGTACATGCGACCGAAGATCTTCGGCCACCAGTGGTGCAGGCCGCCGATCATTCCGATCAAGGCACTACCCATCATGACGTAGTGGAAGTGAGCCACTACGAAGTAGGTGTCATGCAAATGCACGTCGGTACTCAACGTGGCCAAGTGCAAGCCGGTGAGACCACCAATGGTGAAAAGGAACAAGAACGACAACGCGTACCACATGGGTGTGGTCAGTGAGACCGAGCCCTTATAAAGCGTGGCAATCCAGTTGAACACCTTGACGGCGCTGGGGATGGCCACACTAAAGCTGATCGCGGAGAACAGCGTGTTCATCAGGGCTGACTGACCCGAAGTGAACATGTGGTGACCCCACACAATGAAACTGAAGAAGGCAATCGCGATCGAACTAAACGCAATGAGGCGGTAACCGAAGATTGCGCGGTGGCTGTTGATAGCGATGATTTCGCTGATGATTCCCATGGCGGGCAGAATCATGATGTACACGGCGGGATGGCTGTAGAACCAGAAGAAGTGCTGGTACAGGACCGGATCGCCACCCATGGATGGGTTGAAGATTCCGATGTTCACCGTGCGCTCAACAATGAGGAGCAACAGGGTGATGCCCAGCACCGGAGTGGCGAGCACCTGAATGATGGCGGTTGCATAAATCGCCCACAGAAACAAAGGCATACGGAACCAGGTCATTCCCGGCGGGCGCAGTTTGTGAACCGTGACGATGAAGTTCAGACCAGTAAAGATGGAACTGAAACCGAGCACGAATGCCGCGGTCAGCACCGGGATCACGCCACCGGCAGTGGTGGTGGTGGAGTACGGCGTATAGAAAGTCCAACCAGTATCAAAGCCACCCATGGCCAACGAGACCACGCAGAGAACCGCACCAGTGACCCACAGGTAGTAACTAAACAGGTTCAGGCGCGGGAAGGCAACATCCTTGGCACCAAGCATGATGGGCAGGATGATGTTGCCGAGCGCTGCCGGGATACTTGGAATGATCACCAAGAACACCATGATGGCGCCATGCAGGGTGAACCATTGGTTGTAGGTGTCTGCGCTGTCGGTGATTGTTGGTCCCGGAGTCAGCAACTCCGTGCGCAGGAGCAAAGCGAATGTCCCGCCGAGCAAGAACGCGCCGAGCACCGACCACATGTACATCACACCGATGCGTTTGTGGTCAAGGGTGAAGATCCAAGACAGGATCCCGCGCGTGTGCGTCAGGTAATTGTCGCTCGCGGGGCGCGCCTCGATGGTGTCGGGGAGAGCGCCGGGTGATGGGAGTTGAATGGTGGTCATGGTTAGAACTTCCTGTGCTAGTTGAGTAAGGGCGCTGTTGGGCGCGTCACTTCTTCATGCCGGTTGCGGGGTCAAATTCGGCTTTGAGCTTGCCAGTCTTTGTATCGAACTTTTCGAGTTGTTGCATGTATCCCAACACTGCATCAATGGCCTTGTCATTCAACTGGCCCTTGAAGGACGGCATGACGTTGCCATAGGTGGGCACCACATACTTGCCAGGAACTAGAATTGAGGTGCGGACATAGTCCTCCCACGTTGCGTACTCCTTGCCGTCGCCAACAATTGGATACGCCTTAACGCGCTCAATAATGCCCTTCCACGACGGCCCAATGCCCACGGTGCCATCAAGCGAGTGGCACTGCTGGCAGCGAGCAAAGATCTTCGGACCGGCCTTGAAGTACAGCTCTTCTTCCGGAATCTTGTCCATCCACTGGCTCTGATCGGTCATCCACTGACCAAAGGAAGCTTCGTCAAGCACATAGACGTAGCGATTCATCTTGGAGTGGCCGGTGCCGCAGTATTCCGTGCAGAACAGGCGATGTGATTGCGCGTCGTCTTCTGGTCCAGAGACGACCTTCGCATTCGGATCGCGCGGCGTCTTGCCGGGCTGGCCCGTCGGGAAGTCGCACTGGAACCACGCATAGGTGTAGCGACCCGGAACGATGTCGCGCTTCACACGGAAGTCTGGAATGTAAAGCGAGTGCAGGACATCACTGGAGCGCAGTACCAACCGGACGGGGCGACCCGCTGGGATGTACAGGTCGTCGCTCACTGCACCATTGGGGTACTGGAAACTCCATGCCCACTTCTGCGCGGTGACCTTGATGTCAAACGCATTCTTCGGTGCGGTGTAGATGTCCAAGTAACTGCGGAAACCAACCACAAAGATGCCGATCACAATGATGGTTGGAATGACCGACCAAGTGATTTCCAACGGCGTGTTGTGAGTCGGGTAATCGGTACGAAACTTATCGCCAGTGCGGTGGCGATACTTGACCACAAACCACACCGTCAGTCCGACCACCAGGGCAAAGAACACGTAGCAAATCCAATTGATCACATCCAAGGTGTGATCAACGCCCTGCGAGATGGTGGATGCACCAACGGGCATCCAGAAGGTCGGGGCGGTTGGTTCCGCGGCGCCGGTCTGCGCGAAAGCCGCAAGCGCGGATATCTGCGAGGCGGTGTGGGCGAGAATCTGATGGGTCATGGACATAGTTGTTCGTCTCTATCGGGAAATCGTTCGTAGAGCGCGTTAGAGGTGCGCGACTCCGGGTTGTGCGTTGCTCGGTGGTGCCAATCGGCGAGCCTGAGACTCTTGCCACCAGAACCAGCCAAGTCCGCCGCCCAGTAGCAGCAGCGTGACAGCGCCACCAACTTGCATGACGCGCATCGCCAGGACGACATAGCCGCCTGCTTGCGCGTCATAGATGTGACACCAAAGAATGATGCGGTCGAGGGTGGTTCCAATCTTGCCTTGCGAAGCCTCTAAGAGCGCCATGCGCACGTTGGCCTGCTCATACTTCACACCGTACAGAACGCGGCTCAGGCGACCATCCGGAGTGATGATGAACACGGCGGCAGCGTGCGAATATTCGCCGTCGGGCTGCATGCGATATTCAAAGCCAACTGCTTCGGTGAGTGCATGAATGGCAGGCTCTTCACCAGTCAGGAAGTGCCAGCCAGCAGCGGTCTGTGCGCGGCCGTACTCAGCCACATAGCCGGCCTTCTTGCCGGCGGCCAACTCTGGACCTTCCTTGGGATTCACAGACAACGAGATGATGTCGTACTGCTTTCCAACAGTCCAATCCATGTCTTGAATGCCGCGCAGCAGCGCGTTCATCACCAAGCTGCAGAGCATGGGGCACTTCATGTACCCAATTTGCAGGATGGTTGGACGATCCTTTGGAAGGACATCGCGAAGGGTCACCAGTTTGCCGTGATCGTCACGGAACGTGGCATCAAGCGGCAGTTGCGAATCCAACTTGTCGATGATGGTGACGCCTGCGAGTTCTGGAATCGCATCCACCGTTGGCGCGGGCTCTTGATAGCCGCCACCAACCGACACCTGTGCAGCGATCGACGCGGTAGCGGCGAGTGCAGTGAGTGCGGCGAGGATGGTTCGAGTCAACGTCATAGTCTCTAACAGTAGGCAGCAATTACTTCTGAGCAGGGGCAGGATCCGCTGGGGCGATAACCGGAACTGCAACAGCAGCCGGCTTCGGCGCCGGAGCAGCCGCGGCAGGCGCTGACGCAGCAGCACGGGGCTTACCGGCCGATGCCGGCGGCACGGTCAGCGCTGCATTCTGGGAAACCAACTTGATGGCCTCAGTCACGGGAATCCGCTGGCGTTCAACCGGCTTGCCGGCAATATCAAGCGAGTAGCTACCCGAGGAGCCCAGCAGTTCCATCTGCTTCAGTTTCAAGTCTTCCAGGGCGGCGTACTGCGGCTCAATGACCTTGAGGTCCACCTCGGTCTGTTCCGTCTTGAAGTACATCACGCTGAGCGCAATGACAACGGCGGTCAAGATGATGATGCCAATCAGGGAGACCAACCAAGTCTGCCCTGCCTCCGGATCGTCCCAGAGGACGCCGGTGGATGTCTCAAATTCGTTGTTTTGTGATGCAGTGGACATGAGTGTGTTCCGTCAGGTGATCACATGTTCTGGAAGGCAAGGCTCTCGCCGAGCGAAGGATCGCGCGATGCAAGCAGTGACTTGCCCATGAGTGAACGCATAGTCATGGAAAGCACCAGGCAGAACATGCCCAGGGTCAGTCCAAGGAGGGTTGGATCGAACAGGTGCGGCGAATCGCTGGCATGCGCAGCTGCAAATTCTGAGTAACGCGCAAAGTCGCCAACATCATGCGGGACATGCGGCACAATCAGATAGACCAAATCGACGAAGCCAAAGACCAGCATCCATACGCAGCCGATGGCGAGCGTGGTCGGCCAGCGCTTGGGCCAGCGCGAAATCAGCAACACGAACGGAATCAGGAAGTGCCCAAAGAGCAGTGCCCAACTCAGCCACAGCCAGCCGCCCACTTGTCGTGA
>JBIKZY010000022.1:0-23156 GCA_044354475.1 Phycisphaerales bacterium
TGCGGTGCAGCGACGGTTCGATAGTTTCCTGGGGGTCGAATCGTTTCGGGGTGCGCCCGTTGCCGATCGAATTAGCTACAGCGGTTGGATTGTCAGGCGGGTGGTCACACATTCTTGGCATTGGATCGAGCGGGATTGTCGCGTGGGGGGCAAATGAATTCGGACAATGTGACGTACCGAGCTTTCTTGCGGGGGTTTCGATGACGATGCTCGGCGCCGGCGGCGCGCACTCCATAGCGCTGAGCGCGGGCGGAGAAGTATTTGCTTGGGGATCCGACTGCGATGGGCAGGCCACGGTTCCATCGTCCCTGCCGCTCTGCACAAAGGTCGCAGCTGGTGATCGACATTCGCTTGCGGTGGATCGTTCGGGCGTAGTTCACGCATGGGGTTGGAATGCCTCCGGGCAATGCAACGCCCCGATGAATTCAGTGGGGTCGATCCAAGTCGTGGCGGGTCAGCGCCTATCGGCAGCGTTGCTTGTTGATGGCACGGTGGTTCAATGGGGCGCGATTCAGGCAACGGATTCCGTAGGTGCCATTCGGATCGCCTCTGGTCGTGCGTTCACGATAGGGCTCCGTGCCGATGGCAGCGTTTGGGGCGGCCCCGCAGATCTTCCGCCGGCACGAAGCATTACTGCTGCTTACGACACCGCGGCTGCGTTGCTCATCGATGGAACAGTGCGCGTGTTCCGCGGAGTGTCGCTCGCTCCGGACGATGTCAGCGACATTGCCACCGTATGTTCTGCCGGCACGTTTGTTATGGCGTCGGTGGTTTCCTGTGCAGGGGATTTGAACCGCGACTGGATGGTCGACGGCTCAGACCTTGGCCTCTTGTTGTCCAACTGGGGTCAATGCGAGACCGAGTGTTTGTATGACCTGAATAGCGATAGGAAAGTCAATGGCGGGGATCTTGGATTGCTCTTGTCGTCGTGGGGCTCTTGCATTCCCTCGATTTGAGTTACGGTGGCAGCAGAATGTCCCAGGCCGGAATTGCTATCCATTTGGTGGCCGCGTTCGGGTGAATGCCGAGAATCGTGTCGCCCCCAGCCCATGGTTGAGGTGCATTACTCGAGTTCACATCAACGCAGCCGCCTCCAGTGAATTCAGAAGGCGTGGTTCCACCACAAGCAAAGAGGTTGTCAGTGGTGATGCCGCCGCCGTTGTAGGTTCCGCACGCGTACGTCACGGTGTCCGGACGAAACGTTGCCACAAGTTCAACGTGATTGTCGCCGAAGCACACATTGCCTTCCCAGCTATCAGCAGCGCCGTGCAGCCTTAACGTGGGGCTCCGAGTGTATTCGTCGCCTGTGTTCACGCCGTTCTTACAGCCCCTGGTCGATATCAATGGGCGCGTTGCATCGGCTGTTCCACGCCAATACACCTCCTTGCGCAGGCCGCACATTAATAGGTGTGCATAGGAAGTATTACATACTCCGCCTGTGACATTGATTCTTGCACTGAATCCACTATCCCAGTAACTGTCTGCTTCCGGTCGGTAGGCGTTGTAGTTGTAGGCGGCGTACACCGTTACAACAGGGTTCACTTCGGTGGGGCCAATAAGGTCTTGCGGTCGGAATAGTCCGCGCGCGATGCCTGCGGAGTACAAGTTCTGGGTCCTGTTCTGCGCATAGTCCTGTTCGCCTTCGCCGGGCACCTGAACACCTCCAGTCGCCAATCGGTTAACGAGCCCCGGTGTAAGCAAATGACCTCCTCGGTTGCCGTTGGAGTCCCGGACCAAGGCTGCGTGAATCATTCGCTGCTGGGCGGCATCTTGTTCCGTCAAGCCTGCCGCGTGGAGGCGGTAGCTCACGGGAATGACGAATGCCACTAACACTACAAGCAGTGCTGCCCCTGCTAGTGCGTCAATAAGCGTGACCCCGGAACGAACTCGTATGTTCATCATTTCGATATGGATTATAGCCGCGGTCTACTTGAATGAAAGCAATCCGAGGCAGAGGAATCACTTTAGTCCGCGTAGCATGCTCTCCCCATGGACACTCGTTTCCAAAAACTCGCTGAATTGTTGGTCCGCCACAGTTGCCAGGTAAAGCCTGGGGAGCACCTGCTCCTTGAGCTCTTTGATGCGCCGGAAGCGATGGCCGTGGCCATGGTGGAAGCGACGCGCGCGGCTGGCGGTCATCCGCACATCACGCTGCGATCCAACCGGGTGATGCGTTCCCTCAACAAGGAGAGCGGCGAGGAAGGTCTACGGATCTGGGGCGAATGCGACCTGGACCGCATGAAGCACATGCAGTGCTACGTGGGGATTCGCGGCGCTGCGAATGTCAGCGAGATGAGCGGCATTCCTCCGGAGCAGATGAAACTGGTTGGCAAGCTGTACGCCAAGCCCGTGCACTTTGAGCAGCGCGTCAACCACACCAAGTGGGTGGTGTTGCGCTGGCCGTCGCCAAGCATGGCGCAGTTGGCTCAGATGTCAACAGAAGACTTTGAGAAGTTCTACTTTGATGTATGCCTAGTGGACTACGCAAAGATGGACCGCGACGTGCAGCCACTGAAGAAGCGCATGCAGGCGTGCGACAAGGTGCATATCAAGGGACCAGGCAAGACCGATCTGCACTTCTCAATCAAGGGAATTGGCGTGGTTCCGTGCTGCGGCGAGCGCAATATTCCGGATGGCGAGTGCTTCACTGCACCGGTGCGCGATAGTGTGGAGGGCATTCTGCAATACAACACTCCCACGTTGTTCAACGGCATCAGCTTCACCAACATCGGCTTGGAATTCTCCAAGGGACGAGTGGTGAAGTGCTGGGCAGATCAGAATCAGAAGGAACTGGAAGCGATCTTTGATACTGATGAGGGTGCTCGTTATATCGGCGAGTTTGCGCTGGGCTTCAATCCGCTGATCATGCATCCGATGAAGGACATCCTGTTTGACGAGAAGATCGCCGGCAGTTTCCACTTCACGCCGGGCCGCTGCTATGAGGAGACTGAGAATGGCAATCGCAGCGAAATCCATTGGGATTTGGTGTGCATTCAGCGCCCGGAATACGGCGGCGGAACGGTGGCGTTTGATGGAGAGATTGTGCGCAAGGACGGCAAGTTTGTTCCGGCCGACATGCATGCTTTGAATTTCTGATGCGCGGCACGTGACTATGAAGAGTGATAGGTATGCATAACAACGCTGAACATTCGGTTGATCTTCGCTCAGACACAGTGACGCAGCCCTGCGCGGCGATGTGGGACGCCATGCGCTCCGCTCCGCTTGGCGATGATGTCCTTGGTGATGAGCCGACCGTGGCGCGCTTGGAAACGATGATTGCCGCGCGCCTTGGGAAGGAAGCAGCGGTGTTTGTTCCAAGTGGAACCATGGCAAACCAGCTGGCGATTCGCGTGGCGTGCGGCGCTGGTGATGAAATCATTGCGCATGAAGAGAGTCACATCATTCACTACGAAACTGGCGGGCCAGCGGCGTTGAGTGGCGCCATGGTGCGGACCGTTCGCGGTGATGGTGGTTTGTTTGATGCGGATGACGTGACTGCCGCCGTTCGCACCCGCAATATTCACCACCCGGTGAGCAAGATGCTGGTTGCGGAAAACACGCAGAATCGCGGGGGCGGCACCGTGTGGGGCATGGATCGTTGGGAGCGCGTGGCGCGCGAGGCGCATGCCCATGGTCTCCATGTGCATGTTGACGGAGCGCGTCTCTTTAATGCGTGTGTGGCTGGTGGTTACTCGGCAGCGACATTCGCCAAGCATGCCGACACGTTGAGTGTGTGCTTCTCCAAGGGACTGGGGTGTCCGGTCGGCAGCGCCTTGGTTGGTCCGGCAGCGTTCATTGAACGCGCGCGCCGATTTCGCAAGATGTTCGGCGGCGGCATGCGCCAGAGTGGCTTGCTTGCCGCTGCTGCGATCTTTGCACTGGAGCACAACGTTGATCGCCTGGCGCACGACCATGCGAATGCGAAGGCGTTTGCACGCGGAATCTCTGCCTTGCGCGGATTGCGCCCACATGTCAGTGCTGAAGAGACGCCCACCAACATGGTGTTCTTCCATGTCGATCCATCGATCGGCACGGCGCAGGCCCTGTGTGCGCGCTTGGAATCCAGGGGTATTCGAATGATGGGGCTCGATCCGCAGCGCGTTCGTGCGGTGACGCATCGTGATGTTGACGCTGCTGGAATTGAGCGCGCGGTGCGCGAAGTAGCGGCTGCGGTGCAGGGCAAGTAACCCTCAGAGCGTGCCCCGCGCGGGCACTTGATTGAGTAACTCGATCCACGCGAGGCGTTCAATCAGCCACGCACCGTCTGCTTGGCGGCGGACTTCGATCCACCAGCGCGTGGGGACTGCGGCATAACTGGAGGCGGTAGTAGTGCGGCAGCCAAGCAGCACGATGCCGCATTCTGAATCCTTGGTGGCGATGGATAGTTCCGTGACGGAATTCGATTCGATGCGGTGCTTTCCCTTGAGGCTTTCAGCCGCTCGCATCAATCGTTCCAGGTCATCGCCCGGACTCTCTGGGCCGCCGTAGTGCATCGATGCGTCGGGTGCAAAGCACACCTGGAATCGCTGCAGATCGGCGGATTCAGCGGCCGCGACCATGGCTTGAACGGTCTCGCGTGCGTGCTCGCCCGGCGAAACTTGTACGGCCGCGAGCGCAAGAATTGCTGCGGCGCACAACATCATGGCCACGCCCGCCAAGATGGCACGAACGCGGTCGGTGCGCGCTCCCCACCATGCGAGCGCGGCGGCCACCACGAGTATGGGAAACGCCAGCGTCCACGGGCTTTCGGCAAAGAGCGCAGTGAGGAGCGGTGAGGATGGAAGTTCAATGTTCACAGTGGGGATGTCCGTGGCGACGCGCCGCCTGCACTCGGTCTGCCGCGCTCGTAGCCTATAGCGGTCATGGCTTCCGTTCCCACTGCCCAGCATCTTGATGGAGTTGCGGATCTTTCCGGAGCCTGCACTGGTTCATTGGGAATATTGGTAGCCGAGGGGCCGTCACTCGCGCAGGCGCTCCCGGCGCTTGCCGATCCCGGGCCGCGCAGCAAGTACATCATGGTGTGTACGACCGGGGCACTTCGACCGCTGGTTGCGGCGGGGATTGCGCCGGATGCGGTAGTGCTTGGTGTTGAGGAGCCGGACTTGGAGGCAATTCTTGGGCAACTGCCCGGACGCCTGCTTTCCAGCACCACGCTCTTTGCGCCCGCAGTATTGGAGTCAGCGGCATCGCGTTGGTGGAGTGGACCGATGCGCCTGACGGGTGAAGGCGGCAGTGACTCCGCGCAATTTGGTTCATTGGGCGCTGGTCGTTCGGAGGAACGTGCGCATCGATTGCTTCGACATATTGGCTGTGATCCCGTGGCATTGGTGGGTGTGGATCCGCTGGGGCTTGATGGGGTGTGGCATGTCCGTGGCACCGCCCTGGATTCCGCGTGGAGCGCGCAACTCAACCCGTTCACCACACTTGCAACGCTGGAGTGGCGCCTGGGAATGCAGCGCCGCGAATTTCATGACTCGGCCATGCGCCGCGTGCGCGCCTTCGTCAGTGCCGATCGCGAAGCCGGGCTACGGGTCCTTGATGCGGGTGCTGGAGTGGTTGCCGATGCAACAGAAATGTCGATCAGCGAAGTGCTTTTGCGCCATGCTGTGGTTCGTCGACCGTTGCCACTGCCGCGTCGTTTACCAGCACCGCGCATTGATATTGATGTGGGCCCGGCGCGGCAAGCGCGCTCGATTGTTGGGCTCATTGTTGCTGATTCGCAATATGGTGGCACTGGCGTACCGCGCCACTTGGATAGCGAATTTGGTGGTCGCCCCGTACTCGTGCGCACTATTGAACGCATGGCCAGTGCGCAGTGCATTGAGCGGATCATTGTTCTCACTGATGCGCCGGATGCAATGAAGGATTTGATTGGAAATGTTCGCGTGCGCGTTCCGATAGAAGTGGAAGCATGTACCTGCCCGCTGCGTGGGGCGGAGTGGCAATCCATTGCGGCAAGTCGATTGTGGTGCGACTCCACGTGGGGTGGTGGTATCGGCGGCGCCACCGTCTTTGATGAGATGTTGGCTCCGCAGGCGATTGCTGATTGTCTTGCGGCGCGTCGAATTGACGGTGCGATGATCATTGGCGCCGATTGGCCATTGGTGCTCATTGACGGAGGTGCTGGCATTGAGGATGTGGCCACTCGCTTTGAGGCGGTCGGCCGCCGTGGCGTGGTCTTTGGCGATGCTCCGCCGGGGCTTTCGCCGTGCGCTGCTGGTGTTGACGCACTGCGTTCGTTGGCGGAGCGAGGCCCGGGCGCAACGGTGGGAGCCATGGCTGGGCTGCGCGGGAAGTGGAATTATGACTTGCGCAGTTCGCCGCGCTGGGTGGTGCACGCGCCGTTTGCTGCGCGCATCGCAACCGTGCGCGCCATCTTTGATTCGCCGCGTTCCAAGCTGCGAATGCGCCGTGGACTGGAGCCGATCCTGCCAGAAAGTGGCAGCGCGTTTCCGGGGTGGGCGGAAATCATTCCAGCATTGGAGCGGCAATATGCAGCGCTGCCGACCTTTGCTCCGCAGCACTTACTCATTGAGTTGTGCACCGGTCGGTTTGCCAACGGCAGCGCAAGTCCGCATCGCTATGGAACTATTCAGCGACCACCGATGACCCATGCGCTCATGGAACGCATTCTGGAACAGTTGATTGATGCCCGCGATGTGGTCATCAGCTTCGCTGGCCTGGGTGACCCGATGCGTCATCAAGAGCTTCCGACATTCATTCGCATGGCAAAGATTGCGGGAGTGCGCGCGGTGCATGTGCGTACCGAATTGTTGGCGTCGTCCGGAGTGATTGGCGCAATGGTTGACGCTGGCGTTGATGTTGTCAGCGTGGAATTGCATGCGGCGTGCGCGCACACCTACCGCGACACCATGGGATTCGATCGCTATGAAGATGCGCTGGCGAACGTGCGCCGATTGCTTGACTTGCGCCGTGCCGCTGGTGGTGCCGACGTTGATCTCTTTGGCTTGCCATTTGTGGTGCCACGCATGCAGCGGCGTTCGGCAACAGTGGCTGATCTCGCTGGATTTTGGCAGGAGTGGGGTCGACTCGGCACCGCCGTACTTGAAGCGCCGCCGATTGCGTTCATGGGTGAAGAAGAACGAGCCACTCACGACCGACTGGTGGATGCCTCAAACCCACTGCGCAGCCAGCGCCGGGAACTGTGGCGGCGCATGAAGATCCTCTCCGATGGCTTGGTTCCTGCTGCAGAATGCGACCTCCTGGGTAGCACCGCGGTTGCCTCGCTGGATCGGCTGGGCGTACTCGACGCATGGCGCGAGGTAGTCAGCCGGCGCCGGGATATTCGGCGCGAGAGTGGCGAGGGTTGTATTGAACTGCGCACTCGAACGCCGTGAGCGTGGACTGCCTACTATTCCGTGCATGTTTGACGCCGATGCAGTTGACTTCTCGCAGCCGATAGCGCTCTTCCCGCTACCAACCGTGTCGTTGCTGCCGCACGCATTGCAGCCGCTGCATGTGTTTGAGCCGCGCTATCGGAGCATGGTGGTTGATGCGCTTGGCGCTTCGCTGACGGGCGAATTTGAACATGCGGCGCCGATTGCGATGGCAACCTTTGCGGGTGAGGCATGGCGTGATTCCTACGCAGGCGCGCCCGCGCTCCGGCCGGTGGTGTGCGTGGGCCGGATCGTTCAGCATCGACGCCTGCCGGATGGCCGACATGACATCATGTTGCACGGGGTTGCTCGTGCAAAGATCGTTGCGATGCATGAAGCAGACGATTCACGGCCGTACCGCATGGCGGATTTGCAGCCGCTGGAGCCACTCGATATGAACCGTCCGCGCATGATGCGCGTGCGCCGGGCGATGCATGCATTGCTTGCGCGTCCGCGCTTGGAGCGCGTTATTGCGGCGCGTCATGTGCGCGATTGGTTTACTCGTGATGACGTGCCGACTCATGCCGCAATTGAAGTGGCGGGGTATGCATTGGTTCGCAATGCAGAAGATCGATATCAATTGTTGGCCGAACCGAATGCATTTCGCCGCGCGGGGATTGTGCGCGATGCGATTGTGGACCTCGAGCGCTTGATTTGCATGGCGGAACGCCAGCACAGCGCCGATTGGCCGAAGGGTGAGAGTTGGAATTAGGCGCGGGGTGAGCCGGTGGGCGCGGAGGGCGTGGATGGTGCAACCGGCGCGGATGGCGCAAGAGGCGCGGGTGGCGCAACCGGCACGGGTGGCGCAACCGGCACGGGTGGCGCAAGAGGCGCCGATGGAGCGATTGGCGCCGCAGGCGTCCCTCCTGCTGCGGAAGCATTCGAAACTGTTCGAAGGGCCGGCAGGTGTGCCTGACTGGTGGCGGCATCCAGGGCGGTGTTCCACTCAACTACTTCATTGGCGAAACGTTTGAGCAACGGGGCGGGATCGCCTTCAATCACGATCTGCGTGATCGCGTCGCCCTTTGCTAAGGCATCAACCACCGCTTGTCCCGATGCAACGGTGCCGAAGATTGGAATGTCCAAGTTCCAACGCGATTGCTCCTTCACCGTCACGAAGAACTGTGTTCCGTGCGCGCGTTGGCCGTCGGGAGACTTCTGCATGGCCACCATGCCCGGACCGTCAAACATGAGTTTGGCGCTGAATTCACGGCGAATGGTGTAGCCCGGGTCGAACGACTGACTCGGCCCGCCACTTTGGCGCAAGACACGCGTCCAATCATGAAAGGCACTGCGGTCGTAGGCGCCGCGCTGTACGAGATTGACAAAGTTGGCGCAGGAGATGGGAGCTTCCGCAACACGCAAAGTGATTCGAAATGTGCCGCGCGTCGTATCGACGCGCGCCGTGAGCGCGGGGGCGTTGGTCGCGGCAGGGGCAGACGCGGGCGCGGCCGTAGGGGCAGAAGAAGGCGCGAGCGTTGGTGGTGCAGCGGTAGTCGCGTGTGGGCCAGCAACAAACGCAACGATGCATGCAAGTGCAAGTACTACGGTTGCCAATACGTGACGATGGTGCCGAATCGATCGGGTTGGGTTCATCATTGATAACTCATCGATCCTTCGCACTACCGCCACTCGGTGTTGGTGCATCCATGTCAGTGGACTGATCGTCCGCCGAATCGCCGGCGTTGAGTTGTGCGATGCGTTCATCGATCCCACGCAGCCGCCACTGAGCGGTTCGCGTTTCCGCGTCGCACGCCATGATGCGCTCCGCGAAGATAGCGCGCGTTCGCGGATCACCGGCGGACGCTTGCTCCATGCGCACGGCGGTGTCACGCACGAGTCGGCGCCGCTTATCAATCAATTCTTGCAAGCGTCGCTGCGCACTTAGAAGCGCAACCACCGCCTGCGGCGGCGCACCGGACTGCGCACTTGCCACGATGGCGTCGAGCTCCTCGGAGTTGGCAGCGCGCTTACTCAGTTCGCGACGCGATGCATTCAATCGCAACTGCAGGTCATACATCATGGCAGTGAGCGGCTCGCCCAGTGATGGGCCGGCGATCTCCGTGGCGCGTGCCACCGAAAGTTGCAGTGCGCTTTCGGAATCAAAGATCCACGGCCAGATCGATCGATCAGCCGCATCACGCAAGAGCTCCGCCGCGGGCGCCGGAACCATTTTTAAGAGCGCAAGCGCGGCATCATGATTGGCCGCACGCAATGGTGCTTCGGACGCGCGATCACGCGCTGCGAACTGGTCGAGCAAGCGTATTCGTTCGTCGATGGTGGCCTGCGGAGCGGTGAGTTCCCACGCCGGTCCCCAGGATTCTTCAAGCCGTGCGCGATCAAGAGCGGTACTCATCAGTTCCACGCGGCGCGCGGCGATGACGCTGGCGAGGCGTGACCAATGTCGCTCGAGTGCGCCTTCGATGCGGCGGCGGTCTGCACCAGTGATCCCGGATTCATCAAGCAAATCCGGGAGTCGCACCGCCGCGGCAGGATCGTTGGCTGGGACGTCATCGCGCTTCACCACACGCATGAACAGCGCCATTCCAGCGAGTTGTGCGGGATCGTTTGTGCGCAGCGTTGCGGCACGCGTCACAAATTCCATGTCCGCCGTGGCAAGTGTGCGGCGCCAATCAATGGTTGCTTCCAGAAGTGCGGCAAGCTCGGGGCCAGCCATGGGTTCCAAAGAGCCAGTGGCAGTAGCGCTTCGGTACGCAGCGGACAATCGTGAGTGAACGATCGCAGATGCGTTGGCGTATGGCACCGTGGTGAGCGACTCGTAATGCAGGACCAACGAATCCAGAGAATCTTTGGCGCCCGGTTCGGCGCCAAGGGCCGCGGCGGTGGTGCGCATCTCCTCAGCCGTGTACGGCGCAGGCACCAACGTGGCCATGAGTTCCGACTCGGCCGTGGCACGAGCGGCGGTGCGCGCGTCGCGGCTGGGATTTGCGCCGCTGCCATGCGCGGGGCGCGCGGTGGCAAGTGCTGGCGTGGCAGGGATACTGCTTGGAGCCGTCGCAGGTGGGGCGATCGGTGCTTCGGGCGCTGGCGCTGCCGGTGGAAGCGGCGGCGTGGCATCCGGCGCACCCGCAGCGGGCGGCGCAGTCATGAGTGCAGCGCTGAGTATCGCGACGAGCATCGACCACGAGCATATCCTCGGGGCATGCCCTCCTACTGGCTTTGCAAGACCGAACCCTCCGTCTATTCCATCACTGACCTGCGCCGTGACGGCGTGACGGGCTGGGAATGCATTCGCAACTACCAAGCACGCAATTTCATGCGCGATTCCATGTCGCCGGGTGATCGAGTGTTGATCTACCACTCCAACGCGGAACCCACCGGCGTCGCTGGCGTAGCCGAGGTGGTGGGCGAGGCGCGCGCTGATCCCACCCAGTTTGACCCGAAGAGCGAGTACCACGACCCAAAGTCAACACGCACCGCGCCCCGGTGGATGATGCGTGACCTCAAATTCGTGGAGTGCTTCACGCAGGTGGTGGCGCTTGAAGAATTGCGCACCGCAGCCGCCCTGCAGTCCATGGTTGCGCTGCAGAAGGGAAATCGCCTCAGCGTGACGCCGGTCACTGCCGCGGAGTTTGCTGCGGTGCTGCGACTTGCGAAATCATCGAAAGGCCGGAAGCGCTGATTGGGGTATCGTTCACGTGTCGCCGGTATTCGCTGGCGCAAGGAGGACTTCGATGGGTGCAGGAATCGGAATCATCGCGCTGGGAATCATTGGTTTGATCGCCGTGGTGGCGCTCGGACTCGTGCTGTGGGGCATTGGTGTTTACAACTCACTGACGCGCTCGCGCATTGCTGCGCAGGGTTCGTTTAGTGGTATTGATGTTGAACTCAAGCGTCGCCATGATCTGGTGCCAAACCTGGTCAATACGGTCAAGGGCTACGCCGCGCACGAGAAGCAGACCTTTGAAAGTGTCATCTCGGCGCGCGCTGCGGCAGTGCGCCCCGGCATGAACATGGACGAGCGCCTCAAGGCGGAACAAGGTTTGGGCGGTGCGCTTGGTCGTCTGATGGCTGTTGCCGAGGCGTATCCAGACCTGAAGGCCAACCAGAATTTCTTGCAGTTGCAGGGCGAGCTCTCGCAGATTGAAAATCGAATCGCTGGAGCGCGCGGCGGATACAACGGCGCGGCGCAGACGTTTAACTCCACCGCACGGCAATTTCCTGCCCTGTTCATTGCCCGCATGTGCGGGTTCCAAGACATGCCATTCTTTGAAGTAGATGATCCCGCGCAGCGCAATGCTCCGCAGGTTCAGTTCTGACGGGTTTCGTTGGCATGGCACGCGAACGCATCGTTTCTGCAGCAGAACAAGCCACTGACGCCGAGCAGGCAACCGGTGCGCTTCGTCCTGTTCGCATTGATGAATACGTTGGTCAGCGTGATCTGATTGAGCGCATTCGTATTGCCATCGAAGCGGCCAAGGGACGTAGCGAACCGATGGAGCATGTGCTTTTGCATGGCCCACCTGGGCTTGGTAAGACCACGCTTGCCCATGTGATTGCCGCAGAAATGGGCACGCGCGCGTATGTGACGAGCGGCCCGGCGCTCACCAAGGCGGCCGATCTGATTGGCACACTCACCAAGATGGAGGCGCATGATGTCCTCTTCATTGATGAGATCCATCGCCTGCCCACCGCGGTTGAGGAATATATCTACCCCGCCATGGAAGACTTTCGCATCGACTTCACTGTCGATAGCGGTATGAACTCCAAGGTGGTGACGATCGGGCTGCGGCCGTTCACGCTGATCGGTGCGACGACGCGCTCTGGTCTGTTGACGCAGGCGCTGCGATCACGCTTTGGAATTGCGCACAACCTGGGCTTCTATCCGGTGACGGACATTGTCGCCATCCTGGCGCGCGCTGCTGGTTTGTTGCGGATGGATGGAATTCCCGCAAGCACCTTGCAGTCGATTGCCGAACGGAGTCGCGGCACACCGCGCGTGGCGCTTCGGCTGCTGCGACGTGTGCGCGATTTCTCCGCGGTGCGCGCCGCCGGGCGGCTTGACACTCGGGTGGTCGACGACGCGCTTGCACTTGAGGGCGTCGATGCGCTGGGGCTTGATGAACTTGACCGTCGCTACTTGCGGACCTTGGCAACCACGTACGAAGGCGGTCCGGCCGGTCTGGAAGCGATCGCTGCCACGATTGGTGAAGATGCGCTCACGCTTGAAGACGTCGTTGAGCCGTACCTGTTGCAGGTGGGATTCTTGGCGCGCACTCGGCAGGGTCGCCGGTTGACCCATGCAGCGTTCCGACATGTGGGCATCGAACCGCCCGCGCGTTCGGAAGAACTCTTTGATTAACAAGTCCGCGTGGTGCGGGTTGCAGCGTGCTCAGCGATTGATCGCTTGCGACGTGAAGGGCATGGCACTTGCTTTGCCACCGATAGCGATATTGATTCCACCGAAATACTGGTCCTGAATGGCGTCATAGCCAATGGTGGCGAGCAGCGTGAAATCAGGCAGTTCGCGACTCAAATTCGCGGTGAACAGGCGGAAGTCGTTCTCTTCGAGGTCGTAGGTTGGAACGAATGACGCGCTGTAAGCCTTGCTGATCTGGTAGTTCACGCCACCGGATAGCAACGAGTCAGAGAGGTAGACACTCTCCGGCGCGAAGTTGTTGATACCGCGGTATTCGATGAATGTTGAAACATCCGGTGAGTGTTGCATGGTGGCGCCGATCGAGCCGCGGCCAGCGCTGGCAAGACCGAATGCACCGGTGCCATCCGAGGGCAGATCATCGGCAAGCAGATAGGTAATGCTGCCCCGCAGCGTCAACGAACTACTTGCCGCAAATTGGAAGCTGCTGTACGCGTTACGACCCCATTGACTCAATTCCGGGCGCCACGCGAAATACTGTGGGAACAGACTCTGTTTGTACTTAGCGCCGTCGTTGTAGTTACGTGCTAAGTCGTCGCCGCTTTCGTTCCACATGATGCCAACGTCAAACATCAACCAATCGACGGACTGCCAATTGCCGGGACCGCCGCGCATGGTTTGTAAGCGTTGCTTCAGTCCAGCTTGCACGACAGCGCCGCCGGTGGCGCCTTCCATCTCTTGGTCGTAGATGGCGTAGGCGAGGTCATCGGCGGAGTTGTAGCCAGCCCAAGTGTTGACGTACGGAGTCAACACATGGCGCATGCGGTGCAGATCAAGTGTTGCCACTTCGAACTTATCAAAGTTGGAAGTAAAGTCGGCACTGGAGCGGAAGCCGGTAGCAATGATGGCACGGAAATCTTCAGCTTCGGTGTTGTAACTGGTGCGATCACCGCTGACGTATCCAAAGACGTTTGCCGAGGTAAACGGCGTGATTTTCCAGCCATTACCGCCGAAAGTCGAGGAGAGTTCTTGGCGGGTGAAGATGCGCGAGACCGTATCGCCGTTGTATCCACTTGATTCGTACAGATCCGTCAGCGTGGTGGCATTGGTGAACGTCTTGCCGGGCGCATAGGTTTGGCCGTTCAGGTTGAACGTATTGGGTCGTACGCCAGTACTGTCTTGTGAACCGCGGCCGAACTCCAGCGCCATCAGGTTCAAGTTGTATTCCTGCTGCCAGACGATGGAGTCACCAAACAGCGTGTCACCCCAACGCTTGTAGGCAACCTCGGGGAATTTGCGCACCTGATATGGCCGCGATGCCAACTGCGAACTATTGGTGATCACGTCGTTGGTTGGTACTGCTCCAAGTGCAGAGAATTCCGAACGGTCGCCGCGATCAACGTAGTAGGTGCTGGTTTCGCGCTGAAACTCAGTGGCAAATTGTTGCTGCCGCCAGACCTGCAGGAAGCTCTCGTCGGTGACGTAGGAAGTGCGCAATTCCAACTTCGACGTTTCGGAGAACACAAATTCGCGCGACAGATTGAATGTGCCACGAATGGTGTCGGTGGCGACCACTTCCTCGCCCGCAGAGGTCTGCTCGGGATTTCCGAAGTCGTTGATGATCAGTGCGTCAACCCTGGCGGCCCCTACTTTGCCGCGCACGCCACCGCCCACGCCGTAGTTGGTGAGCGTTTCTTGCACCAGGTTTAGGTCAGTGTCGCGCGGCTTGGCGATCCCCATCAGTGAGAATAGGTCCCATTCGGAGTAGATTTGTGCGCCGGTCAATTCGTTGTAGTTGCCACCGATGGCTCGAATGGGCGGCATCATGTCGCCTTCGGATGCGAAGGTGGGCAGCCAGAAGAATGGCACTGCGCCAGACTTGAAAGTCACGTTGTCAGCGCGCAGTTTGCTGATGGTTCCACCGTCGGCGCCTTCGGCTTCAGTGATAGTGGCGCGATCGGCGCCGATGGAAAGATGCGGCTCGAAGAACTCGCTCATGGAGATCTGAATGTCATTGCCTTCAAACTGCTGTTGCGAATACTGGCGCAATTCCGCGGCGCGTGCAATGAGTGGTACGCCACCTCGAGCAGTGGTGCGGAGCACGCTGTCCACCATGCTGGCTTTGCCGGTAGCAAAGTCGTAGTAGGCACGGCGGGCGCGGATCACATATTTGAAGTCAGTGGCGTAGACGTCACCCTCAAGATAGATGCCAGCCACAGACTCAGCAGTGGTTTCAGTGGATCCACCCTTGAGTGCGCCGAGTGTTCCCTTCTTCAGAAACACCACGCCGCGATCAGCGCGCATTTGCAGCGCTCGTGATGCGCCGCCTTCAAAGCGCGGCAATACATCGATGGTCACGCCCTTGGTGAGTGCAATTTGATCGGTCTGCGCGTCAGCATCAATCTGCTCGGCGGCAAATGACACCATGCTGTCCGGCGCAACGATTGGTCGCGATGATGAGCCGGGAATCGCTTCGCCAGCAACTACTGGAATCGGCGGGGCGGCAGGCATTTGCGCCATCAATTGCGCAGCGCCGGGCTGCGCAGCTGCTTCGAGCTTTGCCGCAACGCTTCGATCCAGTGGTGCGTTTTCGCCAACCACCATGGGGGCCGGCTTGGGCGGACGCGGCGGTCGAAGTACTTCAGGAAGAATGCGCAGTGCAGGTGGCTTGGCGCTCAGTTCAACCAAGTATGCGGCGAGCCGCTGTTGCGCACGCGCCAAGTCTTCGTTGGCCGCAGGAGCCGTTGGCTCAAAGAGCACCGCCGAGAGCGAGACATCACCGTAGGTACTGGCAGTGATGAAGAGGTTCGAACCGCCAGCGCCGAGACCGGCCGCCTTGGTGGGCTCAATGGTTTCCGGGAACCACACAGCGATCTGCGTGATCAGTCCCTTGGCGCTCGGAATCCGTTCGATCCAGATGACCGCGCGCTCGGAAGTGAAGTCATAGGTGCCGAGGTTCACACCGACGCGGCCGGTGAGATAGACGCGCTGCGTGCTGTCCACTTTCCAGACGTGTGCATTGGTACAACGAAGCGTGATCGGCCACACACCAGGTTCGGTGGGAATGACAAATCCGCCCAATCGATCACCTTCGACGCGTGCTCGTTCCACTTGTCCATGCGCGGTGGATAGAACCGCCGTGATGCTGAGGCACCCGATCATGGATACCAAACTTCGCATGGTGGTAATGGACGCGCGGGGCACGCGCGGAAGGCTACTTGAGCCGCGGGCGGTTCACCGCCAACTGATCGGGCGCCCGCTCAATCCGTTGATTTCTTTTAGCAGGGTCATCGCCACGATCCCGGCCAGGGCGAGTGCGGCCATGCCCAGTGCCTCGGCTTGCAGGCCGGCGGCCATCAGCCATGCCGCCGCGTAGACGGCTTGCCACATGGCGCCGTAGCGACGAAGTCGTTCAGCGCCAGTGGCGCCGGGCGCTCCCGCCACTTTTGCGCGCACCAGGAGCAGGAATCCAGCGAGCGCGAGGACGGGCCAAATGATTCCGATCGGCCCAGAGCCAATGAGTTCATCACCGCGCGCCACTTGCGGCCAGTAGCCACCCGCAGAATTGCGCGCCGCGAGCGCGCCCCCGCCAAGGAGGGCGATCGACCAGAACAACCACACCGCCACCAATGAAAGAATGCGCTTGGTTCCAAAGTACGGGCGCTTGTCTTCGTATCGATGCACGCTGGCAGCAATGGCGACCGCGTGCGACATGGACCACCAGATCGGCAAGGTGAACGTCAGCGTCCAGTTGGGGATCAGCATGTTGGCTGCATGCAGAAGGCCGATGGTGACGATGCCAATGGATGGGATGTGTTTGCCAATGGCGTCATAGAACATGACTGCTGCGGCAACGGCAACCGTCAAGATCAACGCGGGCTCGCCCAGTGTGCTTGCCGAAATGACCGCGGTCATCAAGGCGCCGAACGAAAGGAGCGCCGCGCTTGAGGTACGGATGCGACCAGCTGCTAGCGGTCGCTCCGGACTGAAGCGGCGATCATGGCGGATATCAAGGAGATCATTCAGACTGGCCGCGAAACTGAACAGACCGATCGCAACCAGCGCGGTGCACGCCAGCGCCTTCCAAAGTGGCATGTGATAAAGCGGTAGGTGCACGTACCGCGGGTCGGCACGTGTGAGCAGCGTCACCAGCCACAGCTCGCACACCGCGCCGAACGCGAGGGAGAGCCGCGTCAGTTGAAACGCGTCGAGGATGCGCTCGGCAACTGGACGCACCGGCTCATGGTAACGGGGCGCTGCTACGATCATTAGCCCGACGGTGGGCATTCCGCCCGGAACCGCCGGGCGCGTCAGTTTGCGTGTGCTCCTGAAGCAAGTTGCTTGTTCTGAGATTCAACAGAGATCCGTACCGAAATGAAGGCTGACAGCACTATTCCTGCGGACGCACGCGGGCTTCGCGTGGCGATCGTGGTGAGCGCGTATCACCGTGACATTACCGAGGCAATGGAATTGGCAGCCACTGCCGAGTTTCTGCGGCTTGGCGGCCAAGCATCGGACATCGTTCGTTTGCAGGCGCCAGGAGCATTTGAGATTCCGCTACTGATTGACACAGCGCTCGCGCGTGCAGGTATTGCAGCGGCAGTAGCGATTGGATGCATCGTGCGCGGTGAGACGCGACATGATCGGCACCTTGGTCAAGCGGTGACTAGTGAGTTGGCGCGCATTTCCGTGACGCGCGGTAAGCCGGTTGGTTTGGCAGTGTTGACCGTTGAAAACTTGAAGCAGGCGCGCGCGCGTGCTGGTGGCGAGATCGGTAACAAAGGCGCGGAAGCAATGACCGCTGCGCTCGCCTGTGTGCGCGCTTGTGAGGACCTCCGCCAATGACTAGCAATGAACGAACCACTGGCGCCGGGGCAGCTGGTGGGCACGAACGACTTCCTGAAGGTGCAGCGACACTCGCGATGCGTCGTTGCGCTCTGCAGGCCATGTATCAGTTGGACGCGGGACAGAGTTCCGACGGCGCGTTGGTTGGCATGTCACAGGCGGAAACCGATACCGATCACGCTCCTCCCGGAGACGTGGAGCGTGGCATGGCGCTTGCCGCGCTGGCGTGGGAATTCCATGACGATGCCGACCGTGAAATCGCAACTTTAGCCCGCGAATGGCCGCCGCACCGGCAGCCAGTGGTTGATCGAAATTTGCTGCGCTTGGGTTGGTACGAACTGCGTCAATCATCCGAGCCGCCACGCAAAGTGGTCAGCGATGCTGTCGAATTAGCGAAGGAATTTGGAACAGCCGACAGCGGTAAGTTCGTCAATGGGGTGCTTGACAAGATCATGAACGGCGTGGGTGGCGATGACGATGCCGCCGCTGGCGATGCGGAAGCCGTGGGGGAAGGCTGAGATGTTCTTTCGTGCCGCGGTCGATGCGATCAAGCGTGGCTTGCAGAAGACGGCCGAGGTATTCGGCGCCGGATTTCGTTCCATTCTGCATGGTCGGACGCTCAGTGAAGAACTGATCGACGATATTGAGCGGACCTTGGTTGCTGCTGATGTCGGGGTGCGCGCGGCGCGCGAGATCGCTGCGGAGTTGCGCGCGGAGTTTCGCTCGGGCCGTGTGCCGCGCGGAGAGGATGCGATTGAGTTCCTCAAGGTGCGTCTGAAGTCACGTTTAGCATCTGGTTCGCGTGAGATTGCGGTGGCGGCTTCCAAGCCAACCGTCGTGCTCGTGGTCGGGATCAACGGTGCCGGCAAGACCACCAGCGTTGCCAAGATCGCTAAGAGTTTGAAGGATGACGGTCGAAGTGTGTTGCTGGCTGCCGCCGATACATTTCGCGCGGGCGCCGTGGCGCAACTGGAAACCTGGTCGCGGCGCCTGGGTGTGGACCTTGTGAAGGGCGCGCAAGGAGCGGATCCTGCAGCCGTGGCGTTTGATGCAGCGGAGGCGGCGATTGCGCGCGGAGTTGACGTTTTGCTTGTCGACACGGCGGGACGTCTGCACACGCAAGACAACCTGATGCGGCAACTGACCAAGATCAGGAATGTCCTTGCTAAGAAGATTCCCGGCGCGCCGCACGAGATTCTCTTGGTGCTTGATGCCACCAGCGGCCAGAACGCGGTGTTGCAGGCAACGGCATTCAAGGCGGCATGTGATGTCAGCGGAATATTCCTAGCCAAGCTTGATGGCACTGCCAAGGGCGGCATTGTGGTGGCCATTCGCGATGCGCTGGACGTGCCGGTGAAACTTGTTGGAGTTGGCGAAACACCCGACGATGTGCAGCCCTTTGACCCGGATAGGTTCGTGGAAGCCATGTTTGCTGCATGAGCCGGGCTGCCTAGAATGCTCCCCATGCGTCGGAAAGCGTTCACACTCGTTGAGCTCTTGGTGGTGGTTGCCATCATCGGAATCCTCATTGGGATCATTGTTCCGAGCGCGCGCGGAATTCAGCGCGAAAGTCAGAATGCGGGGTGCCTCTCCAACCTGCGCCAAGATTTCATTGCAGTGGATTCCTATCGGCAGCAGAACAGCGGTCGTCTGCCCATGTGTGAATTCCTGCCGGTGGTCACTGATGCCGGTATCGACGGCGGGTTGCCGAACTTTCTTTCGGGCTTCATGCCAGCGGATTCTTCGTCATGGATTTGCCCCTCGGACAAGGATGAAGAGTCGCTTTCAACTGGAACCAGCTACGTCTATCTGCCTGGCTTGCTCCGTTACACACCCGCTGTGCAAGTGGATGTAGTGACATTACTGATGTCATTTGATCCAACGACCACATCAATGGATCGATTGATGACAGTTCGGTTAGACGCAGAGGCGCGCGCGATGACCGAGTTCTTTGAGCGCGAGGCAGCGCGGTACCCGTTGCTGACTGATAGCCAAGATCGCCATCGCCGCGTTGGCGTGGAGCGGAACGGCGTCTATATTGACGGCAGTGCGCGAATGGCGGAAGACCTTTCGCAGGACGCCGAAACCGGAGCTACACCATGAACTTGATGGAATCGATCAGATCTCGTGACATGGATATCGGGGAGCTTTGGGAAGAGCACCGTTCGCAGATTGTTGCTTCCTTCGCCGCCGCACTTGTTGTGGCGCTGTTGGCAAGTGGATCATGGTGGTGGTTTGCTGGGCGCTGGAAGGCCCCGCCCTCCATCTTTGATTCGCCAGTGGACAACGTGCTTGGCTACTTCACGACCGATGATTTCAACATGCTTTCGGTGGACGAGCGCGTCAAGTATGTGCAGCAGTTCATCGGTCGTTTCCGCGGTATGAACCAGCAGGACAGTGTGGTGGCTTCGGCGTTCTTGGCGGGTGTTACCGGCAAGGTGCGCGAGCAGATGACGCAGAACGTGCGAATTCTCGCCAAGGACATCTTGATCCAAGGTGCTGCTACCTACGTGAACTTGCCAGCTGGTGAGCGCGGGGCATTCATTGACAAGTGGGTAGCTGATTGGTTCCGCTTTGCAGAGACCACCGCTACTGGCAAGGAGTCAGAGAGCACCAACGACGACATCATGACCAACGCGCGCGCGGAAGCGAAGCGCGGCGAAGAGCGTCAGCGTGAGCGCATGAAGGGCAAGAGCTTGAGTGACAAGGGAGCGGATCGATTCCTTGGATTCTGGGAGAAGGAAGTTGAGCCGGCTTCCAGTCCGCGCGAGCAGGCGCAGATTTCGCGATTCATGGACGCGGTGCGCACGCGCATGCTGACTGGACAGTGACAGGCGCGCGCGCGAGCGATGGCGGCTCGGGTGCGGGTGCGGATGGCGCATTGCCGGTATTGCGCGCCGCGGCCGAGATCACCGAATGCATGCGCACTGCGCGCGCCATGGTGCTGACGGCTGCCACGGGAAGCGGTAAGACCACGCAAGTTCCACAGATTTTGGCGCGTTCCGGGCTCGTCGAGGGGCAGATTGTGGTGTTGGAGCCGCGTCGTTTGGCGGCACGCATGACCGCCCGGCGGGTGGCCGAAGAGATGGGCGTGGTCCTCGGTGAAGATGTCGGATTCCAAACGCGATTCGAGCGCGTGGTCGGTCCGCGCACGCGCATTCGATTTGTCACCGAAGGGGTGTTCTTGCGCCAGGCGCAACGCGATCCATTGCTCAAGGGCATTGGTTGTGTGTTGCTCGATGAGTTTCATGAGCGCAGTGTGTTTGCTGATCTTGCACTTGGAGTGGTCCGTGCTGCGCGCCAACAGCGCCCGGCATTGATGGTGGCTGCCATGAGCGCAACCATGGACGCAGGGCAGGCAGCCGCATATCTCAATGCGCCAGTACTTACGGCGGAAGGTCGCGCATTTCCAGTGAGTGTTCGCTACGAGCCGGGGGCGGAAGGCGTGCCGGTGTGGGAGCGCGCATCGCGTGCGGTGCGACGGTTGGTTGATGAAGGACACGAAGGCGATGCGTTGGTATTTATGCCGGGCGCCTTTGAAATTGATCGCACTGTGGATGCGGTGCGCGCCGAACTACGGGTGATTGCTGGAGGCAGCGCGTTTGATGTGGTTCCGCTGCATGGATCAATGCCGGCTGATCGACAAGACGCGGCGGTTGCACCCGCTGCGCGCGGTCGGCGCAAGGTCATTGTGGCTACCAACGTGGCTGAGACGTCGATCACCATTCCTGGTGTTCGCATGGTGGTTGACTCTGGGTTAGCGCGAGTGTTTCGCGTGGATCCGCGCCGCGGGCTGAATGCCCTGCGTACTGAGGCGATTAGCCGCGCCAGTGCCGATCAGCGCTCCGGTCGAGCTGGGCGAACGGCACCGGGAGTGTGCGTGCGTTTGTGGACGGAGTGGGAGCAAGCGCAGCGGCCTGCCGCGGAAACGCCTGAGGTGCGCCGTATTGACCTCGCGGAATCAATGTTGATGGTGCTCTCCATGGGGTTCGGTTCGTTTGAGAAATTTCCGTGGCTTGACCCACCGAGTGATGACGCGGTGTTGCGCGCACGCGGGACGCTTGAATCGATTGGCGCGCTCCAAGCTGATGGAATGTTGACCGCGCTTGGAAGTCGGCTCGCGCGCATTCCGGTGCATCCACGGCTTGGGCGCGTGTTGGTCGAGGCGGCATCGCTTGGCGTCTTGGAGCGCGCGGCGCGTTGGTGCGCCATTGTTTCCGACCGAGATGTCGTGCAGAGTGGCGGGGCGGCACAATTGGTGCGATTGACACCGGATGGTGAGCCGCCGAGTGACATCGCTTCACGCGAAGAATTGTTGTTGCGCGTGGAGGCCAGTGGATTCCGCAACGCGCGACATGAGGGCGTAGAGGCTTCGCTGGGCGCGTGTCGCGAGGTGGCATCGGCGGCACGGGAGTTGGTGCGAGCCGCTGCGAGTGGTGATGATGAGATCGGCGCGACCGCTGCATTCGCTGGCGATTCGTTTGCGCGGGTTTCCCGTGCGCTACTTGCAGGATTTGCTGATCATGTCGGTTGGCGGATGGATGCGCAACGACCGCATTGCGCCATGCCTGGGCGCCGCAAGGTGAGCATCGACCCAACCAGCATTCAGCGTGGAATGGGCTTCATTTTGGCACTTGAAGTGCGCGAGGGTGGACGAGGTGATCAAGTGCATCAGTCGCTTGGCATGGTCACGCCCTTGGAGGTTGAGTGGGTTGAGCACGCGATGCCGGATCGAGTTTCTACGCAGACTGAGGTGCGATTCAGTGATGAACTTGGCGCGGCGGCGGAATTTGAAGAACGTGTGTTTGATGGAATTGTGTTTGCGCAGATTGTTCGGCCATTGCGAGGGCGCGAGGCCAAAGCTGCTGCGCATGACGAGTTGGCATCGCGCGTAGCGAGCGGTGAGTTGCGGCCAGCAACATGGGACGAATCCGTTGATCAGTGGATCGCACGGGTGCGATGCGTTGCGGCGTGGTTTCCCGAACGCGGGCTGATCACCTATGACGCCGACGATATAGGAGTCTTGGCAGCGGAGATCGCGCAGGGATGTGCGCGGGCTTCGGATCTTGACTTGCGTCCGGTGCTCGACATCTTTCGCAGCGCGCTTTCCTGGGATGAGCAGCAGTTTGTTGAGCGAGCAGCGCCTGCTGCGTTGGCGTTGGCGAGTGGATGGAAGATGAAGGTTGAATATGCAGAGGGCAAGCCACCGCGCGGGCGCGGGAAGATTCAGGACTTCTATGACTTCGCTGGACATCCGACGGTGGCAGGTGGTCGAGTAAAGGTGGTGCTGGAGTTGCTTGGGCCGAATCGGCGACCATTGCAGGTGACCGAGGATCTCCCCGGCTTTTGGGAGCGGCTGTACCCCGAGGTGAAAAAGGAACTCAAACGGCGCTATCCGCGGCATGAGTGGCGATGACGTAACTGTCTGCAATATAACGATTAGCGTGCGGCAATTCGCGTTTTATGCACTGTTTCGCTAGAATGCCCGTCTATGCCAAAGGTGACCTCCGCTAGCGCCTCGCGCGCTGGCTCCAAGACGGTTTCCCGCCTCGCACCCGTAAAAAGCGCCACCGCTA
>JBIKZY010000134.1:0-6025 GCA_044354475.1 Phycisphaerales bacterium
ACGCGATGGTCGTGCCATCGGGACGCGCGATCCATGGTTGTCTCCATCCGGGCAGGAGAGCAGTGCTCTCCAGTCGAAGTCCATCGGCATTGACGCGGATGACGTCGACGCGCAGGTCGAATTGATATGGACGGTCGATCGTGGAGCGGCGCCACCATGGCCAGTTCGGCACCGCGGAGGCTGCTGCGACTGGCCATGTCTGTATCAGCCGCGGCGTCTGCCGGGGCGCAATCGAGGTGAGGAAGAGGGTGGCACCGCACGCCACCGTGGCGAGCGCTGGGATTCCGACACGTGCCAGTCGAAGGCCACGCCCGAAGCCGCGCACCACGCCGCGCCCATCGAGCGGCAGGCCACACTCGGGGCAACGCAGCGCGCTCGGGCGTTCGCCGTGCACAGCGTTGAGGTCGTGGTTGCAGCGCCGACAGTAACTGCGGCCAGCGGTCCGCGGATGCCGGAAGATGCGTGCGATACCGATGAGGATTGCTAGCACACCAAAGATAATGATCAGCGCGCCGATGTCGGGCCGCGCTGCGTCGAGGAGCGGCCACGCACGCGGATCGACCGTGCGGGAGACGAAGAGTCGGCTGCCGTCTTCCGACCAGCGAGCCTCGTTGATGGAGGTGCCCCGCGTGGAACCAGCATCCGGCAGGTCAATGGACCAGGCTTGAACAGCAGGGTCTTCAGTGCCGTGGTCGCGTGACATGTGGGTGAGGTTACTTCGCGAGCGTCGGCTTCACCATGAACACCACCATGCTTTCGGCCCACTGATCGGGAGCGTGGTTTGGGTCGCGTATGTAGAAGGGACCTCGGAGTGGAACCTCGCCGTTGGCTGCGACGGAGTCTTTCGCATCGGCTGCCTGGCAGCCATACAGCCAGTACGCGATCCAGGTGACCTGAAACTCCTTGCGCATTGGTTCGTCGTCGTAGTCGGTGAAGGCCGTGGCTTCATAGAACTTGGCGTGACGGGTGGTTCCAGCAATGGCAACTGGCGCGCTCTCTGACATGCGACGTAGCGGAGGGTGTTCGCTCTGCTCAGTGAGTGAAGTTTGGAACTGCACGAATTCGATGTGCGTGATCGCCTTCGTTTCGAGCGCACGTGTGAGGTCGGCAAGCTCGGTGTTCACCGGCGCATACAACCCTGGATTGACTGGCGAGTAGCCCTCGGGAGTTGTGTTCGGCAGGTCTCGCACCGTCGCCCATAGACAGGGGGGATTATTCAAGAGGAGCGATCGCACTTGAGCTGCCCAGCCTTGGATTTTTGCTGCGCTCTCTGCGGTCGGCTTGATGGAAGTGAGTGTGATGTTCCCCGATCGCGCTCGTTCGATCGCGTGGAGTTTCTCGCCCGTGGTGATGTCTTGATCGATCCGTGCAATGTGGATGATCGGAACCGGCTTGAGTGGTGGACGCCACGTTGTTGGCGGCAGCATCTCGATCGGTGTCGACGCGATTGAAAGCCAAAGCTCGATTGTTTGGCGGCGGCGGTGCGCATGCTCGTCATCTGTCAGAAGCCCCGTGCTGCGCGCTTCGTCAAGCGAGATCAACTCGCTTCCAAGAGTCGGCGGGCGTGTGACGATCGGTCGATAGGCGATGCATCCCGCGTTGAGAACTACCATAGCGAGCACACCGATGGCAACGAGTGTGCGCAGCGTGCGCGGAATCATGAGGCGCGCGACGCCGATGACGATCGCCAGGATGCCCGCGACCACCATCAGCGCGCCGATGTCGGGCCGCGCTGCATCGAGGAGCGGCCACGCACGCGGATCGACCGTGCGGGAGACGAAGAGCCGGCTGCTGTTTTCCGACCAGCGAGCCTCGTTGATGGCGGTGCCCCGCGTGGAACCGGCATCCGGTAGGTCAATGGACCAGGCTTGAGCAGCAGGGTCTTCGATCCCGGGGTCGCTTGTCATGTGGGTGAGGTTACTCCTTCACTCAGCACGCCTCGTTACGGCGATTGGTCGTTCCATGAGTCAGGATTCTCGCCCATGCTTCTTCCAAGATCGGAAAGCGAGCGCATTTTTTCCAGGTTGAACTCTTCATTGTTCACAGGCTGCCACGTGGACGGAACTGCTACCCAGCGAACTTCGCATTCGCCCTCGCCACGCAGTCGGTTCACTTCTGCGAACAAGAATAAGTGCCGAAGTGTTATCTCTGTGAACGAACGGATTGCTATTTCCAAACCACGCTGCGCGAGAGGTATCCACTGCTGCTGCATAGTGAGTACGGGTGGCTTGATGTAATTGTTGATGATCACCCAATAGCGAATCTTTGGAATGGGAGCATCGGGATACCGCTCCTTCCAGATGGCACCGAATGTCTTACTGTCCTTCAATGAGCCGCCATAAAACCAATAGAAAATATTGCCGGTCACAATGCCATCAATGAACAAATCCTCTCGAATTTCTTGCGGTGGAAAAACACCCGGTATTGCAGATGACGCGAGAAATATGTTTCGAAGCGGAGTTACATCTCCACTAGCAACGGCGTCTCGCGCCGCGGCGACACAATCAAAGGTGTGCGATACGCCCTCGTCGGCATCGGTCGCTTGAATGAGTAGTTGACGACCGCTTGCGCCCGCATCAACCAAGCGCTGGGCGAATGGAAGATCGACATACAAACTAATTTCGCGCTCAAGCCCAGGAATGTTGGCAAGGCTGGGGTTGTCTGGATGGAAAAAGAGCAACCCGCGACGTTGCACCCAGTCTGGTTGGGGATTTCGAAACAACTCATCGACACGAACGTCATCCTGTGTGGTTCCTAAAAATGCCGAGGGCGCCATGAACCCGCCAGTGCTCACACCGGACACACCCTCAAACACTGGTCGAGCGAGGGGGCCCGCAGGGGCCGTAGACCATCCACGCAAAAATCCAGTTGCAAAGGCGCCGCAATCGCCGCCGCCCGAGAGAATGAGAAAGTCCACCGTGTAGTTGGGATTGTTCTGCTGAAGGGCGTGAATCGATTCAACCAATCGTTCACGGTCCGCCATGTTGCGCTGTAAAGCTTCCTTCTGATGATCCGCGCGTTCTTGCAGCAATTCTTGATTGGTTTGCACATTGCGTTGGGGCACAGGGACGCCGGCGTCGTACCAACGTGCCATCCAATACGCCATTCCAATCAACAGCACAACCGATACGACACCGCTTGCAAAGCTCATGATCACAAGGCGCCAGGAGGTGGCACGGATGTTTGAAACACTTTTCATTTGGTTCTGCGTGCTATGAACTACTTCGCGACTTTCTTCGTCGCCTTCTTCGAGACCTTCTTAGAGACTTTCTTTGCTGTCTTCTTTGCGACCTTCTTTGCCGCTGCCGTTGGCTTTAGCTTCTTCCCGTCCGGGCCGCGGCCAGTGCTTGCAAGTGTCTTCACATAGCTCTCAACATACGCCTTCGCAGGCGTGCGGCGGATGGCTTCGCCGATCACATCAAGCGCGGCGTCCTCCACCTTGGTAAAGCGGATGCAGCATCCGCCCATGTTCAACTTCTTGCCGGATTTGGCCCATGCCTTCTGGAACCACGCGCGCTCGGCCTTGTCGCTGTAGACGCTCATGAGATAGACGGACAGGTTGTTCTTCTGGCTCGACAGCGCGGCCATCATCAGCGGCTTGCTTGGGTCACAGTGGTAACCGGTCGGCCACACGCGGTGCGGCACGGCGTAACCGATCATCCCCCAGAGCATGGATTCTTCGTAGTGCTTGTCGAGGTTCTTGCGGATCACCTTGCGCACTGCCTCAATGCCAGCGCGGCGATCTCCCGGGAGTGATGCGAGGTACTCCTTGACGGTGGTGGCCTTGCTCTTCATGGGGGCAGGGTATCTGTCGCGGCTCCTCGCGCAATTACTTCTAACGATTTGCCGTATTTTCCCGGTGATTATGGAAGAAAGTGTCCGTGACGGACACTTGGTTACACCCGGCGTGATGGGTGGTCGGCGCGGATTTCGTGTTCATGGGTGACGGATTGCTATCCGTCTTGGCGGCAGAGCGCGGCCAATCCATTTCCGTGTTCCCTTTCGAGGTCTTTCCATCATGAAGTCATTCCAGTGGTTCTCTCGCGTTGCCGCTTCGGTCGGCACTCTCGGCGTGGCCGTCATCGCACTTTCAGCCTCATCGGTGGCGGAAGCGGGCGTGACATGCCAGTCGTACTTCACCCGCTCGGGTAGCGCGAGCGGGCTCGGGAACCTCATGCGGACCCAACTGGAGCACCGGCAGCAATAGCACATTCGATCAAGGCCAGATCCAGCAGGGAGCCACTAGCTTCAGCGTGACTATTTCGTCGGCGTTATCGAGCGGATTCGCTAGCTTGGCGGTCTTCCAACTCAATAGGTCCGCCCTCGGCGTCGACTTAATAAGCAGCATCCCGCAGACGGTTTACAGCAACTATCCGCCAGTGCCCGCCCCTGGTGCATTGGCACTGCTTGCGCTCGCCGGTGCAGCCGGTGGCCGTCGCCGCCGCGGTTGACGCTTGCCCGTGATGGGGCGCGACCGCGCGCCGTTGCATGAATTCAAGAGACGCGCCCGGCATCCGGGCGCGTCTCTTGCTTGGTGGCGCCGACGGCGCAAGCCAGCCGAAGCCCCGCGCAGCGTGCACGGACCATGGCGCGTCCGTAGCATCCGGCCTGCCGCCGATGGAATGGCGGCCATCGCCTTGCACGGAGTTCGCACATGCTGAAGTCGTTCCTGATCGTTCCGTTGGCATGCGCCGCATGCCTGTTCGCGCCTGCCGGCTGCGCGCAGCCCACGGCTGCCACGCCTGCGTCCTCCGCGCTCGAGGTGCGCTACGTGCAGCCGCCGGACCTTTCCGATGCGCACCTCGGCAAGCGCATCCTGTGCGAGCGACCCATGCGCCACGGCGCGCCGCGCCTCTGCGTGGAGCAGGTGGGCGACAAGGTGGTGGCCCACGACTACGGGCACGGCGGCAGCGGCTGGACGCTGGCGCCCGGCAGCGCCGAGTACGTGGACGGCCTGCTGATCAGCTCGCCGCTGGCCAAGGACCTGCGCACGGACACGCCCATCACGGTGATCGGCGCGGGCGTCATCGGCCTCTTCACGGCCTACGACCTCTGCCAGAAGGGCTACACCAACATCACCGTCATGGCCGAGCGATTCGACGGCCTCACCTCGCACAACGCCGGCGGGCTGCTGGCGCCGGTCTCCATGGACAACGACGCCACCATGCAGGCCGTGATCGAGCGCATCGGCCTCGATGCGTACCGCTTCTACGCGCAGGTGGCGCGCGGTGAGCACCCGCACTTCAAGACGGGCGCCGTGATCGTGCCCGCCTACTTCGACGACCGCAAGGAATCGGGTCTGGAGCCGTACGTGGGCAAGGTGATGAAGCCGGCCAAGGACGTGATCCTCGATTTCGGCACCGGCACCACGCGGCGCATGGTGGCGTACGACGACGGCATCTTCATGGATACGGCGGTCATGATGCAGTCGCTCTCCGACTGGCTGAAGCCGCGCGTGAAGTTCGTGAAGCGGAAGGTCGAGCGACTCTCCGACGTCGAGACGCGCTTCATCGTGGACTGCGCGGGCCTAGGCGCGGGGGCCCTGAACGGCGACGCCGCCGTGGTGCCGGTGCAGGGGCACCTCGTCATGCTGAAGGACCAGGACCGGTCGAAGCTCCAGCACATGATCCTCGTCTACTTCGGCGAGGGGAAGACGGCCTCCGGCATGAAGGTGAAGCGGTCCTTCTACCAGTTCCCCAAGCACCTGCCGGAGACGGCCCCCGGCGACGTGGGCGTGGTGGGCGGCACGTTCATCGAGGGCGCCGGCATGGACATGCCCAACGAGGACGAGTTCCGGATCCTCATCGAGAACGCGCGGAAGTTCTACGGGATCACGCGGTGAGGGCCGGGCACCTGTGGATGTGGGTGGCGTTTGGCATGCGCATCAGGGGCACGCGCCCCAGCTGCCGAGGACGATGCTCAAGTCGGCACCGTCGGTGACGCCGTTGCCGTCGAGATCGCCTCCCAAGCCGCCCCAACTGCCAAGGATTGACGCGAGGTCCGTTCCATCCACTTGACCGTCGCC
>JBIKZY010000023.1:0-22937 GCA_044354475.1 Phycisphaerales bacterium
CCGCGCCGTCATGAACTTTGCCTGAAACTTCCCGTATGCCCGGACTCATTGTCACCGATCTTGATGGAACCCTGCTCGATAAGCGCGGGCGGGTCAGCCCACGCAACCGCGCCGCGTTGAAGGCTGCACATGACGCTGGCTGGCACGTGGCCATCGCTACCGGACGCACGTGGTCAGAGAGCCATCACGCCATCGATTGCATCGCCGAAGACGCGCTCTTCATTGGTGTTGGTGGTGCTTCGCTCCATGAAGCCGGTAGCGGACGCGTGTTGTCAACCATGACGATTGATGCGCCCATGGCGCTCAACGTGGCCGACATCATCATGGGCCACGGTCACCGCGCGCACCTCTTGATGGACGCAAGCCTCACTGGCCATGACTACATCTTTGTTGGCACTGCGGACTTGGATGCCGCCACCAAGTGGTGGCTGACTGAACATCCCATCAAGTCGCGTGATTGGCACGCCGCGCCGGGTGACGCGCATGAGCAACTTGATGGCCGCGTGTTGCGCGTTGGAACGATTGGCGCAGAAGAAGAAATGGCGCCACTCGTAAAGCTGATCGATGACCGCTGGGGCGAGCGACTGGCGGTCCGCGCATGGGGCGCATTGACCGCCAATGAAGTGCTCGGCTCGCGCACGCACATGTTGGAAATATTTGCGCCGCGCGTCCACAAGTGGTCCATGGCATGCGTTGCTGCCGATCGTTTAGGCGTTGACCGAGCATCCATTGTGGCGCTTGGCGATGGGCTCAATGACTTGGAATTGATTAGCAATGCACCGATGGGTATTGCCATGGCGAACGCTGATCCGCGCATCAAGGCCGTCGCGCGCGCGCAAACCGCTGCGCACCATGCCGATGGCGTTGCGCTGGCGGTGGAAGCGCTCTTAGCCGGGAATTTGGCACCCGGATGGCGTGCCGATCAGGGAGACGCTGCGTGACGATCGCTTCAGAAGTCGCCGCGGAAATTGCCGGGCACTGGAGCCATCCGCTCTTGCGCGCCGACGGACATGCGTTGCTTTCTGCGCACCAGGCGATCGTTAAGGGTGTCTTAGAAAGCGAACTGGAAATTGACGCCATTGTTGGGCCGCGGCAAGTGCCGTTTGAGCCGGTGTTTCAGATGCTTTCTGAGCCAGCCGTGGCGCGTGCGCTTGATACGCATCATGTAACGGTGACCGATTCGGTGGACGGCGCGCGCGCAGTGAGTTTGGCGGTGCGCGCTGCCAGTGAAGGGAAGCGCGTCTTGGCGCTTATTCCCAATGAGCAACTAGCGATGGCCATCAGTGCCGCGCGCCGTGCGCTTGATAGTTCACGGCCGTTAGAGGGCGGAGTGGTGCTGCTCCTTGAAGACAATCCGTTCTTGGTGCGATTGGCATCGCCGTGGCAGGCCGCGCGTTCGTTGGGGTTGCCGGTGGTGGCGCCCAAGGGCATTGAGACGCTGCGCGATGGTGTTGAACATGCGTTTCGACTTGCCAATGCTGGGCCGCGCATGGCGGCGATTGTTGCGCATTCCACGGTGCTGCGTTCGTTGGACTCGCCGTCATTGCGCGCTAACCGAATCACTGAGCGCGTGGAGCAAGTGGCTGCCTTGTTGCGCGCGCGACGTGGCGCGCGCACGCCGGAAGGTGATGATGTGTTGCGCGTGGTGCGCCGTCTGGAATTGAACCGTGTGGCGGCGCTACCCAGTCCGGGTGAGCGCGAGCCGATGGCATTCATTGCTGTTGGACCTTCGGCGATCGCCATTCGGCACATTCTTGGCGAATTTGGCTTGGAAGGGCGCGTTCCGGTTCTTGATCTTGGCTGCACGCACCCCATGGATGCGGCGCTCTTGGAACGCTTCCTCACGCGGTGCGATGACGCCGTGGTGCTGGAGCCGCGGCCCGATTCAGTAGCACCCGACATTCTTGAAGTGGCCGAAGCGCTGCGTGCGCGCGGTGAACGCCCCGCGCGCTTGTGGTGGGATCGCCTGCCGGCGCGCGATGGTGAAGAGGTGCGACTGGAAGTGAATGACGGCGTGCGCACATCCATCTTGTTGCGCAAGGCCATGCACCTCTTTAAGTTGGTGCGCACTGGGCTGGAACATTCGCCGCGGCTGGCTGCTTCGCAGCCGGAATTGGAGCGTCTTGAAGTACCAAGACGGAGCTTTGGTTTGGGGCCAACCGGCGCGATGGATGCCGTCCGTGCCGTCTTTGCTGACGCCGCGATTGAAGTGGCACGCATCGATCCGGATGATCCGGAAGCGCCGTCGCGCGCGCTGGCGCTGGAAGGAAGTGCGCCCCCGCAAGCGGAAATCATCACTGAAGTTGAACTGTGGGATCGCCGGCGCTTTGCGTTGGAAGGACCTGCTGCCATTCAGCAAGCGGCCATCGATCCGCAGCCCACGCTCTTTGTGGTTGTTGATCTGGGTGGCAGCGATGTAGTGGATGTGGAACGCCTGGCCAACGCAGCCGTGCCGCTGCGGAGTGCGCCGCGATTACATGTAGCGCATTGCGACATGAATGATCGCCCCGGCTTGATTGCCGCCATCACGCAGACGGCGCGCTTGGACGGCGTGGGTGTGTTGGTGGCGCATGACGGTCCGCCCGCGCGACGTGACATTCGTCAACTTGAAGCGGGCGTTGCAGAAGCGGATCGACTTGGGTTTACACCGCGGCAGCGCTTGGTGTGGCCAGCTGATACCGGTTGCGATATTCGGCCCATCTCACAGGCGGTGTTGATGGAACGCGGGCTTGAGCGCGGGCTTGATCCATTGAAGACGGAGTTTCTGCGGGAGACATTCCCAGCAGGTGACGGGCTTCCGGTAAAGATTGAAGTGCGCGCGCTGCTTGAGCAAGTGGAAGTGGTGCGCACGCGACCGCCGCCAGTGAAGGGCGATGCCGACGCGCGCATCAAGCCGCCACGTCCGGTGCATGCGCGCGAAGGCCGTTGGCGCTGCCATATTGCTGGATATCGCGGTGATCCACCTGGAATTGCCGTGCTTGCGCTGTGCGAGGCCGGGCGCGCGATGGGTTACCGCGTGCAGTCCATCTATCACCCAACGCCCATTGGTCCGGGCAGGCGCGCGTGGGGTCAGGTGCTCTTCACTGGGCAGGACTCTGGTCCAGATGCGCGCGTTCATTCGCCACAATGCCCGTACGGTGAAGCGGATCTCATTCTTGGATTTGACGCGGTGGAGACGCTGCGTGCGCTTGGGCCGGATCCATACTTGCGTGTGGCGGCGCCGGACAAGACTTACATTGTTGCCAACCTTGGTGCGTTTGAAGATCAGGTGCCTACGGAGCTGGCGGAGGCGGTTGATTTGTTGCCGCGCGCGGTGCCTCTTGCCACTCGACCAGAGGGCGCGTTGCTTGCGGACATCTCCGGCACTGCGCAGCGCGAGTTTCTCACGGACCGCGTGGCTGACTTGGTGGTGCTTGGTGCAGCGTTCCAGCGCGGCTTCATTCCGGTGTCAGTGGAGTCGCTTGAAGCAGCCATGCGGCGATTGGAAACGCGCGGATTCGGCCGGTCACTGGAAGCGTTCGACTTTGGTCGGCGCCTGGCAGAAGGCCTGGAAATCGCTGAAAGTGACTCAAAAAAGGGCGAAAGCCTGGGGCGTTTGGTGCGCCGCACTGCGTTGGAATTGGAAGCTTCGCGCCGCGGTGGACGCCGTCGCGCACGGCAGTTCCGCGAAAGTGTGCGCGAGGCGATCGATGCGATGCCGGGGCTATACGCCACCAATGATGGTCGGCAGGCGCTGCGTGACTTTGTGAATGCATCGGCGCGTTGCGTTGCGTGGGGCGGGGTGCGCCACCTGCGCTGGTATGCCGGCCTGGTGAAGGAGTTGTACGAGGCGGGCGCCGATGATCCGGACCGCGCGTTATGTACGTACGGCATCCTGCCGCTTGCCGAATCAATTCTCATTCGCGATGCGTTGTATGTGGCAGCGATGCAAGCGGGCGTTGGTCAAGCGCGGCGCATTCGCGAGCGGCTTGGCGTGCGCGCGGCGCGTGGTGACCGTATGAGTCGCCGATATTTGAATCGCATTGAAGTGGTGCTGGGGCGTACGGTGTGGCGGTTGGATTTGCGATCGAGCGATTGGCCGGCGCAGTTGGCGTTGATCTTGTGGCGCGTGGTTCCCAATGAGTTGCGCGGTCAGCCGCAGGAGCGGCGCGCGCGGACCGCGGTGCTGGAAATTCTTGATCGCGCCGTTCATGAGCCGCAACACCGCGCGCACTGGTCGGGCGTTGTAAAGAGCCTGCATGAGCTGGCTGCCGCGCATCGGTTGCATGAGACGCCGGTGCTTGAAATTGAGCGATTAACGGCGAATGCGTAGGGTTGAGGGAAGCATTGAACCGCGCTTGCAATCGTGCGAGCACTCGGACGGCGCGTTGGACTACAGCGAACACCCACTGACGGTCGGCGCTTGCGCTCCGCGTCAGCTCTTCATTGCCTCATGACGCAACTGCCCGCAGGCGGCCTTGATGTCGCGGCCGCGGCTCGCGCGGATGTGTGTATTCACACCAGCGTCGCGGAGCACGTTCTGGAAGGTGAGCACGTCATGATCGTCAGGACGCGCAAAGGGCAGCCCGTCAACTTCGTTGTATCGAATGAGGTTGACGTTGGCACGAATGGAGCGGGCAATGCGCACCAGTTCCTGTGCGTGCTCACGCTGATCATTGAATCCACCAAGCAAGATGTACTCAAGCGTGATTTCGCGACCAGTCTTACCAAACCACTCTTGGCACGCAGAAAGAAGTTCTGCCACGGTGGAGTATTCCGCCCACGGAATGATCTGTCGACGCAGTTCATCGTTCGGTGCGTGCAGGCTGAGTGCCAAAGTCACTGGCAACTCAAAGTCGCACAACTTGCGGATGGCGGCAGGCAAGCCCACCGTACTGATAGTGATCTTCCGTGCGCTGATGCCCATGCCCCACGGCGCGTTGATGGTGCGAATGGCACTCATCACTGCCGCGGCATTCGCGAGCGGCTCGCCCATGCCCATGAAGACAACGTTGGAGATGCGCCCCGTGCCCGGCTGTTGCGCCAAGCGCCAGACCTGCTCCACGATGTGACCGGCGGTGAGATTTCCTTCCACGCCTTCAAGCCCAGACGCGCAGAACTTGCAGCCGACCGGGCAGCCCATTTGGCTTGAAACACAGGCAGTACGCCGTTCCTCGGTGGGAATCATGACGCATTCAGTTTCGCGACCAGTGGCGACGCCTAAGACGGGCAGGGCGATCCCCGCGCCGGGCTTTGGCCAGCCGAGCAGCAGCTTGCGGGTGCCATCAGTGGCTTGCAGGCTGTGCAACTCATTGCCCTGCAGGAATGTCATCTCATGCGCCAGCATGTCGCGCTGAGACTTTGAGAGGTTGGTCATGCGATCAACGTCGACAACGCCTTTGCCGTACACCCAGTCCAGCAACTGCTTGGCGGCAAACTTGGGCATGCCGCGCGCGCCGCACCATGACTCCAGTGTGACAGCGTCCAGCTCAAAGAATCCAGTGCGCTCAGTGGCACTCACCGGGTAGCGCCCACGGTCAGGTCGACGGTTCGGTGCTCAATGCCGTGGCGATCAAGCCATGCGCCCATCGCTTCGTCGGCGTCCTTACGCATCACGCGGCGGCCAGTTGGGTCGACACCGCGATTGCGCATGAGTTCCTTGAGCGTGCCGGGCAGACCAAACTCCACTTGCTCGTGATAGACGTCATGTTGTTCAACAACGCCGCCGTGTTTCTCAATGAGTTCCACGATGAGCTGTTGCACCAAGTCTTCCGGGGCGCTTGCTCCGGCGGTGACTAGCACGGTGTTCACGCCGTTGAACCACTCATCACGCAGTTCGCTGCGGTCATCCACCAAACGGGCAGGAGTTCCCATATTTTGGCTGATTTCCGTCAGTCGCACCGAATTGGAGCTGTTGCGGCTACCCACAACCAACACCAAATCAGCCTGCGGCGCAAGTGCTCGCACGGCACGCTGCCGATTGGTAGTGGCGTAGCAAATGTCTTCACTCGGCGGCTCCTTGAGCCCCGGGAATGCTTCCTTCAGCGCAGCAATGATGATGTTGGCATCGTCAGTGGAAAGCGTGGTCTGCGTCAGGTAGACCAACTTGTTTGGATCCTTGACTGTCAGGAAAGGAATGTCCTTCGGGCTTTCAACCACCTGCGTTGCATCCGGCGCTTCGCCACGCGTTCCGATGATCTCTTGATGATCAGCGTGGCCGACCAGCAAGATCTGGTACCCAGCGCGCGCGTAACGGATCGCCTCGTTGTGCACCTTGGTCACCAGCGGGCAGGTGGCGTCGACAGCGGTCAGGTTGCGGTCGTCGGCTTCCCTACGGAGCGCAGGGCTCACGCCGTGTGCACTGAACACCACGATCGATCCGTCCGGCACTTCTGAAAGTTCCTCAATGAACTTCACGCCGCGGCCTTGAAAGCGCTCCACCACGTGGCGGTTATGCACGATCTCGTGATAGACGTAGATGGTTTCGTTTGGGCAGATGTCGATCAATTGGTCGACGACATCAATGGCCATGTACACGCCGGCGCAAAAGCCGCGGGGATTTGCAAGGATGAGCTTCATGGAACGCAGAAGTGTAGCCACAACCGGCCGTTGTCCGAAGTGGATTTTCACCTCCGGATGCACGCTTTCGGCTAGAGTTCAAGCCGTGAAACGCGTCGTCGATGAACTCAATGAATTTGGTCCAGCGCGGATTGGCCCTGGCGTCTCGCCCCCCATGGATGAGGCGACTGCCCGTGCGTGGTGCCAATCGCTTGCCGAGGGGCACTACGAGAACTTCAGCGTGCTCAGCGCGTTGGTGCCAACGCGGATGCGCGGCGACTTTGCGGCGGTGTATGCGTTCTGTCGCTGGGCTGATGATTTAGGTGACGAAGCCGGTTCCCCTGGCGAAGAGCGACTGCAGTTGCTGGCGTGGTGGCGCGGCGAATTGCAGGCGTGCTTTGACGGCACGCCGCGACATCCCGTGTTTGTGGCACTGCGACCGACCGTTGTGGCTTATCAGCTTTCCATCGAGCCGTTCAATGATCTCATCAGCGCGTTTGAAGAAGACCAAGTGAAGGTTCGCTACGCCACGTGGGATGAACTTGATGCGTACTGCCGACGCAGCGCAGACCCAGTGGGTCGCTTGGTGCTGTCAGTCTTTGGTCTTGCCACGCAGGAGCGATTCGCATTGAGTGACCGCGTCTGCACCGCGTTGCAATTGGTGAACCATGTGCAAGATGTGCGCCGCGACCTCTTGGATCGCGATCGCATCTACTTGCCAGCGGAGTGCACGGCTGGCATTACAAACTTTGAATCACGGTTGCGCAGGACCGCTGAGCTTGGCCATGCATGCGATCAGCAATTCCTCAGCGAGTACCGCACGGCGGTTCGACCAATGGTGGACCGGTGCTGGAAACTGCTTGAAGAAGGGCGCGCGCTGCTGCCAACGCTTACCGATGAGGCGCATTCCGTCATTCGCCTGTTCATTGAGGGCGGCGAACGCCTCCTTGGACATATTGAGTCGTGGAACCTGGAAACATGTATTCACCGACCAAAGCTCAGCCGTACTGAGCGCGGCATGTTGGTGATGCGCGCTTGGTGGGGCGCACGCGCGCCGCGTTGGATGCGTGTGGGCGGATCGGCGCGCGGGACGGCGAGTTCAGGAGTCGGTGGGACGGGCGGTTCGCAGTGAGCACGCTCCTGGAAGTTCCGCCCGATCTTGCACCGGTGTTAGCTGAGTGCGAACGCATTACGCGTGCCCGCGCGCGCAACTTTTGGTACGGGCTCAAGCTGACTCCTGGTGCCGAGCGCGGTGCCATGTATGTGATCTACGCATGGATGCGCGCGGCCGATGACTTGGCTGATGCCGAAGGATTTGCGCCCGAAGAACGCGTTCGACGGATTGCAGAATTCCGCGCCGCAACGGATGCAGCACTTGCCGGAGAGATTCCGGATGACTCACCCGTTTGGCGCGGTTTGGCGTGGGTGGCGGAGCGTCACCAACTTTCCCAGCGTGACTTCCATGACATGTTGGACGGGCAGCTCTCTGACGTTGGCCCAGCTTCGTACCAACACTGGGATGACCTGCGCGGCTTCTGCTATCGAGTGGCGAGTACGGTTGGCTTGGTGTGTATTCGCATCTGGGGCTATCACGATCCGGCCGCGCCGGCGCTCGCAGTGGATCGCGGAATTGCGTTTCAACTCACCAACATTCTGCGCGACTTTCGCGAAGACTATGACCTTGGGCGCGTGTACTTGCCTGCGGAAGACTTTCGACGCTTTGATCTCACACCGGAGTCGCTTCGAAGCTGGAAACAGCCCGAGCAATGCGCAGAATTCATGCGTGCGCAGTGTGACCGCGCCGAGCAGTTCTACGTGCGTAGTGCGCCGCTTGACCAGATGATCACGCCCAGTTGCTTGCCGACCCTGTGGGCAATGACGCAGATTTATCACGGCTTACTTGTGAAGATCCGTGCCAATCCTGCCAAGGTGGTGAGTGATAAGCGAGTACGACTTTCTTCTGCACGCAAAGCATGGATTGCATGGCGCGCCAGCCGCATGGCACGGGGTGCGCGAGCATGACTGCGAACGCTGACACCGCTGCTCGAAGCGCATCCGTTGAAGGCGCATCCGTTGCAAGCGCATCCGTTCAAAGTGCATCCGTTCGGGGCGCATCCGTTCGAAGCGCATCCGTTCGAAGCGCTGTGGTCATCGGCGGCGGTATCGCTGGTCTTGCTTGCGCGTTGCGATTAGCTGAGTCCGGCGTGCAAGTCACTGTCCTAGAGACGCGCCGCAAACTGGGTGGGCGAGCAACCAGCTTCACTGACCCACGCACTGGTGAAGTGTTGGACAATTGCCAACACGTCCTGATGGGCTGTTGCACCAACCTGCTGGACTTCTATGAGCGCCTCTGCGTGACCGACGCCATCGAATGGCACCCCCGCGTCTACTGGGCCAATCCGCCGCATGCGCCTGATGTCATGAAGCCCGGCATGTTGCCAGCGCCCGCGCATTTCACGGAAAGCTTTGCAGCCATGCGCATGCTCAGCCTCAGCGCGAAGCGATCGGTGGCACGGGCCATGTGGCGCATGTTGCGGATGGGCGCCACCGGAAGGGCGCAGTGGGAAGGCCGCACATTCAGTGAATTCCTACAGGAAACCGGGCAATCTGCGGATGTGGTGACGCGGTTCTGGAGTCCGGTGGTGGTGAGCGCGTGCAATCTTGATGTTGACCAAGTCAGCGCCGCTGCCGCGATGCAGGTCTTTCAAGAAGGATTTCTTGCCAATCGCCAAGCGCCATTGATGGGACTTTCCAAAGTTCCGCTGGTGCGGTTGTATGACCCCGCCGAGGGCGCCATTTTGGCAGCCGGTGGTCAGGTGCGCATGGGTGTCAGTGCAATTTCTATTGCGTATGACGGCAAGCGCGTGACAGGCGTGATCACTGATGAAGGCGCGTTTGATGCCGATGCAGTGATCAGTACCGTGCCTGCTGATCGACTGGCAAAGTTAGTTTCGGCAACCATGATTGCGCGTGATCAACGGTTGCAGCATCTTGATGAAGTGCAGTCGAGCCCAATTCTTGGTGTGCACTTGCGCTTCCCAAAGCGCGTGATGGATTTGCCACATCTTGTACTTCCCGGGCGCGCCACGCAGTGGCTGTTTGCGAAAGACGTTGACGATGCAGCAGCGGATTCTGCCGGCACGCAACTCATTCACGCCGTCATCAGTGGCGCACACGAGTGGATGGATCTTTCAGAACAGGAGATCACTCGCCGCGTCCTTGAAGATATTCGCTGGGCGCTGCCAGCAGCCGAGGGCGTCGAGCCGATCTCCGTGCGCAGCGTGAAGGAGAAGCGCGCCACCTTTGCCGTTGTGCCTGGATTTGAAGGTATTCGCCCGCGAGCGGCTGCCGATGGATTCGATCGCCACGGAGGAATTCGCAACTTGTACTTGGCAGGCGATTGGACGCGCACGGGCTGGCCAGCCACCATGGAAGGCGCAGTGCGCTCCGGGTATTTGGCGGCTGGTGCAGTGCTGGGAACGCGACTCCTGGTGCCCGACCTTGCACCAGCGCGTTTGTCGCGCCTGCTTGGAGTGGCGCGGTGACGGGAGCGAGCGCGGAGCTTGGATCTCCGGTGCCGCTGGAACGCTCGCGCGCAATATTGGAACGCTGCCGGAACCATGGATTTGCGCTTGCAGGTATCGCCGACGCGCGACCATCCGCTCATCCGGACGCGTACCGCGCGTGGATTGCCGCCGGCAAGCAGGGCGGCATGGGCTATTTGGCGGAAGAAGTAGAGAAGCGGCTTGATCCGGCAGCGTTGGTCCCTGGCGCGCGCAGCATTCTGTGCGTGGCTGATCGCTACGCCGATGGTCGACCGGATTGCCGCGTACCGGGCGTTGGCCGTATTGCGCGGTACGCACGCGGTGAGGACTACCACGTGGTGATTCGCGCGCGCCTTGGTGCGTTAGCGCAAGAACTCATTCGCACATATCCCGGCGAACGATTTCGCCCGTGCATTGATACGGCGCCGATCTTGGAGCGCGAACACGCTGAACGCGCGGGCCTTGGACGAATCGGTAAGCACACGCTGCTGATTGCCCCGGATGGAATTGGCACATGGGTACTCCTTGGCGTGGTGGTCACCAGCCTGGAGTTAGCGCCAATTCTTGCGGATGGAACGATCGCCGCTGCGCTGCAGGATGTAGATCGATCGGCTTCGGCGGCTAAGCGATCCGCCGACGAGAGCGATCCGTGCGGATCATGCACGCGGTGCATCGATGCGTGTCCAACTGGCGCCATCACGCCGTGGTCGGTTGATGCGCGGCGCTGCATCAGCGCACTCACCATTGAGGAGCGCGGCGTTGTTGATGCGACCCTTGTTGGGCATACGGAAGACTGGATCTTTGGCTGCGACACCTGCCAAGAGGTCTGCCCGCATTCGCAACCGACGCAGCGTTCGCGCGCCTGGGGTATTCACGAGGCGTATCGACCTTCGCGCACCGGGTTCCCATTGCTTGAAGTGCTCGGGTGGGACGAACCCGCCTGGGAGGCCGCACGGTTGAATGGTGTTCTCCGCCGCGCTGATCAAGACATGTGGCGCCGGAACGCCGCGCTTGCTGCAGCGCATGCCATTCAGTCGGACGACATTCCGGATGAACTTCGGTCCGCGCTCATGGGCACCCTGACGGCGATCGTGGCTGACGAAGGGGTTGCAGCACACGTCCGTGATGTTGCGCGTACGGCAATCAATTTATCGAACAACAAGTGATGATTGTGCTGCGCCCGTGTGCGCGTGAGCTCACGCATGAATGCGCGAGTATTCGCTCGTGACGAGCGCACGCGTACGCATCAATACGAAACGCTCGCAACGCAGAATTACTTGTTTGGCTCTTCAGGATCCGTCGTTGGATCAGCCTGCGGTGGAACTGCTGGATCCGCGGCTGGTTCGCCCGCGGGAGTCGGGGCGGGGTCAGCACCCGGGGCGGCAGCAGGATCACCAGCGGGAGTTGGCGGCACCTCAGCGCTGCCGTCCGGTGCATCGGCAGGCGGGACATCGCCCGCAGGCGCCGCGTCAGTGGCAGGTGCAGCATCATCCGTAGGAGCCGCATCACCCGCAGGTGCACTTTCGTCCGTGGTCGCCGCGGCCGCCGGTGCAGCAGTGGTGGGCACTTCAATTCCCAGTGCTGCTGCCAATTCAGCGATCGATCGCAACATTGGGGCACCGGCGTCTGATTCAACGCCCGAGAGCGCATCGCGTGCTTCAACCAACGCAGCTTTTGCATTTCCTGTCAACTTATCGCGTTGGGCGCGCAGTTGTTCCGCGCCGCCTCCAGTCGGTGCGCCCATTGATTGAGCAGCGGCCATCAGCGTCATCGCTTGATCCACAGCATCAATCTGAATAGCTGCAAATCGAGCCTTGGCAATCGCAATGGCTGCTTGATCGGTTGAGTTCTTTGCAGTCAAGCCATCACCGTTGATGTTCTCTTCTACATTCTTCAGGGCGGGCTGGAAGAGTTCCGTCTCCAGTGTCATGAAGTCCTTCATGAGCGCGGCGGCTTCAGAGCCCAGTTCATTGGTTCGCTTTTCGGCGGCACTGGCGCGGGCCTTTGCGCCGACTTCAGCCTTACTTGACTCATCGATGCGGTCGGCAAGGAACTTATTGGTATCCGCGATCTCTGCGTTTCCCGTGGTAGCCGTGTCAACGATACGAACCGTGCTTCGGTACGCCTCCGCTTCGCGGTCATCAGTGCTTGCATCCACGCGCAGCGTCTGCGCGGCATCAAGCTTGCTACGCGCGTCAATCATCAACGGCAACGCAGCGGACGGAGTGCTGGTGGCAGCCTTGGCGCGGAGCGTCTGGATCTCAATATCAAGCGATTCCGCACTCGATTCCTTCTCATTGATTGCTGTATCAAGCGGCTGCAACGCCGTGCGTGCAGCATCCGCGCGGTCAGTTTCCGCTGCAATGCTTCCTTCGAATGCAGACTTGGCGCCTCGCGAAGCCTTTGTGCGGGCAGCTGCTTCTTCCGTCGCTTGCAGATCGCCGGATGCATCAATAGAACGGATGGCGGCAAGGCGTTCGGCAATGCCACTGGCGATGGCGGACTTCAATTGCGAAATGCGCTCAAGGTCCATGAGGTCAAGCATCATGGCATCACGACGCATGCGGATGGCAAGTGTCTTGGCTTCTCTGCGTTGCGAATCACTGCCAGCAGCGGCGGTGACTTCAGAGGCAAGTGCGCGCAATTCCTTCGCGGCTTCTGCTGGTGCCAAGAGTCCTTGCGCCAGCTCCTTGGTTTCACCGCCCTCCATGGGCAATGACTTGGACACTGCATCGGGGGAGAAGGTGATGCGGCTGGAAATCCCACGCGCCTTCGCGGTGACTTGGGTCATCTTCTTGGCGCCTTGCTCGGCCGGTGACGGAGTATGCAACCCGTTGCACGCGGGCAGCGCAGTGGACATCAGCAGGGTGGTGGCGGCAAGAATGCGTACTCGGTTCATAGTTCGAATCTCGTGAGAGGCGGCAATGAGGCGCTAGCGAGGCGCTCATCAAGCGCGGGTGTGGCGGTGAATCGGCAATTTACCCGCATGATGCATCGGGCGATAACGGGGGGCAATCAGCGGTCCGGTCCGTCCGCGGTCGGCACAGCTCTGTCGACAGCATCAAGCTTGGGAGCGACGTATTTCACCGGGTATTCCGGCCTTGGCTGGTACATGGAACGAATCCAGTCGAGCGTGTCCTGCAGCAATTGGGGTGTGGTATTGCTGAGGACTGGCCGCCAACCCTTGACGTCCGGATGCGGGTAACGCGCCGACGATCGTGTCATGGCGTACTGAATGAGCAACGAATCTGGTGGGTCCTCAAAGTTGATCACCGGCTTGCCGTCCACCTTAAAGTTGAGCAGCGTCAGCAGGTTGGTGTAACGAATGCGCTGATCCTTGGCATTGCCCGTGTACAGGAAGAATCGCCCCGCATCGACGCCGCCGTGGCAGCGACTGGTAGCGCAGTTTGAGATCAGCCACGAGTTGTGAACGCGGGTCCGGAACTTTGCCACTGAAGTGGGGTCTTCTTCCACTTCAATGTAGTTGTAGAGATCGCGTGCCTTGAGATCAAACATCAGTCGGGCAATTTCTACTGAGCTCTTTGAATAGAGCGCGTTGCGTTCTTGGGTGGTTGCGGGAACCAGTGCGCTGGAACCATAGCGCAGGATGAGTTGCCGAACGCCTTCCGGGGACACGGTCAATCGCGGTGGATCTTTGAAGTCAATCTCATACACGCGAACCAAGTTCACATCTTCGTTGGAAAGCAGATCCTTGGGAAGCATCTCGCGCGTCGTGGGTGCGCCGCGGGGCGATGGCTTGGCGGAGTTGCTGCCGGCGTCGGCGGTCTTTGCTTGCTCGGCTGCCGCGGCATCAGCGGTCTTGGCAGCAGCCTTTTTCTGGCTGTTTTCCTTGGATTCTTTGACCGCCAACTCCAGCTTTACTCGGGCGTTGATTTCACGCAACATCTCGCGCGCTTCTTCAACATCGCCGTCGCGCAGGAGCGCCTCCAACTCAGTGATGGCAAGGTCAAGCCGATCTTGGTCAGCAAGCCAACGGGCCAGGCCGAGTCTTCGTCCATGTTCTTCGGGCGCGATGGCTGCTTTGACGCGCGCATACCGCGTTTCAAACTCCAACTCCAACATGACACGGTAGACCTTCTCGCGCGGAACACGGCCGCGCACACTGTCTACTTGGAACTCAACTTCTTCAAGCGAGTCCTTGAGGATTTCACCGCGCACGATGGTTCCGTCGCGCAACTGCACCAAGCCACGTTGTCCGGGCTTGGGATGGACCAATTCAATGATGTCAAGCACCTTCGCTTTATTGAAGGTGCGCGTCTCAAGTCCGTCCGTGACGGTGATGATGAGGTCGGTCTCGCTCACTACCGTTCCGCCGAATTCTTTCCAGCGATCGATGAAGATCCAGACCTGGTGAATCGGCGCAGGCTCGGTGCTGGGCGTTGGTGGGCCAACCAGTTCTTCACTTGGAACGGGTGATCCGGTGAGCGGCGCGGGCGGGGTGCTCGCCACTGGCGTCGCTGGCGCCACTGGTGCATCGCTCACTGGCGCGGTCTGCGTGACTCCCGCCGGCGTGTCCGCTACGGGCGCCGTTTGCGTGGCCACCGCCGGTACGGTTGGCGCATCCACCACCGGCGCCGTCTGTGTGACCACCGCCGGCGCCGCAGGGGCGGGCGCAGTCTGCAGCAGCAGGGCGGCGATAGCAGTCAGGAGTGGCATTCGGGGGATTGTCGCACGAATGGTTCGTTTCCGCCCGGGTCCCGGTTGCCGGGGGGTACCGGATTGCGGCTCGTTGCGGACATTGAGCCCCACGCCCGCGGCAACTACGCTCCGCGGCTCCCCCGAGCGGCACTTCCTGCTGGCATGGGGGCTTCGGCTGTTTCGCGTTGCGCAGTGCGTAGCCGAGCGGCGTCGCCAGTCACCCTGAGGCGCCTTGCGCCCCGAAAGGATTGTCATGAAGCTTGGAGTCATGTCAGCGCTCTTTGCCGGTCGCACCCTCGAAGATGTTTGCGACTACATCGCCGACATCGGTCTCGGCGCCATTGAACTCCCAGTGGGCGCGTGGCCCGGCAAGCCTTACTTTGATCCGAAGAAGGTGCTCGGCAGCAAGAAGGAGCAGGAGCGCATCAACTCCCTGCTCAAAGATCACGGACTGATCTGCTCCGCGCTGGCAGTGCACGGCAATCCGGTACACCCTGAGAAGGGGTTCGCCAAGAAGCATCACGATGACTTCATCACGGCCGTTGAACTGGCACCAAAGCTTGGTACCGACATTGTCATTACTTTCAGCGGTTGCCCCGGCGGCAGTAAGCAAGACCGAACACCCAACTGGGTCACCTGCCCATGGCCGAACGATTTCCTAGAGATCCAGAAGTATCAGTGGGACACCGTGTTGGTTCCGTACTGGGCTGCGCAAGCGAAATTTGCTGCCAAGCACGGTGTTCGCATTGCTTGGGAACCACATCCCGGTTTCACCGTCTACAACGGCGAGACGCTCATCAAGCTCAGTGAACTGGCGCAGAAGAAGGCCGGAATCAAGGGCAAGCCGATCTTGGGTGCCAACCTTGATCCGTCACACCTGTTCTGGCAAGGTTGCGATCCAGTCTTGGCCGCGCGACAACTCGGCGAGGCAGGGCTGCTCTTCCATGTGCATGCCAAGGACACCGAACTTGATCGTCACCAAGGCCCGCTCAACGGATACTTGGACGCCAAGCCGTACAGTGATCTCAAGGGCCGCGCATGGAATTTCCGCGCTTGCGGTTGGGGCCACGGCACCGAGTTCTGGCGTCCGTTCATCAGCATGCTTCGTCGCCATGGCTACGACCATGTGCTCTCCATTGAGCATGAAGATGCCATGATGTCCATCGATGAAGGCTTCGAACGCGCCGTTGCATTCCTGCAAGAGTGCATCGTTGAGGAGAAGCCCGCAAATCCGTGGTGGTTCTGACCGATCCGGCTTAGTCCGGCAGTGGCGTGGTTCGAACATCGTTGGCGCGGCTGATATCGACGGTCCAACTCACTGTCGTGGCCTTGGGGCCGCGTGCGGAGGCTGGCACCTTGAGGTCCCAGCGCAGGATGCCCTGCGTCATCCGTCCGTCCACGTAGCGCTTGTCTGTGCTGAGAGCCGGCGCAATATTGCTGACCTTCACGTCAATCTTCTCATTGAGGCTGATTGGTCGCCGGTCATAGAGTTCCACGTTGATCTCGCGACCACTGCCGTTATCAAGCGTGATGCGATCGTTCCACGTAGTGACTGTTGATCCACCAAACAAGCCGCTGCTTCCGGTGTTCTTGGAAAGTACTTCACGGCTCGCTCGGAGCGCGCGGTCTGGGCCGAAGAAGACTTTGAATTCATCCTTTGGTGCAACGGACGGCATGGCGGTGTCGCCGATGAAATCACCGCCCATGAAGACCTGCGCATTGCCTGGCAGCAGCTGGAACGCGCTGCTGTTTGTCATGTCGCCACGCAGGAACACGCTCTCGGAAACGATCGGCGCAGCCACGTACATGAACTTGGCGGTTGGCTCGAAAGCACCAATGCGAGTGCGCTGCTTTTTGGACGCGTCGGTTGGAATGGTGACGGGGCGGGGAATTTCAAAGGAAACAGCAGTGCCGGTTTCTTGAACGGTGGCAACTGCGGAGAGTTTTTCCAGTTCCAGGCGCACTGCGTTCTCGTTTACTTCCCTGGGTTGCGACATGGCCATTGCCATGGGTGCCGACGGTGCCGCGTCATAGACGGCGGTGGTGGCGGGCGCACCGGCGGCTACCGGCGGCATAGGCACCACCACATCCACATACCACGGATCGACGGCCGGCGGACTTGAAGCGCGTGTTGGCTGCGCGGTGGAGAGTGAGAGTTTCACATCCTTCCAGTCTTCACCGGTGCGCTGCGAAACCAGCGCGTCGTACTCCACGGTGACGCCAGTGCGGTCACCCGCAGCGCGCACGGCGTATGCAGGCTCCCACGTGGCGTTCCCTACAAGGTAAGTGAGTTCCACATCCACGGTGCATGACTCAGGAATAGCCATCAGCACCAATGCGCTTCGCTCGGTGCGATCAGCACCACCGAGTGACTCAAGTTGCTGCTTTGCTACTTGCAATTCGCGCGCCAGCATTTCGTTTCGCTCGTTCTGTTCACGCGCAACGCCAAGAATGCGTTCCTTTTCAGTGTGAACAAACTCAAGCTGCTTGGCGACGGCGGCCAAGTCAACGGCCTGTGTGGCGCCATCGGTGGTTGCTGAGGCGGTCGCGCGGACGCCAATCTGATCAATGAGTTTGTCGTGTTGCGCAAGGAGGGCGCGGTCTTGCTTCAGAAACTCAATTTTCCGCAGGAGCTCTTGGACCTTCTCTGCAAGTGCAATCCCCTCAGGAGAACTGGAAAATGCAACGCGCGGTGTCTGTGAGTACTCCACGGCCAGGAGCTTGGGTGCACTCTTCAGTGTTGCTCCCGCGGCTGCATTCACCTTCGCCTGCAACGATCCTGCTTGCACTTCCACCGGAAGGTTCGAGATGCGCAATGACCACAGTCCTTGCTTGAATTCGCGCTGCACCATGCGGGTGACGGCGGCGCGACCGGGATACAAGGTGACGGCGCGAATGCTGCCATTGTCCGACGCGTTCTGCATGGCGACATCGGGATCGATGGCCACGGTTGACTGTGCCAACGCAGAAGGCGCGCCCGCCAGGGCGGCGAGGGAAGTGGCAATGAAGAGTGTTTGCAAGGTGTGCTGGTACATGGTGGTGTCCGGTGGAGTTCGTATGCGATGTCAGTCGGGCAGCGCAGTGATTTCAATGTCCTTGGCGCGCGTGGCTTGCACTGTCCACGTCACCGGGAGTGCTGCCGGGCCGCGTGCAGATGCTGGCACAGAAATGTCCCAGCGCAAGATGCCGGTCTTCTGCGGACCAGCGGCATAAAGCGCATCTTTCGAAAGCGGTGATGAAAGATCGGCGATCTTGATTTCCACCCTCTCATTGCGGCTGACAGCGCGGCGGTCAAGCAGTTCCACGGCAATATCGCGGCCAGTGCCGTTATCAAGCTTGATGCGATAGTTCCATGTGGTGGCGATGCTTCCGCCGAACAGTCCGGCGGCGCCGGTCACCTTGGAAATCACCTCGCGCGTGGCACGCACGGCGCGGTCGGGTCCAAAGAACACCTTGAAATCAGACTTGGGTGCAACGGAAGGCATGGCAGTTTCGCCAATGAAGTCGCCGCCCATGAAGACTTGCGCAGTGCCAGGAAGTAACTGGAACGCGGACGCATTGGTGAGGTCGCCGCGCAGGAACACACTGTCAGTCACCAGTGGTTGCGCCGCGTAGACAAACTTTGCATCCGGTTCAAACGAAGCGATGCGCGTGCGCTGCGAGCGCGTGCCGTCGCTGGGCACGGTGATGCGGCGCGGCAGTTCAAAGCTGGCGGCAATGCCCGCTTCGGAAACGCTTGCGGCGCGCGCGAGTTGTTCAAGCACGGCGCCTTGCTCGCCATCATCGTCATCGGCAGCGCCAGGTTCGCCTGCAGAACCGTAGGCCCCGCCGGTACCCATGCCACCGCCGCCGGGACCACGGCTCGCCCCGGGCTTTTCCCTACGCCGGCTGCGATCCTTGAACTTCTCCTGGCCCATCTCCATGCCGCCCACCATGCCGCTGCTATCGCCTGGGACACCGGCGTACATGGGCTGCTCAATATCCACATAGACGGGTTCCACTTCGCTCGGCTGCGCAGCACGCACGGGATCCGCGGTACTGAGGGAGACTCGCACATCCTTCCACTCTTCGCCGGTGCGCTGGGCAATCATGGCGTCGTACTCAATGGTGGCACCACTGCGATCACCAGCAGCACGAATGGAATACGCCGGTGCCCATGATGCTTTGGGAACCATGTAGGTCAGGTCCAGATCAAGCGGGGTGGCTTGCGGCGCGGCAATCTTCACTACAGCGGTTCGCTGCGTGCGACCAGCGCTTCCTTGTTGCAACATGGTTTGTTCGAGCACTGTGATTTCTTTCATCACGGCGTCTTCGCGCTGAGCGAGCGTTCGCGACGCTTCAATCACGCGCATCTTTTCAGCATTCACCCACGCGAGGCCTTCGATCGCCTTGGCAGGGTCTGCCTTGGCCGTACCACCGTCGGCAGTGGCGTTGGCGGTGATGCGCGTGGAGACTTGGTCGACGTGGGCGCTGCGCGTGGCCAGCTGTGCTTGGTCCTGCCTGGTGAACTCCAAGCGTCGACGCGCTTCCTTCAGTCGTTCCGCAAGGTCGATGCCTTCCTTGCTACCTGCAAAGTCAATGCCGGGGGTCTCTTCAAACTCCACGCCGAGGAGTCGCGGGCCGGACGGATTGGGGGCATCGCCAGAGCGCACCTTGGCTTGTAGTTGCGCGCCGTTCACGCCCGCTGGCAGATTGGTGACGCGGACAGTCCAAAGCCCCTGCGCCAGATCTTGATGGATGACGCGCGTCACTGCGGCGCTGGTTGGGTAGATCACCACGCGGTCGATGGTTCCGGCATCGGAGATCGTCTGCGTTGGCAGATCTTGCGCACTGGCAACTGCGGCGGTCAGCGCGGCACACGCCAGGAGCAGCAACGAAGAAACGGGACGACGGATAGTGGCAGGGCGATCGAATACGAGCACAGGAATCCTCCGGTGCGCAGGGTACGGCGCAACGGGGTCGCATGTACTCAGGGCCATTCCCGTCGCGTTAGTCGAAATCTTCCAGCGCAGCACGGGTTCCGGCCCGTGCCAAGAGCTCCGCAGCGCGTGCCGCGCCCGGTGCGGTGGAACCCTTCAGCTGTTCCACCAGTCGGCGGTTCTCATCGCGCTTCCGCAGGTAGCGCAAAGACAACGCCGCCACCGCGTCTGGCTCCACGCCTTCCAGGAAGTTGACGCCCTCGCGGTAGACGATTCCGGACGCCAATCGCTTGGCGACCATCCAGTCCAAGTACGCCTGCGGAATGTCGGTCCACAGTCGGTCGCCGGCAGTGTCCTGCAACTTCTGCGGGATGTGCTCACGAACCACTTGCTTGGCCAGTTCGCGGTCCGCGGGTGTCCATGAATCCATCGCCGCGCGAATAGCGTCAGCGGCCTGATTGATGACCTTGGACAGTTCCGTGGAAAGTTCAGTGAGCGGAGTGTGCGGATGACGACGGCCTTCCGCCATCAACAGTTCTGCCTCAAAGCGCGCCAACTCACGCAACTTCACCAACACTTGTTCCACAAACTCAGCCTTGATGGACATGAAGCTCTTCTCATCAAGCAACATGCTGGCGCCGATTTCATAGCTTGAGCAGATCACGCCGCACTTGTTGGCGCTGGAGTCCTTAAAGATCAGACAGCCGGCTGCAAAGAGTTCCTTGCGCGCACCGGGAGTCAGGAACAGGTTGGCTCCTTCCACGATGATCGGAGCCGACGGCTTTCCTTCTTTGGTCAGGTAGTCGCGCCAATTGCTTTCGTTGATCGTGGCTGGTCGGCCACCGCCTGGAATGAACGCGTCAGCCTTCAAGCGGTTGTGCAGTGTGTTACGAATCATCACGCCGCCGGGCGCTTCCACCGGCACTACTGCGCCGTGTTTGCCTAGTTTCTTCGGGTCAAACTTGGCAATCGGCAGCGCCTCCTTGAAGAGACGCAGCAGCTCGGTATGGTCAAGTCCGTCCGGATCCTCGCCAACGCCGCTACCGTCAGCGATGCCAACGATGCGAGCATTGTTTCCGTAATCGCGGTTCAGAATGCGAATCATGTTGCCGGCGACATCGCCGTCAGGACCACCGGTGATCTTCACTGTAAATGGCTGCTTGCGTGGGTCAATACCACGTGCGCGCAACGCCACTTCCAAGAAGACGTTCACGCCTTCGCTGGTGACGCCGTACACCTTGTGATTGATTCCAGCGCCGGGCTTGGAACTCATGAACGCATCGGGCATGGCGTACTTACGTGCACGAGCACGGGAGACGATCCACTCAATGTGATCAGGGGTGATGTTCTCATCTGGCCCCAAGTAAATCAGTTCACGACTGCCGAAGCGATCCACTACTTGCTTACGCACCGCCGGATCGTCAGTAATGAGATCAAGCAAGCTGTCGACAAAGCTCTTCACGCAGCGGGTGATGTCTGACTCGGGTTCCAAGAGGATTGCAGCCTTGGCTCCGCCCTCTGGAATATCCTTGTTTTTCTGCTGTTGCGCCCAGGAAAGCCCATACACCTCATCGAAGACGCGTTCGCGTTCGCGTGAGTGTTGCGCGGCGTTGGACGGCTTCACCACCCGCAAGCCACCGCGAGCGATTTCCTTGAAGCGGTTGTGGAATCCAAAGAAGCCGCGGCCAATGACAAAGAAAGTTCCGTACGGAAGTTCCGGACGTCGATCATCGCGCAAGTACGAAGGATCGATGCGCATGGAGAGACCAAAGCGCTTGGCAAGGAAGAAATTGGTTCGGAAGGTGGCCTCCACGGCATCAAGGAGCGCCGCCAAGATGGTGGCGGTTCCCTCCGGATCATCCTTGGTGCCAATATCGGCACGCAGGGCGGCGGCGCGCTTGTTGAAGTGCGCATCGTCAAGCGGTGCGGCGGGGTTGAAGCGCGCGCGGAACAGATCGGCGATCTGCCGGGTAGTGGTGATGGTGCGCTCCGCCGTTGCAATGATGCGCTCAATGGCAAACAGCAGGCGGTCGCGGTGCACCAGGTGCTGATGCGAAAGTGTGCACAGACCCAAGATGAGTTCAGCTTCATCAAGTGTCATGCCTTCGTGGCGATTTGCAAGCCAAATCGATTCGGAATCGATCCACTTGATTCGAGTGAGATCGTGGGCAACTTGCTTCCACGCGGCGCTGGTGGTGTCGACCGACTTCCCGTCCTGCGTCTGGATCACAAACCCGAGCATCGTCACGGATCCGAACGGTGGATCAGCAACTTGGTCAAGGTAGGCGCGCTGAATATTGATTCCGCCACGGCTCAGAACATGGGCGCAGCGCTCCAGCATGGTGCGCGTACGTGCGTTTGAAAACGCAATGGTCATGCGCGTCAACTGACCTTCAAGTTCCGGTTCGGTCTCAACGGCGGTGCCTTCACTACCACTGACCGACTGCAGCAACAATCGATGCTTGTTGAGGCGGTGCGGGGTCAGCGTGGCGATGTAGTCGGCGGAGCAACCAGCAAAGTATGCGCGGATGGCCGCTTCGGTCCAGTCCTTGGCCTGATTGTGCGCAAACGCGATCGTCGCTTTGAGTTTTTCGGACTGCTCAGGAGTTGTGCCAGTGAACGGTGCGCGATCTCCGAATTCAAAGGTGTCAAGCACAATGGCGCCGTCCTGCGAGCCGTGGATCTTTGCTGCACGCAGCGACGGACTCATGGGCAGCGATCGCACCACTTCAGCCAACACGCCGGGCTTGTTGCCTTCGCGAATAATGGTCCATTGGCGGCGGTCATCACTGTGCAGCGTCAGGTGCAGCGGTTGACCGGACGCGCGCGCGGCGATGATGGCGCGCAAGTGGTTTGCCACTTCGGTTGCTGACGTGTCTTCGAAATACATGCGTGGCATCTGCGCCACGAACCATGGAACTATTTCCTCCGCGGAACGCTGGAAACTCTTGCCAAGGTCACTGGCGAGCACCGTTGGATCCGGGACGATGTTGACCGGTTGGGTGCTTGCGGGGGCGGTTGCTGTTGGATGTGCAGAGGCCATTTCGTGGTTCATACCACGGGGCGACGCCGGAATCGGTCCGGGATCCTTTGAATGAACGCCCGAGTGGCGACAATCGGGCGCTTGTCGATATTCTCCGACAGTTCTCGCCGCGGGCCTGGTTCGTCGATTGCTACCCGCGTTACCCATGTTCCGTACGCCCATGAGTCCATGTCACTGACCCAATGATCATCGCTTCCATCGGAAACTTTGACGGCGTGCACCGGGGTCACCAAG
>JBIKZY010000135.1:0-6020 GCA_044354475.1 Phycisphaerales bacterium
CGCGGTGCAAGCCAATAGACCATTCCAAATATCATGAATCCAACCCAACCCAAGGTGCCCGCGTGCACGTGGGCAATGGTCCAATCGGTGTAGTGGCTGAGTGCATTCACACTCTTGACGCTGAGGAGCGGGCCCTCGAACGTGCTCATGCCATAGAACGTGATGGCGAGTACAAAGAACTTGAGAACCGGATCGGTGGTGACCTTGCCCCATGCACCGCGCAGCGTCAGCAGTCCATTGATCATCCCGCCCCATGACGGCATCCACAACATCACGCTGAACAGCATTCCCAGGGTCGAAGCCCAGTCGGGAATTGAGGTGTAGTGCAGATGGTGCGGACCTGCCCATATATAGAGGAAGACCAGCGACCAGAAGTGCACGATCGAAAGTCGGTAGCTAAACACCGGACGATCGGCGGCCTTTGGCAAGAAGTAATACATGAGCCCCAAGAATGGCGTAGTGAGGAAGAATGCCACCGCATTGTGTCCATACCACCACTGCATAAATGCGTCTTGACTACCGGCGTAGATGGAGTAACTCTTAGTCCAACCGGACGGCATCGCAAGATTGTTGAAGATGTACAGGACCGCAATGGCAACCACGGTTGCCACATAGAACCACACTGCTACATAGAGGTGACGTTCCCGGCGAACTGCAATCGTTCCGAACAGATTGACGGCGAATACCACCCAGACCAATACCACCGCAATGTCGATTGGCCACTCTAACTCTGCGTACTCCTTACCTTGAGTAAACCCAAGCGGCAATGAGACCGCCGCAGCGACGATGATGAGTTGCCACCCCCAGAAGTGAATGTTGCTGAGCGCGTCGCTCAACATCCGCGCTTTCAGTAAGCGCTGCGACGAGTAGTACACCGCTGCAAAGATCGCATTGCCGGCAAAGGCAAAGATGACTGCATTGGTGTGCAACGGGCGCAGTCGCCCAAAGCTCAGCCACTCGTGCACATTGGCCGAGGGCATAGTCAATTGCACTGCGGCGATGACGCCCACCAACATTCCCACGACCCCCCAAAGCATGGACGCAAACACAAACTTGCGCACGATGGCATCGTCATAGGAAAAGCGGTCAAGCACGCCGGCGGAGGAGGAATGCGTCATCAGGTGGGTTTCCGAAGGGTTCATTGAAATACGGATCTAGAAGTCGTGATATTGCCGCGCAGAATTCTTGGATTTACAGGAGTAAGACCTTTCGCCGAATCACGGAAGAGTATATCCTTAATTCTGTAATAGATCGCCATCAGGCCGAGCCAAATCGGTGCTACACATCCAAATACAACGACGAAAGGTCTGAAATCATGTACGGAAAGCAAACTGAGCGCGCCATTGGCGCCATGAGCCGGCTTGCGGAAGTCTGGGACGAGGGCAAGACCCGACTATCCGCCTTTGAAATCGCCGATGAACGCAGCCTTCCAAGACCCATGGTGGCCAAGATTCTTACCGCGCTTTCGCAGGCCAATCTCGTCAACGGCTCCCCTGGCCCGGGCGGTGGGTACGCCCTGGCACGAGCACCCTCCGAAATCACCCTTCGGCAGGTCTATGACCTCTTCGAACGCCAGGATCGCAGCAATCTGTGCCCATTTGGTGGCGGCATCTGTGGTGTCGGTCAGCCATGTGCACTGCACGACCAATTGGTCGCAACGCAGCGGAATATCAATGAATTTCTGAGCGGCACTACCTTTGATAATTTCCGTATCGCGTTCCAAGAGAATGGCCTCAAGCCAGCGAGCAAGGATGCAGTTCCTGAACAACCGCGCGAGAGTTACCGCGCCGCCGAGCGCCGGCGGCACACGTGATGCGGCGTTCGGATGGAGTCCGCCGGGCCGTCGCGCGTCGGCGGTGGTCGCTCGTCCGCCGCGTATAGTGCCGGGGGTCATGCGTTTAGATGAGCGCGTGCTCGTCGCTCCATTCCGGGGGAGCCTGCGCCGTCCCCATGAGTCCACAACTCGGGAAAAAACGTACGGTCGCGATCGTCGCCACCACGCTCGCGAGCGTGATAGCGCGACTGTCAGCGTTGGTGTCGCAGGTGATCGTCGGTTGGTACCTCACTGAAGAGCAAGTGGGTACGTTCGCGGTCGCAATTGGAATTATGGGAGTAACAGCGCTGTTTCGTGCGGGCGGCACGGCGCTGGTTATGCCAAGCATTCGCCCCGCGGACTATGACAACGCCGCCGGACGCATGTTCTGGTGGGGAACAACATTTCTGGTGTTGAGCGCCGTGGCTACTGCGGGCACCATCGGGCTGTTACCTGTACTTGAGAGCCACTTTGCGGCCGCAGCCCTACCCGGCCTCCCGGCTGTCCTGTGGCTGATGGCCGGTCGACAGGTGCTCTTTGCCATGACCACCGTCAGCCGGATGCGTATGTCGGTTGACCTGCGTTTCAACGAACTGGCGAAACTTGATGTGGTCTCCGCCATCCTGAGAATCGCACTGACGTGGTGGATGGCATCCACTGGCATGGGCGCGATTGCATTGGCCGTTCCACAGGCGATCACGCCCGTCCTGGAGTTCGTGTACTTCGCATTCTGCGGCGCCTGCAAGCGCTCCGACTTCCGATGGCAAGGTATGCGACTCCCGGACATGGCGCGCTTCATGAAGTGGCCACTGATCGCTGCGGTCATCAACACCATTCAGGGTCAGCTGAACTTCCTCGTCCTGGGAATCGCCATCCCCGCCTCCACGCTTGGCCTCTTCTACTTCGCCTTCCAGCTTGCGAACCAGCCCACCATGCTCCTCACCAGTGCGCTGCAAAATGTGCTGGCGCCCTTCTTGGCACGCGACCGCGGCAATCGCATCGCCGAGCAATTCGGTATGGAACGCGTCTTCGCGGGAGCCATGCTATTTGTGCCGATTACCACGGTGGCTACTGCCTCCTTCTTTCCAACCCTTGAACTCATAGTGTGGGGCGGTAAGTGGTCCGCAATCAATGTCGGGTTGTACTTCTTGTGCATCGGCGCCACGTACGCAACGATCGCGGGCGTCCTCACCGGGCCGCTCTTGGGACTACAGCGCTTCAAAGCCGTTGCTGGATTTGAAGTTGGCAAAATGACCGGAACAATCGGCGGCGCAGTCCTTGGCGCACTGCTGGTTTGGCTGGATTCAACCAACGGCACTCCTCGGTACGAACCAATTACCGTGGTCTGTGCAACTACCGGAGCAGCAATGACCATCGCGTCGCTCGCGCAATTGGTGTGGATCATGCGGCAGTACAAAGTCGCGCCGCGCGACATGGTTCAACACCTCACCTTTGGACCAGCACTCGCAATCCTGACCGCACTCGCCGCGCAATCAATCGGGCACAGCATCCAAGAATCAATGGCGCTTTCCAAGGGGCGGCTCAGCGCTGTAGCGGAATTCATCACCGTGGCCACGATCTATTGCACTCTGTTCACCCTGGCCGTCCGCTTCACTGCTGAAGAAACCCTGCGTACCACCGTGGATGTGCTGCCTGCACCCGCGCGACGCTTCTTGCAACGCGTGCTCGTGTTGAATTAACCGCGCACCTCGGCCAATATCGCCACCTGCAACATGAACACCCAAAGGCTATGGCTCACCGAGTTGGCGCCGGTTGCTTCGAAGTTGGTTCGTACACGCGCAAGTCTTCGCGCAGCGAATTCTGTAGGTCAGGCGAGTCCGCCAAACTGAGGGCGCGACGGGCTGTTTCCACCGCTTCGGTGCGTCGCCCGGACAGCCACAGAACGCGCGCAAGAATGGCTCCGACCATTGGATCGCGACCCTTGAGTGCGCGGTCTGATGATTGCGCCGCCTTCAGCGCAAACGCCAGCGCATCTGAATCGCCCGGAATCACATTGACGATCGTCCACGCAATGCCCGCCGCTTGTTTTTCATTCGCGGGCGCACGCATGATTTCCGTACCAACCGTCAATGCCTCGGGAATGCGGCGCGCCGAAATCAACAGAGAAAACTTGCGCCCCGTACAGAGCGCGGCCTGCGCGGGCATGGCACTCGCGCAGGATCCATCAAGCGCGGCCAACGCCTCATCAAATCGTGCGGCTTTCGCAAGCGCGTCTACTTTCGACATTTGCTCGTCCCACAATCGCTGCTGTTCCGCCGCGCGTTGCGCTGCCGCGATGTCCCAGTGCTCGGTCACCACCGCCGAAACAATGGGGTCCAGATCAAGCGGAACACCGCGCCACTGCACGACGCCGCCACGAACGACAAATGCCACCGGGAGCGTCGGCCAACTGCCCTGCCCATAGACCGTTTGCAGTGAGTTCCGCGTCGGGTCCGCAGCAACTACGAATCCAAGCTTGGGCGCCCAATCCGGAGTTGATGCGAAATCACGAACCACGGATACCGGTTCATCACTGATCGCCACGATGACCAGTTTCTTCCCAAATCGCTGTGCCAATGTGTCAAGCACCGGAAGCGACTGCCGACTCACCGCATCAGATGAATTGAAGAACACCACTACATAGGTGACTCCAACTTCCCGAAACGACGGCATACGTTCGCGCACGGCGGTCGCCAAGAGAGGCGCAGGCATCGCGTCGCCAATGGCAGGGCCAGTGCCGCGGAGAACCGCCGGCACCGTGGCAGAGCCCACATGCGTGCCCATGATGCTCACGGAAAGAACAGCGCTCAGTATTGACTGGACTAGCATGCAGGCGAGTCTATCGGAGCGATCGCGGTGATTTTCCGTTAGCCGCAGCTACCCCAGTTGCCGAGCAGGATTCCTAGGTCGCTTCCGTTGACGTTGCCGTCACCGTCCAGGTCGCCCGTTCCCGATGAACCCCAATTGCCGAGCAGCGCGCCCAAATCGGCGCCGTCAACGGTGCTCGAACAATTCAAATCTGCGGGGCAAGGCAACAGCGTCGCGGGAGAAATCCACCGGAAACTTGCCAAGGGCGTGATCTGGTTCACGATCGTCCGAAGCTGGCTTGTCACTGGGTTGAACGCTTGGACTTGCGTACCACCCGAGAACATCACTTCCCCATTGCCAAGCGGATAGACGCCGCGACCGGTTGGGGTGGAGATCTGTCCCTGCAGTTCGCCGGTTGGGCTAAAGAGCGACGCTCCGGCCGATCCTGAAAAGAACATCGCAATCACTGTGCCATCGGGCAACACCTGAATCTGCTGCGGCGTCCGCATGGTTCCGCCACCTTGGCCATAAGCGTAGAACGGCGCGGAGGTCGCGCAGTTCAGTGGCGCAAATTCCAGATTGTGGTCCAGAATGTCGCCGACCAGAAATCCGCCGTTGTACGGAAAGAGCGACCACGTCTTGCCGAAGGACGGACTGGCGCACACCTGTGTCAGGCCGGTGCCGTCGTAATTCATGGACCAAATCGCATTGGCACCCGGGGTGGTCTCAAAGGCACCGTCATAGAGTCGAATGAACCACACCTTGCCATACGCAATGCAGATGCCTTCTGGATTACAAACGCCATCCGATGGCCCGGCAAGCGTGCGAATGTATTGACCGCAACGGGAGTATTCACGCACTGCGTCATCGGCACTGCAACCTTGATCACTGCCAACATCGGCCATCAGGAAGGTGCCTTGCGGGGTCTGCGCCACTTGGATGACCTGCTTCATGCGGCCATCGTTGGGAATGAAATTGTTGGAAATCACTGAGCCGTCAAAGGCATTGAATGCCCAGATCTTGTCGCCGAATGTATCTGGAATCAACAGCACCGACTGCGACTGCGCCCACGCCGAAACTGCCACGAGGGGAATGCACGAGAACATGACGGCCGCGCGTCGCATGGGGATCAACATGTCAACATTGTCACCACCTGTGCATGGGCGGACAAGCACAATCCACAGCGTGGGTAATAAATTGCCCGAAATTTCATGGGAACTTCCGCAGTGTTTCCGAGAACCACGGAAACGGCGGGTTACTGTGGCGCCACGCAAGGAATTTCGCGGCTTAGCCGCAAGGGATTGAAATGGGAAATCAGAGAATTTCTGTACAGGCCGCACACTGTGCGGTGGCGGCGATCACCTGCACTGTCATCACCGGACCAGCGTCCGCGGGACTA
>JBIKZY010000024.1:0-22820 GCA_044354475.1 Phycisphaerales bacterium
TACCGGTACAGCTGGCACCATCGCCACCGTCGGAGCGCCGCGGCAGCCAGTGTCCTTGCCGACGACTGCTGCTGAATCGCTACCCGGATGGGCGGTTCTCGGCTTGGCATTGGGCAGCGCAGTCTGCATCGTTGCGCTCGCCTGGTGGATTCCCTACCGCATGATGCGTTTGCAGCGAACGCAAGTGCGGCACGCTGAACGTGCAGCCGCGGAGAGCGCGCGCAACGCCGAGATTGCATCGATGACCCGCGGACTGGCACACGAAATCAAGAATCCACTATCCACAGTGGTCTTGAACGCACAACTACTGCGCGAGGAAATCCTGGACTCGCCGCTTGATGAAACCGATCGCGCCAGTATGTCTCGGCGCGTGGACACACTGGCGCGCGAAGCCGCACGCCTGCGCGACATTCTCACTGACTTTTTGCGTTACGCGGGCCGATTGCAACTTGATCGGCGGCACTGCGATCTTCGCGACGCCGTGACCGAAATCAGCGACTTCTTCATGCCGCAAGCAGAGCAAGCGGGCGTCCGATTTGTCGTCGATATGGACCGGCAACCGGTGATTGTTGATGCCGACCCTTCGCTCCTGAAGCAAGCGTTGCTCAATTTGCTCCTGAACTCCGTGCAGGCCATGCAAGACCTTCCCGAAGACCGCGCCCGGACACTGCAACTTTCGGTGTACGCCGATCCGCCCGAAAGCCGGACCGAGAACCCCCGCTGCGCCGCTATTGATGTGGAAGACACGGGCCCAGGATTGACCCCGGAGATGCGCCAGCACGCCTTTGAGCCGTATCACACCACCAAGCCGGGCGGCAATGGACTCGGCCTTGCCACCGCTCGGCGCATTGTGGAGGCGCACGGTGGGAGTATTGAAGCACTTGATGCAAGCGATGGCCATGGGGCACGCTTTCGCATCACCCTGCCACTCGCCGAGACCGCGTCCGACGCACCAGCACCGCGCTGATTGCGCGAGACCCGCGCTTAGTCCAGCCAGTCCTTTGCCTTCAGTCGCTGCGGCACATACGTTTCAGTGACGTAGGAGATGTCCTTGGTAATCAAGGACTCCACTTCCATCTTGAAGCCGTTGTTGAGCATCCCCTCGATCTCGCGCTGCCAACCCTTGTGACCTTGAAACCACGGGTACGCGGCAATTTCCTTGGCACGCTTTATGTCGGTGTCATTCAGCGCAATCTGCACATCATCACTGAGGCCGCACGTACGGTAATCACTCGCGCGTATACCCAAGTACTTGACGTCAGGAATCGCCAAACGCTCACTCTCGAATGCCAGCGAAATACTGCCCTGCTTGATCACGCTGTAGATGTAGTGCCCCCATGGGTCGCAGTCGAGCAAGCAGTACACCGGCAGCCCAAGTTCTTCGTTCAGTCGACGCAACAAGCGGCGCACTCCGCGCGGCGGCTGACCACCGCCTTCGGTCAAGATGCAATTGTGCTTCTCCCAGAAGCGATCCTCGTTGAAGCGACTCCAAACGGTGTTCTTCTCAACATGCAGAACGAACTTGGCGTCACACTTCTTGAACTTGATCACATCCGGTTCCACGATGGATGGGATGGCATAGCCGCCTGATCCCATGCGCCGGCAGTCGATTTCATCGCCTGAGTCGATGATGGTGATATTGCCCACCATCGTGCCTGCCTTCTTGGCAAAGATGTGCAATTCTTCACGCAGCGCCGCCAGCGACACTTCCAGGTCTTCCAAGATGCCGTCCGACTCATCCTGGTCAGCGAAGGTCTTCTCCTTGGTGCCCGCAACCGTATGCAGACCCTTATAAAACATTCCACGCAAACTGAGCGTCTTCTCTGCTGCAATCAAGTCCTTGATACTTGAGGAGTGCAGCATGGTCTGCATGAAACTCTTCGCCTGACTCAAGTTGAACAGACCGCGCTCTTGCGCAGCGGGGCCCATTTGCAGGATGCCCTTCTTCTTGTTCCAGAGCGTGTTGCTCTTGGTGCGCGTGGGAACGCGAACCGTCGGCTCATGTCCTGCAAGCGAACGTTTCGCCACATCGGTGGCGAGCGTCACAATCTTCTTCTCAGTGGCGGCGTCGCGCTCCTTCTTGGTGCGAGCGGGCGCGCTGGGTGTCTTCTGCTTTGCCATGGTGTCGTTCCTATTTCGTTACGAGATGATCAATGATGATCAACGATGATCAACGATGATCAGAATGATCAGAAGAGTCGCGGGCCGTCATTACTGGGCTTGCCGCCGCCAGGCTTGCGGCTCGCCGCCTTGGCTGCACGCGCACGAAGCTCTGCTCGGGCTGCTGATTCTGGAGCCTGCTTTGCAGTTCGCTTGGGGCTCGCTGCGGCATCCGGTTTGGACTTGCCCTTGCTACGGGACGGAGCGTCGCCCGTGCCACGGGGCTGACGAGTAGCACCCTTTGCCGTTGCGCCAGCCTCACTCGTCTGCTTCTTTTTGCTGTTACCAAAGTCCAGCGGCGCGAACGGGGTGGAGGACAGTTGCGCAACCGCCGGAGCAATAGCTTCGTGCACAATGAGCACGCCATCATCGTCCGGACCAATTGGATCTTCATCCTTGATGACCTTGCCGTCTTCATCAAGCACTTGATCAGCCACTGCGGTGCGCGCGTTGGCTTGCTCCAACAGCGCTTCATAAATCGCCTTGGGATCAGCACCCATGATGGCATGCACTGCCTTGGCGATCTCACCGATGTAGCGCTCAAACACATCGCGGCGCAGACCCTCACGACGCATGCGCTGGCGCTTGCGCAGGTAGGTGCCCAACTTGCGCCCGCACTCCATCAGCGCCAGTTTCATCTCCTTGCGAATTTCGTCATAGTCCGCAATAGCTTCCTTGCTTTCGCTTGTGAACGGCACCCACACCGAAGCCATGTGAATCATGATCACCAGCGGGCCAACCGGAATTCCGCCACGCGGTTGTGACAGGTTGTAATTCTTCCAACCCGTCTCACTGACAGCTTTAAAACTGGAGCAGGCACTCTGCTGAAAGAGCAGTGGCACACGGTTGGCAAAGCGAATGACGCGCGCGGTTTCGTCGCCAGGCAACTCACCACCGAATGCAATGGCCGCCTCGATCTGGAAGGGTCGCCCACGGTAGACATCCGCCTCACGGCTCGATGCCGCGTAGAACTCAGCGCGCACCCCTTTGAGCATTCCGGCCAGCAATTGTCGGACACCGATAGGTGCAAGGCAATCCGTCGGCGGCGGCGCCAGCTTTGATTCCTGAAACACTTTGAAGAGTTTCTCGGCCTGCGGCGGACCGACATCGGCGACCTTGGTACGGCTGGTCAGCCCGATTGCTTCACACATGCCGCTCGCGGTGGACGCGCTCACGCGGCAGAAGCAATCCTGAAGGAACTTAAAGAGCGTTCCGCCCTTCTCAGTGGCCTCGTAATCCTTGAGCATCTGTAGCAGGATTCCCAACTCGATCCCCTTCGGGTGCGGTTGGATTTCCTTGGTTTCACGGGGCAATTCATGAACGCCACGCGGAAAGACAATGACGCCATTGGTCTCAGTAGTGACCTTGGCAACAGCCGCAGCACTTGCTTCGGCTGCCGTCAGCACATCCGGTTCATCGTCTTCGGTCACCCGTGTCGGCGGCACAAAGACGATGCGTGCGTGCGGATTAGCAATGGCCGTGAGTTCAAGAAACTCGTCTACCGAACCGCGCCCGCGCTGGTACTTACCGTCAAGCTCAATGCTCACCGACGTACCAGTTGGGAATTCCGTTGCAGTCAAAAATCCACTCTGCTCAGCCAGCGCGCGTGTTCCCGCGCTCAGCTTGCGCAGACGATCCGGCGGGAAGTCCTTGACCTCTTTGTCAAAGGTCACTTCGGCGCGGTTGGTCTTCGTATTCATCGCCAACTCGATGTGGTGGGTCGGCTGACCCGCCTTCGGCTTGGTGAAGATTGCCATTGGCCGACCCGTAGTGATCAGCCCGTACATGCCAGCGGCACTGATACCGATGCCCTGCTGACCGCGGCTCATTTTTAAGCGGTGAAACTTCGATCCATACAACAGGCGGCCAAAGATGTTCTCGACCTGCTTACGAACAATGCCAGGACCATTGTCAACCACCGTCACCCGGTAGCGCGAACTCTTGGCTGACGCGGGACGCGTTGGCTCAAGATCCTCAATAATCACCGCGATCTCTGGCAAGATCTCTGCTTCTTCGCAGGCATCAAGCGAGTTGTCGACGGCTTCCTTGATGGTGGTCAACATCGCCTTGCGCGGGTTGTCAAATCCAAGCAAGTGACGGTTCTTTGCAAAAAACTCACTGACCGAAATGTCCCGCTGCCGAGTGGCCATGGACTCCGCATCCACCTTGGGCGTGGCGGACTTCTTCTTCGGTTCAGCCACTGCAACGGCTTCCTTGGCTGCCATTTCGGGCTCCTTTACGTGCGTTCGCGGATCAATGCTTCCCGTGCCCAACGTCCTGGATCACGGGCCGCGTCTTGCTTCGCCGTTTCACGGCGAAGGGGCGGGTACGGTAGCAGGATCGGCTGAATGCCTTGCCGGACTCGGTTTTTTGCTATCCTTGCCGCCCCACAACTCACGGAGAACAACATGGAAACAAGTCTCATCATTCTTAAGCCAGACGCCGTCCAACGCGGTCTCATGGGTCGCATCATCAGCCGCTTCGAAGAGAAGGGCCTGCAAATCGTCGGTGCCAAACTCACTCAGATCAGCCCAGAACTGGCCGCTGAGCACTACAAGGATCACGCAGCGCGGCCGTTCTATCCTGGCTTGGTTAAGTTCATGACCTCCAGCCCGGTGCTGGTCTTGGCCATTCGTGGCAACGGCGCAGTGGCCATCTGCCGCAACCTCATGGGCGCCACGTTCGGGTCCAAGGCTGCCGGCGGAACCATCCGCGGCGACTTTGGTGTCTCCAACAGTTTCAACCTGATTCACGGCTCCGATAGCCCAGAAGCGGCTGTCCGCGAGCTTTCCCTGTTCTTCAACAAGGGTGAAGTCTTGGACTTTAAGCGGCCCAGCGATGCCTGGGTCTACGACATGTCGAGCGGAACCGCGGAGTAAGCAACTCGCTCATTCGCCTAAACGTCTTATAATAACAGTCAAGGCGCTCATTTCGAGCGCCTTGACTGCGTTTTTACGGTTCGCTTGCCACAATCCCGAACCCGCGAACGCCGTGGGGCATCTCAAGGTGCAACGGAATCTGCACCAGCGCTCGACCATTGGGTAACCCCCAGTCCGCGGTCCAACGTCCGCATTAGGTTTCAAATTTTATTGAATCCGTGCTGAACACGATGCGAACTCATTCGTAAGAGATCTAGCGGCACCCACTCCGTTACTAAGGACCAAATGACCACACTACCCCACAGCATCATGGACGGAGACGGTCGCCTTCCCCAGGCACGAGCCCGGCGCCGCCGTGGGCAAGTGACCGGCGGTGGTGGATCTGGTTCGATGCCTCAGCCAACTGCAACGCCCGCCCCGCTCGCCCCTGTGGTGCGCGTGGAGCCGAAGTTGGCGAAGCCCGCCAAGCCAACCAAGGCGCAACGCACCCGCGCCGACGCAGCACTTCTTAGCGAATTGCTGGCAGATGAAATCGATTTCATGGATCACCCGGACTTCCACAAGGCCGGTGCAGAACAGCGCATCTACACGAAAGCGCCAATTGTTCCTCGTCCCACCGTGACCTGGTATCGACCCATGATGGACGACATCGGAACCACTTCGCCGCGCCGGCATGATGGCGTGGTACTCACCGCTGCCCAAGAGCGCGTGATCTTTATGCAGTTCAATTATGCGCGCTACCGCATGAATCGGATCCAGAAGTCCTTGCGTGGTCGCGCCCCGGGAACAGAACAAGCCAAGGAATTGCTGCGCTGGAACAGCACCGCCACTGCCTACCGCGAACAAATTGCGGAGACCAATTTGGCGCTCGTCTTGGCCATGGCGAAGCGTGTTCGTCTTGGTGAAGGCGAATATGCGGATCTGATCGGCGAAGGCAACATGGCGCTGATGCGATCCGTGGACAAGTTCGATTGCGGCAGAGGTTTCAAGTTCAGCACCTACGCGTGCCGCTCGATTCTGAAGGCATTCAGTCGTCATGGAATAAAGGTTTCCAAGCACAAACAACGCTTCCCAGTGGAGTTTGATCCAGCGCTTGAACACGGTGACGGCGTTGCTTCGATCCGTGCCGCATCGGAACGGCAAGATGCCGCAGAAGTCCGCGACATTGTTGAATCAAACCGCGCTGATCTCACCGAGATCGAACGCGAAGTAGTCATGCACCGCTTTGCATTCCAAGGTCTTGATCAAGGTCGCACCCCAACACTGGCACAAGTGGGCAACCTGATTGGGCTGACCAAGGAACGCGTTCGCCAAATTCAGAACCAGGCACTTGCGAAGATTCGCATGACTTTGGAGGGCGCGTGCCGAGGCGACCGTTCAGGACATGGTCATGCATCGCCGGTTGTTGCTATCAACTGACTTTCAATCACGCTCATCTGATCTTCGCGCTCGCTTATTGCGCTGAGTTCGCTCGCGTACCACTACGCGAAGCCAGTACTGCCGTCCCGGCGATGAATGCCGTGCTCACCGCGTGCGCCACTGCAAACACGACAATGACCGACGCGTAGTCGGCATACCCAGGCGCTGCCTCATTACCGATGGCGCTCGCAAGGACGATCGATAGCGTGGTTCCTGCAAAGAAACCAACATCCCCCGCTGCGCGGAATGAACCAAGAGCAACCGTTGATCCGCCGCTCTCGGCGGCGATCGCCAATGAACTTGAGAACAGCGCGCCGGCACTGATTCCGACGGCGAACATCGTCACCGCCATGGCTGCTTGATTTGACGCAGCAAATGGAATCATCGCAAACGCCAGTGCGTACACCACGCCGGCTGCGATACGTACGCGCAGGCTGCCAACACGGTCACACAGCGCGCCGGCTGGTCCAGTGCACAACGCCATCAACAACAGCGGAAGCCCAATCAACCAGCCCCGTTGACCCTTGCTGTAACCAAGAAATCCAGCCAATACCAACGGAAGTGTGGTGGTAATCAGGCCACCAGTGGCGCGGTCGAAGAATGCCATCACGCAACTCCACAGGAGCGGCCGCGGGCGATCGTCAAGACGCCCCAAGGGAACTCGGCCGGCATGCGAGGCGCCGCTGGCAACCAACGGCCCAGTCTCCGGCTCAACCGCGGCGATCCCGCCGAGCCAACGTCGAAAGACCAGCGCGCCAATGGCCACCAACACGCTGGCAAGCGCGGACACCCCAAAGACAGCAAGTGCCACATCCGACCCCGACGCCGCGTCGTCACTCACGCCCGCAACGCGCTGCGCTGCCAACCCACCGGCGACGGCACCGAGTCCAAGGCCAAGCAGGAGCGGCGTAGATGCAAGGCCAAGACCACGCGCGGCATGCGGCCCGGAATTGCGCCGAACTAAGTCAAAGAGCGACGCAAACACCACCACGTCCGTGATGCCCTCCGCGGCGCGCACGGCGAGCGATGACCACAGTCCAATGGGAGCCGACAGGAGCCCCAACAGCACCGCGTCGGCCAACGAAGCGATCACCAGCATCCGCACCGGACCCGTACGACGGCGCCACCACACGAGCAGCGGCACCGCAGCGACCGCGCCGAGCAGGTTGATCGCCATGAATACCTGCGCTTCCTTAACGGTGGCGCCGTAGCGATCGACAAACAGTTCCTTCAAGACCGGCGCCGCCATGGTGTCGGGCATGGCCGAAAGCACCAGCAGCAAGGCAATCAGGGACAGTGTCGATCGGCGGTTCACGGCAGCAGCAAGCCTAGCCGCGCCGGGGTTACACTTCTGCACCACAACGCGTGAAACGCAGGAGATCTGATACATGGCAGCGAGTAAGGTCTATGAGTCACCAGCGAGCGCGCTTGCAGGCATCGTTCACGATGGCATGAGCGTTGCCGTGGGCGGATTCGGGCTGTGCGGCATTCCGGAGCAACTCATCATGGCGCTCCGGGATTCCGGGGCCCGCGAGTTGACCTGCGTCTCCAACAATGCGGGCGTTGATGACTGGGGGCTTGGGCTCTTGCTGCAGACCCGCCAGATTCGCAAGATGATCTCCAGCTATGTAGGCGAGAACGCTGAGTTTGAGCGGCAATACATGAGCGGCGAGCTGCAATTGGAATTCACGCCGCAAGGAACCCTGGCGGAACGCATGCGCGCCGGTGGCGCTGGGATCGCCGGCTTCTACACCAAGACTGGCGTTGGAACGGTGGTTGCTGACGGCAAGCCACACATGGAATTTGATGGCGCCGAATACGTGCTCGAGCGGGGCATTCGCACCGATCTGTCCTTGGTCAAGGCGTGGAAAGCCGACCCGGCAGGAAATTTGGTGTATCGAAAGACCGCCCGCAACTTCAACCCCATGGCCGCCACATGCGGCGCCATCACCATTGCGGAAGTAGAAGAACTGGTGGCGCTGGGTGACATTGACCCCGATGACGTGGACACCCCAGGGATCTTTGTGCAGCGGATCGTGGTGACTGTGTCTGAAAAGCGCATTGAGCAACGAACCGTTTCCGGCGCCTGAACAACCTGCAGCCTGCACCAACGGGGTGAAACACGGTCGGCGAACTTCGCACGCACGTGGTTGGCAGCGTCCGTTGTTGGTTATCAGTCGCAAAGTGCAAAAGTCCTGTGAGGACTTCCGCAGTCCGCGCCGATGACATGCGATACGGCACCGACTCGTGCGTTCCTCACCCGCCGACTCGCGCGTTCCTCATCCGCCACGATCCACGCTTCCTGCGACAATTCCTCCTCCCGACTTCCCGGAGACAAGATCATGCCACGCACACCATCCCGCATCGCCCGTCTTGACCACATCGCACCTCGGCTTCGCGCATTGTTTGCAGCCATCGCCATGGTGACCCTTGCCGGGGTTGCAACATCCCCGGCATCGGCACAGTTCGGCGGTCGCGGGGGTTTCGCACAAGCATTCCAGCCCGACATCATGCAGCGCGATGTGACGCTGATGACCAGTTCGCTGGGCCTTGAAGAGTGGCAACGACCGATTGTGGAAGCACTGCTTCAGGATTACATGTCCAACTTCAACACCGGAGTTGAAGCACTCAAGGATCGCATGAAAGTGGCATCCGAGGACGCGGGGAAAATTGCTAAATCAAACGGCGGTGACGCAGTCCTTGAGAAGATCATGGCGCCACTCAATTCGTGGCGTACTGAGAAGACGCAGATGCTGGACAAGTTCATGGCCGACCTCAAGAGCCAGCTGGGTCCGCAGCAGCTTGAGCGTTGGCCGAGTTTTGAACGTGCGCTGCGTCGCGAGCGATTGCTCCCGGACGGCGACCTTTCCGGCGAGAGCGTTGATCTCTTTGCAGTGCTGACGCGCATGCAACTGACTCCCGCCGAACAAGAGGCTGTCAAGCAACCACTTGCCGCGTATGAACTGATGCTTGACGAAGCGTTGGTGACCCGCATGAACAGCATTGCCGCGTTGGATCGTGAATTGTCGGACGCCATGACCTCTATGAACTATGAGCGTGGTGCTGATATTCAGGACAAAGTCATGGTGGTTCGCATTGGGGTTCGTTCCGCCAATGATGCTGGTATCGAAGCGCTCGCGGCTGCTCTGGGCGATCGCAGCGAAGAGTTCCGCACGCGCGCGCTCGAAGCTGGATACCCAGACGTGTTCCGACCGCACCCGGTGATGATCCTGATGCAGCAGGCCTACGCGCTGCCATCACTCAGTCCTGAGCAAACCTCGCAGATTGATGCACTGATGTCGGAGTTTGGAACAGCATGCCGCGATGCCAATATGAAGATCTACGAGGCAGTGCGCGTGGATCAACCGAAGGCCCCGCGCAAGAGAGTGCAAGCCGCCGCCGATCGCAAGTCGGGCGCCTCGGGCAGCGCTCCCAATACGCCGCAAGGAGCCAACTCCACTGATCCAGTGGTGAAGGCTCGCATTGACCGCGAGTCCATGGGCGCGCCGTTCCGCGATCGCTTGCTAGCGATTCTGAGCGACGAGCAGAAGGCTGAACTTCCTGGCGGCGTGAAGGTCGAGTCCAATGAGAACCGCAAGCAAGACGCTGCAGCCGTTCCTCCACAAACGAAGGGCCGCCGCGCCGTCAAGGAGGCTGACAATGACGCGCTGATTCCCAACGAGAATATGAAGACCCGCGATCAACGTGCACTGAGCGGCACCAAGAGCCAAGGCGCGAACGGCGAAACCGAACCACCGTCAACCAAGCCTGAGTAAATCGAACTTCGATGGATCACGACGTCCAAGGCATTCCCCTTCCAGCCGCCGGCCTTGATGCCGCGGCGTTCGCATCCATTGGCGGCGATGCATCGCTCCGCGACCGATGCAAGTTGTTCGGCATTGAATGGGCCGAAGCGGTTCCTGAATCAACTGACGACGCGTCGGCACGCATTCCACCGGACGTCGCCGTACGCCTTCGGGTTGTGCCGTTGCGCGTGGAACGTGGCAAGCTGTTCGTGGCGATGATCGACCCGCTCGATATTGCTGCGGTTGATGAAACTGCAGCGCACGCGCGCATGCCGGTTTCACGCATTGGTCTTGATGCTGGTCTATTCAGCGAATTGATGCGCGCCGTGTATGGAACCACTGCGGCACGCATGGCGGAGAGCCTTGCCGAAGATAGCGGTGTTGGCGGCGGTGAGGTTGATCACAACCTTGACGCTATTGAGGCTGATGATGTGCACCGGATGGCCGAGCAGCCAACGCTCATCAACCTGGTCAACCTGATCATTCTGGAAGCGATTCAGAATCGGACTTCCGACATCCACATTGAGCCGTTTGAAACAGAGCTCAAGGTCAAGTATCGCATCGACGGAGTGCTCATCGAACAGCCATCGCCGCCCAAGCACTTGCAGCCGGCGCTGCTTGGCCGCGTGAAGATCATGGCCAACATGAACATCGCCGAGCGCTATGTGCCACAGGATGGCCACATCACGCTGCGCTTTGAAGGCCGCAAAGTTGACATCCGCGTCAGTACCGTTCCCACCGTCTACGGCGAGAGCGTGGTCATGCGTATTTTGGACAAGAGTTCGCTGCCGCTCGATTTGATCAGTCTGGGCATGCGCGACCAAATGCGGGAAATCATGGATCGCATGATTCAGAAGCCGCACGGAATGGTGCTGGTCACCGGACCAACCGGAAGTGGCAAGACCACCACGCTGTACGCGTGCCTGAACAAGTTGTACGACCCGCGCAAGAAGATCATCACCATCGAAGATCCTGTTGAGTACGAACTCAATGGCATCAATCAGATCCCGGTGAACCCAAAGCGTGGACTCACCTTTGCGACTGGCTTGCGCGCCATCCTGCGCCAAGACCCCGACGTGATCTTCGTGGGCGAAGTGCGTGACAATGAAACCGTGGATATCGCCATCCGTTCAGCACTCACGGGTCACTTGCTCTTCTCGACGCTGCATACCAACGATTCCATCTCATCAGTGGGACGACTCGTGGACATGGGCGCCGAGCCGTTCCTCATCGCCAGTGTGCTTGAAGGATTGCTCGCGCAACGCCTGGGGCGAAGACTGTGCCGCGAATGCACGGTGCGCATGCCGATGACTGAAGAGACAGCCGCTCGCATCTCCCCTGAAGAACGCGATCTGTTCGTGAACGGCGTTGCGGTTGGCAAGGGCTGCGAAAAGTGCAACGGCTCTGGCTTCCGTGGACGAATGGGCTTCTACGAGATTGCGCGCATCAACGCCCGCCTGCGCGAAGGAATCAGTAAGAACAAACCTGCCCTTGATCTGCGTGGCATGGTTGGTACTGATTTCCAACCGATGCGGTTTGACGGCATGGCGAAGGCCGCTGCCGGGCTTACCACGATCGATGAAGTGCTCCGCGCCACGCAGGACATTGACGACGCGTAACCCGTCGGCACCACCCACTTATGCCTTCCTATCGACATCAATCCATGGACAGCGGAGGCGCGATCGCGACTGGTGTGATCATGGCTACTGATCGCGCGAACGCGATGCGATTGCTGCAAGGGCAGGGCTTGTTGCCAATGCAACTGGTAGCCACTGATACTGAAGTCATCCCGAAACTGTCAATGCCGCAGCGCACTGCACAGGGCGACGCGGGGACGCCTGGGACTGATCCGATTGCCTATGTCAAAGGTCTTTTCCGCACTGGCTCTGGTCGACCAAGCCTGAAGCGCACCGAGCTTGCCAACATCATCCGCGAACTAGCCACCGCTATTGAAGCGGGACTTCCACTTCTGAATGCGCTCAAGACCGTACGCCGCCAAGCCAGCGGCAAGGCGCAACCGGTGATTCTGGATTTCATCATCGAACGCGTGGAATCTGGCCGTCCGTTGCATGAAGCGATGGAAGAATATGGCTTGCCCTTCGATGACATGATCATCGGCATGGTGCGCGCATCAGATGCTTCCGGGCGCATGAGTGAAGTCATGCACCAGCTTGCTGATCTCTTGGACCGCTCCGTAGAACTACGCCGCGAACTGGTTGGCGCAACTATTTATCCGCTGATCGTGGCTTGCATGATTGGTGTGAGCATCATCATTGCGGTGACGTTCCTGTTGCCACGGTTGATGGCGCCCATCATCGGCCAGCCAGGCGTGACACTGCCCTTCCCCACCAAGGTGCTGATGGGCTTCGCAGACTTTATGTACGCGTGGTGGTGGCTGGTGCTGGTTCTGACGGTGGCGGGAGTGGTCGGATTCCGCCGCTGGATGGAAGGCCCCAAGAACCGGCGCAGGATCGACCTGCTGCTGCTGAAGACCCCGATCGTCGGCAACTTGGTGAGAGACATTGCGGTCGCGCGCTTCACGCGCACCCTGGGAACGCTAGTGTCCGCAGGTCTGCCGATTCTCAGCGCCCTGAACATCGTGCGCGACACGCTCGGCAACACCGTGCTGATGGACGCCATCGACGGAGTGCAGGAAAAGGTCACCACCGGTCAATCGCTGGCGGAGCCCCTTGAGAAGTGCGGATTCTTTCCGCCGCTCCTGGTGCAGATTGTGAATATCGGCGAACGGTCCGGACGGCTCGAACCGATGCTCCTGCACGCAGCCACGGCGTTCGACCGCCAAGTGAACACCTCCCTGAAACTGTTCACCAAACTATTGCCGCCCGTCCTGATGGTGCTGATGGCCATGATTGCGGCATTCGTCCTTGCTGGCATCTTGCTCCCCTTGATGGAAATGCAAAAGGCCCTCGGCGGCTAACGGAAAATAGTTATTGGACTTTACTCAGATTCACCGGGATGGACGATGTCAGATTAGACCGACTCGTGCGTTCAATGCGTACAACACGCAGCCGTGAGCCTCTCCTCTAACCCTGACACGAATTCATTGAAACCCATGCGAACCGACCGCCTCCGCCGCCCTGCCCGCCACGCACGCCGAGCCTTCTCGCTGGTCGAGTTGATCGTTGCAGTCACCATCATGGCCATCTTGGCTGCGTTGGTGGTGCCACGAGTCTCGCAATGGATTGGCTTTACCAAAGCCAAGACGGCGCGGGCCGATGCGGAAACCATTTCCAACCAAGTGCGCATGTACATGACCGCCAAAGGAATGAGCACCCTTCCCAGCGACTTTGAGCTGGTGGAACTCACCGAAGGCGACGGCGCACTGCTCAACAAGAACCAAATCATGGACCCCTGGAACAGCCCGTACCAGATCCGTATCCCCGGCGAAATCAACCTGGACTTTGACGTCTACAGCTTTGGCGCCGATAGCCAAGCAGGCGGCGAAGGCGAAGGTGCGGATGTCGTAGCGGGCGACAAGCGCAACTGACACGCGCAAGCGTGCCTACTTTCATGCCCTACGCACGCACCATCCACTCTGCACAACCCGTCGCTGCGCGGCGAGGTTTCACGCTCATCGAGTTGATTGTGGTGGTGGTGGTCTTGGGCATTGCAGCAGCAGCCATCGTGCCAAAATTCACTGGCACGGCTCGGCAAGAAGCGGACAACGCGGTGGATCAGGTTGCCGAACTCTTGCGGCTCTTTGCATATCGACAATCCCTCAGTGCGCAACAAGTGGCACTGTGGCGTGACGGCAATGATGGCCGCATTCATTTACTGGTAATGGACAGTGATCCGGCTGATCCGGAGGCACTTCCTGCATGGCGACCGGACCGCTTTGCAGCCCCGGTCAGCCTTCCAATGGGCGTGGAACTTGTGGAAATTCAGAGCAACGATCAACGCGTTGATCCAAGCGAATGGACCATTGCCAGTGTCCCCGGCGGCGAACGCCCCAAGATTGCAATTCGCATTGTTGGAATGGGTGTTGACTCCACCGTCGCACTGCCGCAAGGATCACCAAGCGTTGTGCGTGTTGATGCCGACAAGCCCGCGCCGTTCGCGCGTGAGCCGATCGACCTCAGCCGCGCGGGACGGGACTTTGAGCCATGGTGATGCAGCCCCCGTCATCAGTGCGGCGCTTGCGCACTGCGCGTAGTGGCTGGGCGCTCATTGACGTCATCATCGGTGGTGTCATTCTTGGCATCGGCCTCGCAGCGGTGATCTCCATCGCCGAACGGTCGCTTGCTATGCAACAGCGCTCGGAACGCGAACTGGTCGCTGCACAACTCTTAGATGGTTTGCTGAATGAAGTACTTGCGGTTGGCGTGGTGGAGTGGCAACTGTCGCGCGCATCGGATGGAGCATTTGATGCGCCGTTCGACAAGTGGCAGTGGCAACTTGATATTCAGAAGCATGGGCTCGGCGATCCGTATTCAGTGATGGCCATTGCGCGCGACGATCGCAACTTGGAGTATCGAGTGGACACGCTGATGGCGCCGCGCCCGGAGAACACGGAAGATCCGGTTCGAACACCGGAGACTCCGATTGATCGTGAGGCACGCTATGAAGCGCAGCAATAATCGCCATTCACAGCTTGGATTCACGCTGATCGAACTGGTAGTCGCCGGAACGATTGCGGCGATGGTGTTGATGGCAGTCACCTTTGCGTTGGCGCAACTCAGCAAGACGCGCAACATCGCGCGCGAGCGCGTCGAGGCGTTTCAGCGTGCCAGCATGTCGATTGAAGCATTGCGCCGTGATATTGCCGCGATGATTCGCACTGATGACCTCTTTGACACACGGTTCCTGCTGACTACGCGCGAAGCCAGTTCGCGTACCGGTGGACATGAGCGAAGTGATTTATTGATGTTCAATATTTCGCTGCGCCCGCTTCACCCCATCGAATACCAAGGCGAAGGGCGCGAATACGAAACGCAGTACCGCGTTGAGGATGATGAACTCGGCTCAGCCTTGTGGCGCCGACGTGACATGGCTCCCGACGAACGCCCCGATGGCGGTGGTCTTGCCGAGCCAATCGCTGACGGTGTTGTTGGGTTCCTTGTGGAAGCAAGCGATGGCGATGGCGGTTGGCGCACCGAGTGGGATTCGGATGTTGATGGCGTGCCAAAGTTGGTGCGCATCACTGTCACCGCCACGGGCATTCCGGTTGGTGCGGACAGCGTGAGCCTCACCCCCGATGTTGATCTGCGCACGGTGGTTGCCATTGATCGATTGATCGCACCGAAGCCAGACCCGGAGCCAGAGGAAGATCAACCGACGACCGGAACGCCTGCTGCAGACAGCGTTGCCGGAGCGGGCGGTGGTGCTGGTGGGACCGGTGGCGCGGTGAGTGCGGGTGCCGGCGGTGGCGGCGGTGCCGGAACACTCACACCCGTTGGTGGAGGTGGTGGCATGCCAACAACCGGCCCAACTGGCGGACGTGGCCAGGGTGGCGGTCAAGGCATGGGTGGCGGCGGACGCGGCGGACCAGGCCTGAGTGGTGGTGGTGGCGGTCGTCCAGGCGGTGGCGGCGGCGGCGGTCGCGGAGGTCCGCAATGATGATGTTCGCACCCACTCTGAAGCGCCACACAACGATGCGTGCAGCAACCGCACGACGCGCGGCGGCTCACCGCGGCAGCGTGGTAGTGGTGGTGGTGTGGGCAGTGGCCGTGGCTGCAGTGTTGGTGTCTGCCACACAAATCGTCACGTTCCGCCAAGCAGTGGTTGGACGCGAGACGCTCGCGCGTGTGCAAGCGCGCTGGGCTGCGCGCGCCGGCATGGAGCAAATGGTGGCGATCATGGAGTTTCACCTTCAGAATGCCGACCCCGATGACCCGATGGCTGTGGTGCGTGACATGGAAGAGCACGCCACCGGAACGACTGCGACTGGCAGTTGGGACATCCGACATTTCCTGGACGGGCTCGAATGGGCTGGTCCGCTTGATGAGGGTGCCAAACTCAACATCAACGTGGCTACCAGCGTGCAACTCACCAACATTCCAAACATGACGCCCGATGTGGTCGACGCCATCATCGACTGGCGTGATGCGGATGACAACGTTCAAGGTCTTGGCGCGGAGAGCGACTACTACGCCAACCGCTCGCTTGGGTACAAGCCGCGCAACGGCAACTTCCGCAGCTTTGCTGAATTGGAGTTGGTTGCTGGCGCATGGCCGCAGTACGTCCGCGGCGAGGACTGGAATCTCAACGGTCGCCTTGATGCCAACGAGAATGATGGAAACAAGAGCTTTCCGAATGACAAGCCTGATGGCAAACTTGACGGTGGGTGGTCAAAGTTCCTGACTGCCACGTCAGTACAGAGCCCGATGTCGCTGAGTGGCGAAGACAAATTGCCCCTGAAGGGCGCCGATCCGGAGTCGCTCACCAAGCGCCTGGGAATTGATGCTGATCAAGCGAAAGCGTTGGCAACGTATGGCAATCAGCCAAATGCCAAGCCGGAGGCGCTGATTGCCACGCCGCTGAGTCAGCTTGCTTCGGGTGGCACGGGCGGCACCGGCGGTACCGGGGGCGGATCGAGCGGCAGCACCGGCGGCAAGAGTGGTGGAACTGGCGCAAGTGGCGGACGGAGTAGCGGCGCGAGCAGTGCAAGCACAAGCATGAGCGCAAGCACGGGCGGCAGCAGCAGCGGCGGTATGAGTTCGAGTGGTGGCAAGCAAAGTTCTGGCGGCGCCGGCCGAGGTTCCACAGGTTCCGGCGGTTCCGGCGGTTCCGGATCGCCTTCGGCCGCGGGCGGCGGTTCGAGCGGCCGTTCCAGTAGCGGCCGATCAAGCGGCGGGACCGGCGGCGCCTCCGCTGTGGCGGACCTCACCAATGCGCAACTGCGAGCGGTCTTACGCGAAACCACCGCGGACGACTTCACCAAGCCGGTGCCCGGCCGGATGAATATCAATACCGTGCCGGATTCGGTACTCAAGGAAGTAATGGAGATCGATCCGCGCTTGGCCGATGCCATCATCGCTCGCCGTCGCGCCAAACCAGAAGGCATTACCAGCCTCGCCGACCTTTCGGACATGTCCGGCATTAATCCCACGGTTCTTACTCAACTTGCCACGCAATTTGATGTCACCAGCAGCGTGTATACCGTGACGAGCCGTGGCCGAGCCGCAACAACGGGTGCCGAAGTTGAAATCGAGGCGGTCGTGGATAAGTCTCAGCTCCCCGCCAAGATCATCTCCTACCGCGAGCAGTGAAATACGAATGAAGAAGTCACCAAAGAAGCCCGTAGTCCCCGCCCTCACGCGCGATCCCCGCGTAGTGGCAGTGATCCGCGCCACGCGCGATGGATTCGAGCTGACATCACTGCGCACCAGCGATGGAGCGGTCAGCATGTTGGCTGCGCAGCACTTTGGTACCGACGATGAACGCGTGGGCAAGTGGATTGAAACACAACGAGCCGCACGTGCCATCGTTGCGCTTCCCGGAGCTGACGTCATCGTGCGGGCGGTGCAACTACCGCCCGCTGATGAGGCGCGGCTTGAGGGCGCATTGCAACTGAATGCCAGCGCATTTGTGCAAGGTCGAACTTCTGATTGGCGCGTTGCTTCGGCCTTGCTCCCACGCGAGCGCGGCGAGGGCATCCGGACTGGGCTTGTTGCTGAGTGGCCCGAGGATGCAAACCGCGCCGACATGCCACAGGGACTGAACGAAGGACCAATGGTTTCCTTTGCACCAGCGATCGCCGGCCTCGCCGCCATCGCTTCGGTGACCGATGCTCCGCTACTGTGGGTGGATTCAGCCAACGGTGTGCTTTCCGTGTGCGTTCCAACCACCCGTGGCCTGCTGGCACGAGTGATCCGCGCGGGTGGGAACGGCGAAGACATTGAGATTGCCGAGGTGGCACAAGCAGTCGGCGAGGCGTGCGTGCATGCAGGTGTGCCCGGTGCAGAAATTCCAAACACCATTGAGCGCACCGTGCAAGCGGCGCGCGGCGCACTGTCTGGTGGATTCGGTTGTGCAGATGCAGACCTCGGAAAACTCTCAGCATTGGTGCGCGATTGCGATGAGGCTTCGGACCCGCAGTGGTGGCGTACTCATGGCCTCGCCGTTGGTATTGCGCTCGCTGCAAGCGGGCCAGCCATGCCATTGACTCGACTGCAATGGACTGACTTGAGCGCGCGTCCGGACCGAGTAGGTGCGCTGATTAACCGCATCTCCGAGCCACGCACTGCGCGTCGCATCATGCTGGTGGGCATCTTGACGCTGGCGCTGGCACCACTTGCTGTAGAGGGTGCGCGCTTGCTGCTTCTGCGCTGGAAACTGCCCGACCTTGAGGGATACGTGAAGGCAGAGGAACTCGATCTCAAAAAGCAGGCCATGTATCGCGTGCTTGGTCGCCAAGGCGCCTCTATGACGAAGACGCTTTCTGACATTGCGTGCAGCGCACCCGACGGTATTGAGTTGGAATTCATCAATGTTGCGCAGTCGGCCAAAGGCCAGGCGGTCACGATGCGTGGCAAGGCTCGTGCTGCGGGCGGGCTGCAAGGCACCGAGATCATGTTGCAGATGGAGAAGCAACTGCGCGAAAGCGGCGCGTTTGAACAAGTGTTACGCAACTCTGAAGCGCCCGACACGCGCGGCTATCAAGAGTTTGCGATCAACGCCACTGCGGTGCGGCCAACCTACACCGTGGCCTTCCCTGAAGCACAAGACTTTGCACGCACCTCCATGCGCGTCCGTCGCTACGGACCACCGCCGGACGATGTTGACGCGGTTGCGTCGGGGCTGGATGGGCGGACCACTACCACGCCGAGTTCAGCATCACGGTCAACCGGTGCATCCGATGTGACATCCGGCGCCGCGCCTGAGGACGCACCACGATCAGGCGGCACGGTCGCAGCCGCTACGGGCGCTGACCAGGCCGACGGCGAAGCAAAGGCAGGCAAAGACGGCGGTCGTGCGGTGCGCGGTTCTGGACGGGGGAAGTCATCCGCCGGAACGCCATTCACACCGTCGGGCACAACTGGCAGCGGCGGCGCGGGTGCACCAGCGACGGATACCGCCAGCGCAGCCGCCGCGAATACTGAGCCGGCTGATGCCGCTGCCGCCGATGCCGGCGCCACTGCGGCTGCAGGCGCAGACAGCAAATCCGCCGCCCGCGGAGCACGCGCTGCGGGCTCAGCGACGCGCGGTGGACTGGCCACACGCGGCAACCTTGGCGGAAGCAGTGAAGTGGAGCCGCCGCCACCCGTATTGAGTGAGAATGAAATCAAGCGCATGAGCCGCGAAGAAGCACGCGAAGCCCTTGTAAAGGTTTCCCGCGCACGACAGCGCGCCGATCTTGACGATGCAGTCAAGACTCGCCTGAAGACTGAGTTCGACCTTCTACTCGAACGATGCAAGCACGAATGAAATCGAACGCTCCGGTGCAACTATGACCAATCTTCCCGCCAACCTCGAGAGCAGCATTCCCGCACCTGTGCGTGCCAAGAAGCGCCGTTCGTTCCGGAATCAAGCTGCTGATCTCCGCATGCGCTACGAGGCGCTTCCGCGCCGGCAACAGTGGCTGGTCATTGCCGTGCTCGTGGTCATTGCGTGGTTTGCCGTTGATGAATTGCTGTGGTCAAAGGCGCGCGGCTGGGCTTCCGAAAGCGAGCGCATTGAAGCGGCGTTGGATCGCGGCGCCAAGCGCAACAGCACGGTGAGCGCCGACCTGCGCCGATCAGTGGCGACGTTTGGTCCAGTGGTTCCTCCTGGCCCAGCAGCAGTTGGTCGCGAAGCACTTGCGCGTGCGATTGATGAAGTTGCCAGGAAGCACAAAGTGGCTGGCTACAGTTACGAAGCACGAACCGGACAGCGCGTCAAGGACAATGACGCTTCGCTGCTTGGCCCGTCCATTGATCGCCTGCAGGCAGAAGTGAAATTTGAAACCACCGCGGATGAGTTGCCGAAGTTCATCGCAGACTTGGAGTCACACCCAATGATCGATGGAATCACTTCGCTGCGGCTGCAGAAAAACGACCAGAATCGCAAGGTCACGGTGCAGGCAACCATTGAGACATGGGTGATCGCCGGCACGGGGAGGTCCGCACGATGAACTTGCAATTTCAACTGCCATCCGGAATTCGTTGGTCAGGCATGTTGGTCGCCACCGTGTTGTGCGCGAGTGCTGGCGCGGTGGTGTTGGTGCAACACTCTGCCCCGCTGCTGCTTGATGTCTTTCGTCCTTCGACCTCGATAGACGCGGTTGATGTCACTACGCCGCTGCTTGCGCAACATGAGGCAACCCAGGGGACGTATGAGTCTCGCTTTGCCGGACGCTCGTTGTTCTTCGCGCCACAGGACTGGAAGCGCAAGATTCCGCCGCCACCGCCACCGCCGCCACCTTCCCCACCACCGCCGCCGCCACAAGCACCAACCGAATACAGCGGCCCGAAAGTAGTCGGCATGCTTGGCAGCACCGTCTACCTCGAAGGTGCTCGCACCGTTGAAGTCGGTAAGGACGCGGAGGGGATCACGCTTGTCGAGATCATCTCACCGTGGATGGTGAAGATCCGACATAAGGGCAAAGAGTACGACGTGGCGGTTGGTCAGAAGATGAACGAGGCGAACTTCAAGCCGCTGACGAGCGCGAGTACGCCGTCCGGCGTGACGGTCGAGCCAGCCACGGGCGCCGGCGGAGTTGGAATCCGAAGCGGAAACGGCCCAGCAGGAACCATGGCCTCCAAGATGGCCACGCCACCCGGCGCGGCCGGTACAGTGGCGGGCGCCGGAGCTGGTGGCATTCCAAGCGGAACTGGGGCGAACGGAGCCGCTGCGGGAGCGAGTAGCGCTACGGGAGCGGGTGGGACTTCTGGAGTGGGTGGAACCTCTGGAGCGGGTGGAGCCAGCGAGGCCAGTGGCGCTGCTGGTGCCACCGAAACAGCACCGGTCCTGAATTCCACCTCCGCGGTACCGCCTATTCCCGCGGCAACCACGCAAGTGGCAGTCTCACGGCTGGAAATGGAGCCCGCTCGAACCGCGCTGGCACAGGTGGCGGCTGCCCGCGGGCGCCCAGACCTCAACGATGCCACTCGCCAGCGCCTGGAGGCCGAAGAGCAGTGGTTGGTCCAGCGCCTTGAGGACCTCACCCGCTAACCGAAGCGTGGGCACAGGCGGCGGGGGCATTGGGCGGGGTACCGGACAATACCGGCAGTATTTACTCCCCAAACCACTCAGAAACCCGGGCTCGCCAGCAATCGGCCATTGGGGACTGGCGTTTCTTAGTCAACGGACCCACACAGCCGATAGACCCTACAAGACCATGTCCTGGCTCCAATGAGCTTGAACTGGTACCCGGCCAGATGGCTCCGTACCGAGCACCTTGGCACAACGCTTGGAGAACACATTTGCAGACCCGACACACCACCTCCCTTGCACTGCTCATTGCCCTGCTTGCGTCACCAGTGGGGCGCGCGGCAACCGCTGCGTTCCAAGATTCGCCGCAGGAGCCCGGCAGCAACGGCGGCGACGGGATGAATCAGCCGATGGACCTGCCGCCGGAAGAGGCGCCCGAGGTCGAGCCAGCCACTCCACCAGTCGCTGCGGAGCCGACCCCCGAAACAGCGCCGGACCGCGGACCTGGATCAGGCCGCAAGGCGCCAGTCACTGATGAACTGGTCGGACTGCAATTCCGTGACCAAGAAATCAAGACGCTCATCGACACCATCTCACTATGGACCGGCAAGGTGGTCATCCCGAAGCAGACGGCACTGACACCGATCAAGATCACCATCGTCAGTGATCGCAAGATGCGTAAGAGCGAAGCGCTCAATCTGATCTTCCAAGCATTCCGCCTCAATGGACTTGGTGTTGTGGAAACCGAGGACATGATTCTGATTGACAGTCTGACGGAACTGAATCAGTTGCAGCCTGCCAAGGTGCTTGGACCAGACGTTGACATCTCTCCGCTTCCTGAGAACGGAAACATTGTCATCAAGGTGTTCCGCATCAAGAACACCAAGGCTTCACAGGTGTTTGAACGCTTGCAAGATTCGTTGCCGAGTTACGCCACGCTGCAAGTTGACAACAACTCCAACCAGATCATCTTGGAAGGCGATATCGCGCTGGCAAAGCGCGTGCAGAACATGATCGACCTGCTTGATGTGGCCGCCTATGTGGACGTGCGCACCAAGACCATTCGACTGCTTTATCAAGATGCGCAGACGATTCAGGGCATCATTACCGAACTATTTTCGTCGCGTGGACCATCAGGTGGCGCATCCACTCCGCGCGCTGGCGGCGGACAGCCGCAACAGCCTGGGCAGAATCGCGGACGCACACCTGGTGCTGCTCAAGGCGGCGGTAGCGAACTGGTGGGCACCAGTGAACAACTGGTGGTCACTGTGCTTCCGGCAACCAACAGCATGACCATTCGTGCTGAGCCGAGCATCATGAAGGAGATCGAGTCCCTCATCGCAGTGCTTGATGCTCCGTCATCGGAAACAACTGGTGGCATCTTTCGACTCTATGACCTGAAGTACACCGACCCACTTAAAGTGCAGGCGGTTCTGCAATCGCTGCTTGAGGGCGGCGGCGGTGC